>DATLDY010000294.1:0-6216 GCA_035525655.1 Burkholderiales bacterium
GCTTTTCGGCGTGCGCGCGGAACGCGTCGCGCAATTTCTTCGGACGCAGGAGGCTGCCGATGTGATCGGCGTGAAAGGGCACGCGGCCGTTCGTCTGCAGGGTCATGCCGATTCCTCGTTTCAGTCTATCGCATAAAATCCTTCGCCATGCCGCCCCAAGCCGCAAACGTGGACCCGGCGCAAGCCAAAGCGCGCATCGTCGAATACTGCAAGCGCAAGGGCGCGCTCGCGGTTGGCATCGCCGATCTCGATGCCATCGACCTGGTGGCGCCGCCCGGGCACCGGCCGCGCGACATCCTGCCCAACGTGCGCTCGGTGATCTCGGTCGGCGTCGGCGGCCAGACGCAGGGCGCATGGAGCCTGCCCAGCAAGGCGTTCGCGTATTTCGGCAGCACCGAGGGACGCGGATACTCCGTCGCCTACGGCTGCGCCTTCTTCATCGAGAGTACTTTCCGCGCCCGCTCCGTCTATTGCCCGCCGGACATGGACCCCGAAGGCGGCGCGCGCATCCCGCTGCAGAGCCTGAAGCTGCACGCGGAGCTCGCCGGCATCGGCGCCCGCTCCCTTGCCGGCGACATCCTGCTGCACCCCGAGTTCGGCTACATGTACTACGCGTCCATTTTCACCGAGCTGTGGCTGCCGCCGGACCGGCCGCTCGAGTCGAATCCGTGCCCGGCGCCTTCGTGCGTAGAGATGCACCGCAAGACCGGCCAGACGCCGTGCATGAAATTCTGTCCGGTGCAATGCCTCTCCGGCGACATCGACGAGCGCGGCCAACAGGCCGAGATGCGCTATGACATGGCGAAGTGCGCGGAAATGACCCAGCAATACGAAGCTGTGCCCGGCGCGCTGGCCGATGCCCTGGCAGCGCCCGATGCGCGCGCGCGCGAGGAAGCGCTTTTCGATCCGGACAATGGCCTCCTCTGGTACAAGATGTCGGTTGGCTCCGGCGGGCTGCTCGCGCAGTGCTTTGAGTGCATGCGCGTGTGTCCCATCGCAACGCGCGCACCGCTCGCCGATCCGATCCGGCGCGCGCAGGCTGCCGACAAGAAAGCCTAGGTCGTGCCGCGCGGGTTCACCTTCAGCCAGGTCGGCGTTACCGACGCCATGATCGCGAGCTACGCCGACGCCATCTGGAACATGAGCAACAATGTCCAGGTCCGCCGCGGCGACCCGATCCGCCGGCTCGAGTTCGCGCGCATCGAAGCCGAGCGCGCCGACCTCGGAATGAGCGACGCGCAGATCGCGCAAGCGATCGGGCTTACGCGGGACCAAGTCCTCGTGATCCGGCTGCTGACCGAGGTGAGGCGCTTCCGGCGCCGCAGCTATCAGCGGCTCTATGAGCTCGGTCGCGGTCATCGGTTCAACCCGGAACGCTACGTGCCGCACGAAGAGCGCGGCGGCTTCGGTGAGGACGCGCTGGCGCTGCGCGGCGCGGTTGGCTTCGATCCGCAGCAGGTGAGTCGCTTCATTGCCGGCGGATTCTGGGCGAACGATACGCTGGCCGGCTGGCTCGAGCACCGCGCCGGCGGTACGCCGCTGCGTAGCGCCGTGAACGGGCCGCGGGGCGCGCTCACGTACAAGGACCTGCGCGAGCGCGCCGAGGGCTTTGCGGCCGGGCTGCACGCGCTGGGCCTCGGCCGCGGCGACGTCGTATCGGTGCAGCTCCCCAACGTCGAGGAATTCCTGATCGCCTACCTCGCGATCGCTCGCATCGGAGCGGTGATGTCGCCGGTGCATATGCCTTACCGTGCGGCCGAGCTCAAGACGCTGCTGGCGCATGCGCGTTCCCATGCGCTGATCTGCCTCAGTCACGGCAAGGAGTTCGCCCCGGCGGCTGCCGCGCTCGCTCTGAAGCCCGAGCTTCCTCGACTCGAGCATGTGATTGCCTTGGGTGAACCGGTAAGCGGCGCCGCATCGTATGCGGACCTGCTGGCCTGCGGCGGCAAGCTTCCCGAAGACCTTGCGCCCGCACCCGCGGACCCTTTCCTGCTTCTCTATACCTCGGGAACCAGCAGCAGCCCAAAAGCCGTGCCGCAGACCTACCAGACCATGCTCGGCAATGCCCGCCTGAGCGCGCCGGAGCATCGCATCACGGGCGAGGACGTCCTGCTCTCCGTCGCGCCCTATACGCACCTCTTCGGCCTCTACAGCTTTCACCTGGCGCTGAGCGTCGGCGCGACCAATCTGCTCCTCCCTGCCTTCACGCCGCCGGACTGCGCCAAGGCGATCGCTTCCGGACGCCCGACGGTTCTCTTCGTCGCGCCGGCCCACCTCGCCGCGATGCTCAAGGCCGGCCTGCTCGACACGACCGACCTGTCCAGCATCCGCCTGGTCATCACGTCCGGCAGCGCCTGTCCGCCCGAGCTTGCGCGCGCCGTCGCCGCGAAGCTGCCGAATGGCAAGTTCACGCAGCTGTGGGGAATGACCGAGACGCAGGCCGCCCTGTATACGCGGCCGGACGACGCGGTCGAAGTCGCGGCCCTCAGCGCGGGACGACCGAGTCCCGGCACCGAGGTGCGCGTCGTCGATGGCGAGCTGCAGGTGCGCGGCAGCCTCCTCTTTCCGCGCTATTTCGAGAACGACGAGGCAAACGCCGATGCCTTCTCAGCCGACGGCTGGTTTCGCACCGGCGACCTTGCTTCAGTGGACGAAGCCGGCAACGTGCGAATTACCGGGCGCATCAAGGACGTGATCAATCGCGGCGGGGTCAAGTACAACCCCCGCGACATCGAAGACCTGCTCGACGCCTATCCGCGGGTGATGCAGGCCGCTATAGTGCCGGTGCCCGATCCCGTGCTCGGCGAGCGCGCCTGCTGCGTGATCGTGCCGCGGGGAGAGCGGGCACCGACCCTGGAGGAGCTCTGCGCTTACCTGCTCGAGAAGGGCGTTGCGCGCAACAAGCTCCCGGAGCGCCTCGAGATCGTGGCGGATATGCCGCTCACTCCAACGCGCAAGATCATCAAGGGCGAGCTGCGTAAGCGGATAGCGCAATGAAACCTCCATTCCACGCCGAGCACATCGGCAGCTTCGTGCGGCCGCAGCGGCTGATCGAGGCCGCACGCGCGCACAAGGCCGGCAAGCTGGACGACGCCGGCTTTCGCACGGTCCAGGACGACTGCATAAGGGAAGTGGTCGCCTTCCAGGAATCGATCGGCCTGCCGAGCGTCACCGACGGCGAATTCCGCCGGCGCAGCTGGTCGGCGGGATTCATCGACGCGGTCGAGGGCTTCGGCCTGCGCGACGGCACGCTCGGCTTTCGCAACGAGAGCGGCGTGATGGGCATCGCCTCCTCGCCGTACGCGAAGTCGCGCCTGAGGCGCAAGCACCGCATCGTGGCCGATGATTTCCGCTTCCTGAAAAGCGTCGTGAAGCGGGGCGTGCCGAAAGTCACCATCGCCGCGCCCGACGTCATGCACTGGTTCCTCGGCCCCAAGGCGTTCGATTCGAGCGTCTACAACGGCCGGGAAGCATTCTTTGCCGACCTGGGCGCCATCTATAAGACGGAAATCGCGGAGCTCGCCAAGGAAGGCTGCACCTACCTGCAGCTCGACGACACAGCGCTGCCATGCAACTGCGATCCGAACGCGCGGAAGGATGTAGCCGCGCGCGGCGAGAACCCGGACGAGCTTACCGAGCGCTATGCAAAGCTCTTCAACGACTGCATCGCCGCCAAGCCGGCCGACATGAAAGTCGCCGTCCACCTCTGCAGGGGAAACCTGAAAGGCGCGTGGATGGCCGAGGGCGGCTACGACCCGGTGGCCGAGGTGCTGTTCAACCGCATGAACGCCGACATCTACTGCCTGGAGTACGACACGCCGCGCGCCGGGGATTTCTCGCCGCTGCGGCACGTGCCGAAAGGCAAGACCGTGATCCTCGGCCTCGTGTCGACCAAGACGCCCGTCCTCGAATCCAAGGACGCGCTCAAGCGCCGCATCGACGAAGCGGCGAAGTACGTGCCGCTCGAGCGCCTGGGCCTCTCGCCGCAATGCGGCTTCTCGAGCGGCGGCGGCTCGGGCCAGACCGTGACGCACGACGACACGCGGCGCAAGCTCGAGCTCGTCGTCGACGTCGCGCGCGACGTTTGGAAGTAAAAGCGCTCAGCTCCGTGATGGGTGCCGAGGTTCGCGGCGTAGACCTCTCGCGCCCGCTCGGCGAGGATGAGCTGCAGGCAGTACAGCAGGCGTTCGACCGTCACCTGCTGCTCGTCTTCCCCGCGCAACGCATCGACGAGCCGCAGCACGTCAGCTTCAGCCGCCGCTTCGGCGACCTGCAGGTGCACGTGCTCGACCAGTATCGCCACCCGCAACACCCGGAGATTTACCTCCTGTCGAACATCAAGGCAGGCAAGACCACCGGCGAGCATCCGGACAAGGGAACGCTCGTCTGGCACTCCGACCTCTCGTTCCAGAAACGCCCGGCACTCGCCACGATCCTCTACGGCGTCGAAGTGCCCCGCGTGGGCGGGGATACGCTGTACGCGAACATGTACGCCGCCTACGACGCCCTCGATGCTGGCATCAAGTCGACCATTGAAAAGCTGACTGCGGTTCACGACCTCGACGCCTCGCGCATGCGCGCGGGGGAGCCGCCGATGACGGAAAAGCAGCGTGCGGCCGCGCCGCCGGTCGAGCATCCCGTGGTGACGACGCATCCGCGCACCGGCCGCAAGATCCTGTACATCAGCCGCCATGTCTCGCACATCGCCGGCATGAAGCGCGCGACGAGCGACGCATTGCTGGAAGCGTTAATGGCGCATGCCACGCAGGAGCGCTTCGTGTTCCGCCATCGCTGGGGACCGCGCGACGTGGTGATGTGGGACAACCGCTGCACGATGCATTGCGCGACGCCCTACGACGCAGCCGGCGAGCGGCGCGTCCTGCATCGCACGGTCCTCCTCGTCTAGGCCGGCGGCCGCAGCAAGCCGAGGTGGCGGAAGAGCGCCACGTAGCGGCCGACGAGGTCGCGCTGGTACTCGCCGAGGTCACGCCCGCGCCAGTCGTACAGCCCCTCGCCTTCGCGCGTGCCGCGCTTGCCCTCTTCCATCAACCGCTTCACCAGCGGCGGCGGCTCGTAGCGCGGCGCATTCAGCGCCTTCGCCATCGACGTCGACGCATAGAAGAGGATGTCGAGGCCGCCGTAGTCGATGAACTCGCAAAGGCCCATCGCCGTATAGCGCGGCCCGAATCCCGCGCGCACCGCGCGGTCGATGTCCTCCGGCGTTGCCACGCCCTCCTCGACAAGGCGCGCGGCCTCGTTCATCGCCGCGGCCTGCAGGCGCGGCACGATGAAGCCGGGCGAAGGGGCGCAGCGCACGACGACTTTGCCGGCGTCCTCCAGGATTTTTTTGATGCGGACGAACGTGGCCTCCGCCGTGGATTTCGCAGGGCTCACCTCCACCAGCGGGATCAGGTACGCCGGATTCAGGAAGTGCGCGTTCAGGAAACGCTCGGGATGGCTGACCATCGCCGCCAGCTTGTCGGCCAGCATCGATGACGTGGTCGAGGCGATGATTGCGTCCGGACGCAAATGCCGGCAGGCGCGCGCGAATGCATCGCGCTTCGCATCCTCGGTCTCGGTGACGCCTTCGAACACGATGTCGGCCGCGGCAAGAACGCCCGGGGCGTCCTCATTGGACACCACGCGTATCCGGCCAATGATCCGCTCCACATCGCCCACCAATCCAAGATCGGCCAGCAGGCGGAGATTGCCGCGGATCTCGGCGATCGCCTCCTTCGCGATACGTGCAAAGTCGGCGCGCGGCTTGAAGTCGATGACGTCCACCTGGAAGCCGGCATAGGCGAACACGTGGCCGATGCCACGCCCCATGCGTCCCGCGCCGAGCGCGACGACCTTCACGCCAGGCGCTCCTTCATCTCCTGCCGCGAGAGCTTCGCCACGCCCAGGCTCTCGAGGGTGCGTCCTTCGCGGCGCAGATCCTTCCCGACGACCGCCGAGCCGAGCGCCAGCAACCCGCGCGCCACCGGACACGGCACATCGGCCCATTCGCAGACCGAGACTAGAAATGCGAGGCCGTGCTCCACGTCCTCGCGCATATAGCGGTGCTCGGTGAGGACGATGCGCTCGCGCCAGTCGTTGGAGTCGGTGAGCTTCTGGTGGACGCGCCGGCCGTACATCCACTCATCGCCATCCGCGCGGTAATGGTCGGCGAGCGGGAAGTGCGGTGCCTTGTAGCCGAGCGCCACGCGCGCCGCG
>DATLDY010000172.1:0-13691 GCA_035525655.1 Burkholderiales bacterium
GTCGCGGCCTACGTGTCTGCCTACCTGCAGCTCAAGTTCGGCTTCGCGCACTGGACGAGCGCCGCCGTGGCGCTCTTCGGCACCACGCTCATGGCCTGCGCCTTCGGGCTCATCGCGCTGCGCGCGGCGGGCCTGGGCTTCCTGATGCTGACGCTAGCGCTCTCGCAGGTGCTGTGGGGCACGGCGTACCGATGGGTCGCGGTGACCGACGGCGACAACGGCCTGCGCGGCCTCGCGCGCCCGACGCCTTTCGGACTCGACCTCAACCAGGCGATGCCGTTCTATTACTTCATGCTGGCCATCGGCATCCTGGCGATCTGGATGATGGCGCGCTTCGTCGAGTCGCCCTTCGGCGCGACGCTCAAGGGCACGCGCGACCAGCCGCGGCGCATGAGCGCGCTGGGCTACGACGTGTGGATGATCCGCTGGGTGACCTTCATCTACGCCGGCTTCTGGAGCGCGGTCTCCGGCCTGATGTTCGTCTACTACCACAAGTACATCCACCCGGTGTCGCTCTCGCTCTCCAACTCCGCCGAGGGCTTGCTCGCCGTGATCGCCGGCGGATCCGGGACGCTCGCCGGCCCGATCGTCGGAGCGGCCATCGTGCTGCTGCTCAAGAACTGGGCCTCGGCCTACATCGAGCGCTGGAACATGCTGCTCGGTTTCGTCTTCGTGTTCATCGTGGTGTTCATGCCCGAGGGCGTAGTTCCCGGCGTCAAAAGGCTATGGAAGCGCTTCGCGTCCAAAACCTGAAGAAGGCCTTCGGCGGCCTCCCCGCCATCGCCGACGTTTCCCTGAGCGTGCAGTCCGGGGAGCGGCGGCTGATCATCGGGCCGAACGGCGCCGGCAAGACCACCTTCTTCAACCTGCTCACCGGCGACCTGCCGCGCGACGCCGGCTCGATCCAGCTCTTCGGCGAAGAGGTGAGCAAGCTCGCCACGCACCGCCGCGTGCATCGCGGCCTGGCGCGGACCTACCAGATCATCACGCTCTTCCCGAAGGACACGCTCGAGCACAACATCGCGCTGTCACTCATGGGGCTTTCGCGCACTCGCTGGAACACTTTCGGGCGGTTGCCCGAAAGTTTTTATCGCGAGGCGCACGCCGTCCTGGGGCGCGTAGGGCTGGAGGCGTCGGCGAAACGGCCCATCGCCGAGCTGGCGTACGGCGAGAAGCGCCGCGTCGAGATCGCCATGGCGCTCGCGCAGAAGCCGCGGGTCCTGCTCCTCGATGAGCCTCTCGCCGGCCTGTCGCGCGAGGAACGCTCGCAGTTGAAAGGTCTCATCGCCGGCATTCCGCGCGAGACGACGGTGGTGCTGATCGAGCACGACATGGACACGGCGCTCGACTTGGCCGACCGCATCACCGTGCTGCACTACGGCAGCGTGATCGTCGAGGGCACCCGCGCAGAAGTGGTGGCCGATCCCAAGACGCGCGAGGTCTATCTTGGCCACTGAGGCGCTCGCGCTCGAAGGCGTCGATGCGCTTTACGGCGAGAGCCACGTGCTGCACGGGGTTTCGTTCACGCTGGGAGAGGGGCGCGTGCTGGCCCTGTTGGGAAGGAATGGGGCGGGAAAAACCACCTGCATGAGCACCGTGATCGGGTTCGTGCCGCCGCGAAGCGGCACCGTGCGTGTGTTCGGCGAGCCGGTGCAGCGCCTTGCGCCGGACGTGATCTCGCGAAAAGGCATCGGCCTCGTGCCGCAGGGCCGGCGCGTCTTCGCGCGCCTCACGGTGCGGGAGAACCTGGTGGTGGCGCACCAGAAGCGCGCGGGCACCTGGAATCTCGAACGCGTCTTCGGCTTGTTTCCGAGGCTAAAGGAGCGGCACGCGCAAGACGCCGGCTCTTTGTCCGGGGGCGAGCAGCAGATGCTCGCCATCGCGCGCGCGCTGATGGGCAATCCGCGCGTCCTGCTGCTCGACGAACCCTCGGAAGGCCTCGCGCCGCTGATCGTGGCCGAGGTGGGGAAGACGATTGCGCGGTTGAAGAGCGAAGGTCAGTCGATCGTGCTCGTCGAGCAGAACATCAAGCTCGCCTTCAGCCTCGCCGATGACGTGGTGATCCTGAATACGGGGCGCGTCGCGTACAGCGGGCCGGTGGACGCGGTGCGCAACGACGAAGCGCTGATTACGCAACACCTCGGCGTGTTTTAGCCACGATGTCGAGCGCGACGATGAACACCTCGTTCGGGGCAAGGCGCTCGCCCGAGAGCCAGCTCGACAGGTCGACAAGGGAGACGTTGAGCTCCGCGGCGAGCTGCTCTTCGCTTCCGACCGTCGCCAAGGCACGACGCAGCGTGCGGATGGATGCCGTGTCCTGTCTTTTCATCGTGTCCTGCCTGCCGAGGAAACAGTTCGTATCCATACAAATTCCATCAACGCCGCACCGGCGCTTGCGCCGACATGAAGGAGTAAAAAAATCATGATGTACAGCTGTGCGCCGGCATCCGGGTCTGACAAGCGCGGTTCGACCGCCACCGTAAAGAAGCGCAACACCTCGCTGCGTGTCGACATCCACTGCCACTACCTCAACGCCGAGGTCGCGGGAAAAGTGACCCACCTCAATCCCGGGCAGCACGTGCCGATGGCGGTGTACTCGAACGAGCCGACGCGGCAGGCGAACGCCAACCAGGACAAGGAGCGCGGGCCGAAGCTCACCGACATCGCGTTGCGCCTGAAAGAGATGAACCGCATGGGGATCGACATCCAGGCGGTCTCGCCCGCGCCGCACCAGACCTATTACTGGACCGATCCCGGGATGGGGCAGGAGCTCTCGCGCCAGGTGAACGAGCGCCTGGCCGAGATCGTGTCGCAGCATCCGGATCGCTTCGTCGCGCTCGGCACCGTGCCGCTGCAGGATGCGTCGCTCGCCGTCAGCGAATTGACCCACTGTGTCAAGACGCTGGGCATGCGCGGCGTGGAGATCAACCCGAGCGTCAAGGGCATGGACCTCACCGACGCCAAGCTGAACCTGGACAAGTTCTTCGCCAAGGCGCAGGAGCTCGACGTCATCATCTTCATGCACCCGATCGGCTTCACGCAGGGCGAGCGCCTGGTCGACCACTATTTCAGCAACATTATCGGCAACCCGCTCGAGACCACGGTGGCGACGAGCCACCTGATCTTCGACGGGGTGATGGAGCGCCATCCGAAGCTGAAGGTGGTGCTGCCGCACGCCGGCGGGTATCTCGCCCACTATTGGGCGCGCATGGACCACGCGTACAAGGCGCGCCCGGATACGCATGGGCAGATGAAGCGTAAACCGTCGAGCTACCTCGAGCGTTTCTACTTCGACACCATCACCTTCGACGAAGGCATGCTCGCGCACCTGATCGCGCGCTTCGGCGCGGACCACGTCCTCCTCGGCACCGACTATCCCTACGACATGGGAATGGAGCGGCCGGTCGAGTTCATCGATGGGGTGAAGGGGCTGTCGAAGGTGGAGCGGGAGGCGATCCAGGGCGGTAATGCCGCTCGCCTCTTGAAGATTGATTACAATAAACCTACAAGGAGGAGGTCATGAAAATTTCCAGGCGCAGTTGGCTCGCGGCCGCTTTTGCCGCTCTCAGCGTGGGCGCGTTGACGCCCGCGTTCGCACAGCAGGGTCCGATCAAGATCGGCATCGGCATCTCGCAGACCGGCACGCTCGGCGGCGGCGGCAAGGCGGCGCTCCTCGCGCTGCAGATGTGGGTCGAGGACGTGAACAAGAAAGGCGGCATGCTCGGCCGCAAGGTCGATCTCATCTCGTACGACGACCAGTCGAACCCGGCCACCACCCCCGGCATCTACACGAAGCTGCTGGATGTCGACAAGGTCGACCTCCTCATCGCGCCCTACGGCACGGTGCCGACGGCGCCGATCATGCCGCTCGTCAAGCAGCGCGACATCCTTTTGATGGGCAACTTCTCGTTCCAGGTGAACCACACGGTCAAGCACGACAAGTGGTTCAACAACGCGCCGTGGGGCGACGCCACCAGCTGGACCGAGGGCTTCCTGCAGGTCGGCCAGAAGGCCGGCGCCAAGACCATCGCCTTCATCGCGGCGGACCAGGAATTCGCGCAGAACCTGGCGAATGGCGCCAAGGCGGTGGCGAAGAAAACCGGCCTGACGACGGTGTACGAGCAGAACTATCCGCCTTCGACGGTGGACTTCTCCTCGATGATCCGCGCGGTGCGCAACGCCAAGGCCGACATGGTGTTCATCTGCTCGTATCCGAACGATTCCGTGGCGCTGGTGCGCGCGGTCAACGAGATCGGCGTCGGTCCCACCGTCAAGCTGATCGGCGGCGGCATGGTCGGGCTGCAGTTCACGCCGATCATGGAAAGCCTGGGCAGCTCGCTCAACGGCTTCGTGAACTACACGTCCTATGCGCCGGGCATCAAGTACGAGGGCATCGAGGATTTCCTCAAGCGCTACACGACAAAGGCGACCGAGGCCAAGGTCGATCCGCTGGGCTTCTACCTGCCGCCCTTCAACTACGCGATCGGCCAGGTGCTCGAGCAGGCGGTGGCGGCGACCAAGAGCCTGGACTCCAAGAAGCTGGCCGACTGGCTGCACAAGAACGAGGTGAAGACCATCGTCGGGCCCATAAGCTGGGGTCCGGACGGCGAGCGCGCCAAGCCCTCCGTGCCGATGGTCCAGTTCAGGAACCTGCAGGACAAGAACGTCGAGCAGTTCCGCGCGACCGGCAAGCAGGTGATCGTGTATCCGCCCCAGTTCAAGCAGGGCGAAGCGGTGGTGCCGTTCGAGAAGGCGCGCGGCGCCAAGTAATCGGCGGCGTCCGACACGAAACACGGCGCGGCGACCCCGCGCCGTTTTTTTAGGCGGCGAGTGGACTTTTCGATCGACCTGCTGGCAGAGGCGGTGGTGTTCGGGGCGCTCCTCGGCTGCTTCTATGCGGCCGTGAGCATCGGCCTGTCCGTGTCCTTCGGCCTGCTCGACGTGCCGCACGTAGCGCACCCGGCGCTCATGGTGCTCGGCGCGTATTGCACCTGGATCCTCGGCCGCTACGGCCTCGATCCGATCATCGCCGGCGTCTGCCTGATGCCGCTCTTCTTCCTCCTCGGCATCGGCGTCTACCGCTTCTATTACGAGACCTTCGAGAAGCGCGGCAGCGACGCGGGCGTGCGCGGCCTGGCTTTCTTCTTCGGCCTGGCGTTCATCATCGAGGTCGGCCTGATCCTGGTCTTCGGCGTCGACCAGCGCATGGTCGAGGCCGCCTACATCGGCAAGAGCCTGTCGATCGGCGATTACCGGCTGCCGTGGCGCCTGGTCGTGGCGTTCGGCGTCGCGCTCACGCTCACGGCGCTCCTCACCCTGTACCTCTCGAAAACATTCACCGGCAGGGCGATCAAGGCCGTCGCGCAGGACGAGCCCGCGCTGCGCCTGATGGGCGCGAACCCGGTGCGCATCAAGCAGTGGGCCTTCGGCATCGCGACCGGCGTCGCGGCGCTGTCGGGCGCCATGCTGATCGTGGTAGGCCCCGTGGAGCCGAGCCTGGACCGCATCTATATAGGGCGCACGTTCTGCGTCGTCGTGCTCGCGGGCCTGGGCAGCATGACGGGCACGCTGGTCGCCGGGCTGATCCTCGGCATCGCGGAGTCGATCGTGCTGACGATGTTCGGCGCCTCATGGGCGCCGGCGGTCGCCTTTAGCTTGCTCCTCATCGTGCTTGGCATCCGCCCACAAGGACTGTTCGGCCGATGAAATTCTGGATCGGCTCCGCCGTCGTCCTCATCGTCGCGCTCGCCCTCGCGCTGACGCCGGTCAACGAATACTTCTTCTTCGCCGGCTATGTCGTGCTCACTGCCGTCGTGTTGGCCACCGCGTGGAACATCCTCGGCGGCTATGCCGGCTACGTGAACTTTGGCACGCCGGCCTTCTTCGGCATCGGCGCTTATACCGGCGTGCTGCTCTTCAAATGGCTGGCTGCGCCGCTTGCGCTGCAGATCGCCGCCGGCGCGTTCATGGGAGGGCTGCTCGGCTTCGGCGTCGGCATGCTGACCCTGCGGCTGCGCGGCATCTTCTTCGCCATCGCCACGGTCGCCGTGGTCTTCATCATGGAGACGCTGATGACCAACTGGCGCTACGTCGGCGGCGCGACCGGGCTGCAGATCCTGCGGCCGACGGTGCTGCCGCCGTTCGAGACGTACACGCGCATGCTGTTCGTGGTGATGGCGTTCATGTCCATCGTCGCGGTCTCGCTCGCGCGCTATATCCAGGTCTCATGGGTCGGTCGCGGCCTGCGCGCGATCCGCGACAGCGAGGAGGCCGCCGAGTGCTCGGGCGTGCCGACGCTGCGCCTCAAGCTCTTCGCCTGCGTCATTTCCGGCGCCCTGATGGCCGCGGCGGGCGCGCCGATGCCGATGTACCTGTCCTTCATCGAGCCGGCCTCCACCTTCAACCTGAGCTATACGATCTCGGCGCTCGGCAGCGCCATCATCGGCGGCATGTCGCACTGGCTCGGGCCGATCATCGGCGCGATCCTCCTCGGATCGATCCAGCAAATCGTGACTGTCACCATTTCGGGCGAGGTCAACGTCCTCGTCATCGGCGTGCTGCTGGTCCTCTTCGTGGTGGTGGCGCCGGAAGGCATCCTCGGACTCTTCAAGCGATGGGCCAGAACGTCCTCGAAGTAAAAGGCGTCTCCAAGCACTTCGGCGGCTTCACGGCCCTGTCGGAGGTGAGCCTCGCGCTCGCCCCGGGGGAGCGCTTCGGCCTGATCGGCCCCAACGGCTCGGGCAAGACCACTCTCATCAACTGCGTGTCCGGCTCGCTCCGAAATGATGCCGGCTCCATCGTCTTCAACGGCGAGGAAATCTCCCGGCTGCCGGCCTACCAGCGCACGCGCCGCGGCATCGCCCGCAGCTTCCAGATCCCGCGGCCGTTCAAGGACATGTCGGTGCTCGAGAACCTGATGGTGCCGCTGCAGTACGTCGGCAAGCTGAAGGAGGGGGAGGCGCGCGAGCAGGCGCGCGTCCTGGCCAGCGACATGGGGCTTGGCGAGAAGGCGGAAGCGATGTCGAGCCGCCTGTCGCAGGTGGAGCTTCGCAAGCTCGAGCTCGCGCGCGCCATGGCGGCGCGGCCGAAGCTCCTCATCTCGGATGAAGCGATGGCCGGGCTGTCGGGCTCGGAGGTCGACGAGGTGCTTGCCATCCTCTTCAAGCTGAACGAGACCGGCATCACCATCATCATGATCGAACACATCATGCAGGCGGTGATGCGCTTCTCGCAGCGCATCATCTGCCTCGACGCCGGCAAGATCATCTGCGAAGGCACGCCGACCTCCATCGTGAAGAACGTGGACGTGCAGAAGGCCTACCTTGGCGCTTGAGCTACTCATCAAGGACGTCGACGCGGGCTACGGCGCCGTGCGGGCCTTGCATGGCGTCTCGGTCAACATCACCCAGGGACAAACAGTCGCCTTGCTCGGCACCAACGGCAACGGCAAGAGCACGCTGATGAAATGCGTGATGGGGATGGTGCGCCCGACGCGGGGCACGGTCCATCTGAACATGGACGGCAAGTCGCACGACCTCACGCGCCTGTCGACCGAGGAGATCGTCAACCTCGGCGTGGCCATGGTGCCGGAAGGCCGGCGCCTGTTTCCCAAGCTCACGGTGGAGGAGAACCTGCTCCTCGGGGCATTTCGCCCGCTCGCGCGCGGCGACATCGAGAAGAACCGCCAGTTCTGCTACGAGGCTTTCCCGGTCCTCGCCGAGCGCCGCCGCCAGCTTGCGGGCTCGATGTCCGGCGGCCAGCAGCAGATGCTCGCCATCGCGCGCGCGCTGATGTCCGCGCCGAAATTGCTGCTGGTCGATGAGCCTTCCGTCGGCCTCGCACCGATCCTCGTCTCGCACACCATCACCAAGATCAAGGAGCTCAAGGAAAGCTACGGGCTCACGGTGCTGATGGCCGAGCAGAACTTCCACCAGGCGATCCGCATCGCCGACCGCGGCTACATCATCGTGCACGGCGAGATCGTGTTCCAGGGCGGCGTGGCCGAGCTCGAGCAGAACGAGCTCGTGCGCAGCTATTACCTGGGCACTACCGGCGCGTAGCCTGTTCGCCTATGTCGAGAACAGAGCGAGGGCGAGGAGGGCCTGGAACAGGCTGCCGGCGAGGAGTACGAGCGGCGCCAACCAGAGGGACGCGAATGACCTGATTTCGGCCTGCTCCGGACTGTCGGCGGCATAGACGACCGGCACCTGTTGTCCCACTTTATAGTCTCGCGTGGCAGAACCGCCATCCGAGGTGAATACGACAGCGTTTCCCGCGGCGGTGTAAAACCTGACGACGGGCGTATAAGACTCATAAGACTCTTCGGTCGTGGATGATGTACGTGTCCCATCCGGCGCCTCGAACCTCGTCATCGTCTCGATTCGGACCTGGACTTCGGTCACCACTCCCACTGTAGTGATGGCGCCCTTGAGGAAAGCGCGCCGCTGCACGTACATGGAGGCCGCGCAAACGAGACAGAACAGGGACAGCGCTGCAACGAGCAGAGCGCCGATCTGGTTTGGAATTGCCAAGCTCACGTGACAGTCTATCCCGCATAATTTGCCCAGTGAAAGCCGTCGCCACCATCCTTCTCTGCGCGGCATTCGCCGTCCACGCGCAGGACTATCCGACCCGCGCGGTACGCTTGCTGGTCGGCTATCCGCCCGGCGGCGGCATGGACACCCTCGCGCGAATCGTCGCCCCTAAGCTGTCGGACGGCTTGGGCCAGCCGTTCGTCGTCGAGAACCGCCCCGGCGCTTCGGGCGGCGTCGCCGCGGAGGCGCTCGTAAGGTCCGCGCCGGATGGGTATGTGCTGATGGTGGCCGAGAGCGGCACGCTTGCGCTCCCGGCGGTGAATCCCAGCGTCACGCTAGACCCGGTCAAGCAGTTCGCTCCGGTCGGCGGCATCTGCACGTTGCCGATGGCCTTCGTCGTCAATCCGGATTTCCCCGCGCGCACGGTGGCCGAGCTCGTGTCGGTGCTGAAAGCGAGTCCCGGCAAGTACAGCTATGCATCCGCCGGCGTCGGCTCCCTGCAGCACCTCGCCTTCGAGCTGTTCCAGCGCCAGGCCGGCGTCAGCGCAGTGCACGTGCCTTACAAGGGCGCGGCGGCGATGATGCCGGACATCATGAGCGGCCAGGTCCCGATCGGCGTCATCAGCGCGACGGCCGCTGCAGGCCCGGCGAGGTCCGGGCGCATCCGCACGCTCGCCGTCACTTCGCTGCAGCGGCTGCCGTCGAGCCCGGACTGGCCGGCGCTCGCCGAGACGCTGCCGGGATTCAATGCGTCGCCGAGCGTGTTCCTGGTGGCGCCGCCGGGCACACCCCTGGCCATCGTCCAGAAACTGACCAGTGCGCTGCGCAGCGCGCTCGGCGCCGCGGACGTACTCGAGAACCTCGCGAAGCAGGGCGCCACTGCCGCGCCGGCAAGTCCGGCCGAGCTCGGTGCACAGATCGCGGAAGAGACGAAGCGCTGGGCCGCGGTCGTGAAAGACGCGGGCATCAAGACCGAATGAAAATCGCGCGCGTCGTCGCGACGCCGCTCAGCGTCCCGGTGGTGCTGGACGCGGCGGGGATGCAGAAGAAGACCTCGCTCTCGGTGTGTCTCGTCGAGGTGCACGCCGACGATGGACGCGTCGGCCATGGCATGACGGCCATCACCGAGGAGGAGGTCGTCGCCGCCGCGGTGAACGAGGTTCTTTCCCATCACCTGAAGGGTGAGGATCCGCTCGCGCACGAGAAACTCTGGGAGCGGATGTACTGGCTCCTCAGCCCGCGCGGCCAGACCGGGTATGCGAGCCACGCCATCGCGGCAGTCGACGTCGCGCTGTGGGACCTGAAAGGCCAGGTGCTCGACCAGCCGGTCTGGCGCCTGCTCGGCGGCGCGCGCACCAGGGTGCCGATCTACACGACGTTCGGCTTCGGCGCCTACGACCGCGACGAGCTCGCCGCGGCGGCCAAGTGGTGGACGGCACGCGGGCACCGGCATCTCAAGATGGTCGTCGGCCACCACGGCCTGCAGCGGCGCGACGAGCCGCGACCCCTGGGCGAGCTGATCGCCGAGGACGCGCGGCGCGTGCGCGCGGTGCGCGATGCGACCGATGCGGAGCTGCATGTCGATGCGAATTGCAGCCTGGATTCTTTTCACGCCACGGCGCTCGCGCGCGCCATCGAGCCGGTAGGCATCTCTTTCTTCGAGGAGCCGGTGAAGGAGAACGATATCCCGGCGTTGCTCCAGCTGAAGCGAGACACGCGCATCCCGCTCGCCGCCGGGCAGAACGAGGGCCTCGCCTGGCGCTTTCGCGATCTGATTTCCTCCAGATGTATCGACATCGTCCAGCCCAACGTCGTCATCGGCGGCGGCTTCACCCAATGCGCGCGCATCGCCGCGCTCGCCGCCGCGTATAACCTGCCGATGGCGAACGGCGGTGCCTGGCCTTTCCACAATCTTCACTTGCACGGCGGCCTCGCGAACGGCGGAACCGTGGAGTACCACTACGCGTCGGTGAAGGTGTGCGAGGCCATCTGCGGCCCGCTGCCCGAGCCCAAAGACGGCTGGCTCGACTTGCCGCAGGCGCCGGGCCTGGGCTTTGCGCCCGACCCGCATCGCGTGCGCGAGCTCGCCAAGCTCGGCACATCGCATGGCAAGGGCAAGGCATGAATGTCCGCAACATCCCTATCGGGATGTACGGCGCGGTGATGGGCCTCACCGGCCTCGGCCTGAGTGCCCGGTCCGCGGCGACGGTGCTCCCCGGCTATGTCCGCGCACCGGCGTATGTCACCGAGCCGTGGATCGCGCTCGGCGTGCTTGCCTTCGTGATCCTCGTGCCGCTATACATCGGGAAGCTCGTGCGCCATCCCGATGCCGTGCGCGAGGAGTTCACCAATCCGATGCAGCTCGGCTTCTGCGGCGCGCTCCCCGTGGGCATGTTCCTGGTGGGCGGCGGCCTAGCGCCGTACTGGCCGGAGGTCGGAAACCTCGTCTGGTGGCTCGGCTTCTGGCTGCTGCTCTCCTTCCAGGTCTGGGCGCTGACGCGCTGGCTCTCGGGCAGCATCGACCTCGCGCACATCAACGCCGGCTGGCTGATCATCCTGGTGGGCGGCATCGTCGCCCCCGGTCCGGGGATCGCGCTCGGGCATGCCGATGCGTCGCGTTTCATCTTCGGCATCTCGGCGGCGGGCGCGCCGATCCTCATGGCGCTTCTGTTCTACCGGGCCATCATCGGTGCCCCGCTGCCGGAGCGGCTGCGGCCGAGCTGGTTCATCCTGCTCGTGCCGCCGTCGCTCATCTATGCGAACGGGATCGCGCTTTATCCCGGCCTGGTGTTTCTCGAGCTCCTGTACTTCTTCGGCCTCGCGCTCGCGGCGGCGCTGCTCATCGTGTCGCGCAGCTGCCTGCGCTGGCCGTTCGGGCCGCCCTGGTGGGCGTTTACGTTCCCGCTCGACGCGCTGGCTTACGCGGCGGCACGCTACGCGGCCGATCATCCCGGCGGGCTGTGGCAGTCGCTCGCGGGCGCGACGCTGCTGCTTGCCGCTGCGGCGGTGATCCTTTGCCTCGTGCAAACGCTTCGCAGCGCTGCATCGCGTCCGGCGTGAACTCGGCCTGCGGCTGGTCGCCGCCGATGATGAACATCAGGAGATGCTCCTTCCCCGGCTCGTCGTAGGTGACGTTCATGAAGCGGCGCGCCACGCCGACGGGGAACGAAATCACGTCGTAGGGATCGAGGTCGATGAACTGCATCGCGTCGCCTTCGTTCCATTCGCAGCGCCAGCGCCCGGTCATCGGGATGAAGGTCTCGTTCGTATCGTGGTTGTGCATCAGCGGGCCTTTGCCGGGCTTCGCCTTGCAATACCCGAGGTTAAAGCCCTCCGAGATGCCGATCGCCGGCATGGCCGATGCGTCGGCGCCCACCGGCGAGGTCGCCGCCTCGCTGTCGGTCGTCGGCGGCTGAAAGCCGATCACGGCGAACAGCCTGCGCTTGCATTCCGGCAACGGGCTATCCGGCAGGCCGCCGTCGGATCCCCTGAGCTTCTTGAAGCGCGCAACGCGCTTCATCATCTCGTCCTTCGACCAGTTGCGGATGTTCTTCCAGTCGCTCATCGCAGCTCCTAATTCTGTACCCGGTACGTAATTATTTCGTCAGCGACGCAGGCCCGCCAGCCGCTCCAGCACAGCGCATACGGCAGCGGTGTCCTGCTTGTCCATTCCTTGACCCATTGCGGCGTTGTACACCGCAGCCGAGGCATTGAAGAGCGGCGTCGACACGCCGAGCTGCGTGGCGAAGTCGCCGATGATCTTCATGTCTTTCTGGAAGAGGCCCACGCTGATCGTCGCCTCGTCGTACTTGTTGGCCACCATCTGCGGGCCGCGCACCTGGAACATGCGCGAGCTTCCCGCGCTGTTCGCCATCACCTCGTAGATGGTCTTTGCGTCGAGGCCCGCCTTCATGCCGAGCACGAAGGCCTCGGCGGTCGACACGTTGTGGATCGCCACCAGCAGGTTGGCGACGAACTTCATCTTGCTGCCGTTGCCGAAGTCGCCGAGGTAATAGCGCGCGCGGGAGAAGCCCGGCATGAAGGGCTCGGCCTTCTTGAACGCCGCCTTGTCGCCGCTCGCGAAGACCACCAAGTCCTTGGCACGCGCCTGCGCGCCGGTGCCGGACAAGGGGCAGTCGAGCAGCGTGATGCCTTTCTTCGCCAGCACCTCGCGTGCGCGCTGCTTCTCGTCGATCGGCAGCGTGCTCGTCTCCATCACCACGCCGCCTTTGCCGGTGAGCTCAACCGCGATGGCGTGCAGCGCTTTCGCGCTTGGCAGGGAAGTGATCAGCACTTGGGCCGCCGCAGCGACTTCCACGGCGGTTTTCTCCGGGTGGCCGCCGCCCCGCTTTAGCGCATTGCGTGCCGGTTGCGCGATGTCGAAGCCGTGGACGCGGAAGCCGGCTTTCAAAAGATTGTTCGCCATGGCGGAGCCCATGACGCCGAGGCCGATGATGCCGATTGGGTTTTTCGTTTTCAGAAAACCAACCCCCCGCTCACAAGCTCGCTCCCCCCCTTGACAGGGGTGCGGCATAAAGGCGCAGCCGTCACTTTTTCTTCTTCTTGGCTTTCTTCGCGGGCTTCTTGGAAGAAGATTTCTTTTTAGAAGAAGAAGACAGAGGCTTCGCGTTCACCAGGATCGCCGCGACGATGCAGGGCTCGTTGCTGCGCACGCTCCACGAATGCATCGTGCCGCGCTGGATGAGGACGTCGCCGGCCTTCAGGAGCGTCTCGCCTTTCTCCATCACGGCGTAGATCTCGCCCTTCAGCACGATGATGTAGTCCACCGTAGAGGTGCGGTGCATCATCGGGTCGGACGAGTGCTTGGCCTGGGCGTGGCCGGCGCCGATTGCCTTGAAACCGGCGCTGCCGTCGCTCGCCTGCGGCCGCGTCGAATCCGGCGGGAATTCGACGATGCGAACGATGGTGCCGTTCTTCGGCGGCTCGAGATGCACGGGACGCGAGGCGGCGTCCTTGTGCCCGTCGTTGTCGGCGGGGGCGCCTGTCGTCTCCCAGAGATCGGTCAGCGCGAGGCCGGGAAACGACGGCATCTCCTTCATGTTCGGCGCGGTGCCGTCGGCGATGATCGTCGACTTGCCGTCGGAATCGTGCCCGGTGAGAACGCGGCGGACGCGCCAGATCATGCGACGGCGTCGC
>DATLDY010000326.1:0-21099 GCA_035525655.1 Burkholderiales bacterium
CAACCTGTTCAGGACTTCGCGCGGCGTTCCGGCGGGCGCCAGCATGCCGACCCAGAAGTTGAACTCGGACTTCGGAAAGCCGGCCTCGGCGATGGTCGGGACGTCGGGGAGCTGCGCCGAGCGCTTGCCGGTGCTGACCGCTAGGGCGAGCAGGCGGCCGTCCTTGATCTGACCTACCGCGGTGCTGAGCGGCGTCCAGGTGTACTGGGTACGGCCGCCCATGGTCTCGGTGAGCGACTCGGGAGATCCCTTGAGCGGCACGTGCACGGCATCGATGGCTGCAGCCATGCGGAATTTCTCGGCGCAGATGTGCGCCGCGCTGCCGACGCCGGCGGTGGCGTAGTTGAGCTGGCCGGGCTTCGCCTTGGCCATCGCGACCAGGTCCTTGACCGTCTTCACGCCGAGCTGCGGCGAGACCACCAGCACGCAGGGCTGGCCGGCGATCGGCGCGACGCCGCTGACATCCTTGATCGTGTCGTAGGGGAGGTTTGCATACAGCACCGGATTCACCACGTGGCCGGTGGAGACCACGGCCAGCGTGTAGCCATCGGGCGCCGACTTGGCGAGCTGCGCGATGCCGATGGTGCCGCCCGCACCCGGCCGGTTCTCCACGATCACCGGCTGCCCAAGCGCCGATTGCAGCTTCTCCGCCACCGGGCGCGCCATCGTGTCGGTGGCCGAGCCGGGCGTGAACGGAACGATGATGCGGATCGGCTTCGACGGATACGGCTGCGCGAGCGCACCGAATGCGGCGAGGGAAAGGATGGCGGCGAACAGCGCTTGCATGGGGAAATCCTCCGGCGGAAATATTAGCGGTTGTTGAGCCGCTGCAGCTCTTCGACCCAGCGCAGCGTGGTGGTGCGGATCCATTCCACGTCCGCCGGGCTGTCATCCATCGTGTAAAGGGCGAGATTGAGCGCTTTGCCGCGCACGAGCAGCAGCGTGGTCGTCGAGAGCAGGTAGCGGGCGGGCTCCCTGGAGCGCGGCGGTTCGGGCACCCGCGTGCCCTGCAGCACCGAGACTACGTCCTGCTCGTTGCGCAGCTCCGCGATCAGGTTCGGGCGCCCGCGTGGAGCCCCGTCAAGATATTTGTGCACATCGCTTCCGGCCGGGGCCGGCCTGCCCAGATCGCGCATCGCGTCCGAGACGAGAGAGCGAAAGGCGGCCGTGGTGACGCGCGTGCCTTCCAGAGGCTTCGAAGTGACGACGAGGCAATAACGGCGCAGCTCCGGCGAGTCGCCGACCGTAAAGCGGCGCACGTCGATGTCCTCTAGCGCGAAGAGCACGATGCGGTTCGAGGCCGAGGTCAGCGACTCGGCGAGCTCCAGCAGGCGCGGCGAGCCCGTCGCCTGCACGTCCGAAAAGCCCGGCGGCGTCTCGAGCGCGACGCGCGTATCGCCGAGCTGCACCGCGAAAGGCGCGGCAAGCGCGCAGCCGAAGAAGAACGCAGCAACGAGAGCGAGGAGGGTGCGCACGCGGCGCATTCTAGCCTTGGCGACGGATGACCTTATCATTGGCGTTTCCGGAGACGACAGCTTGGCCACGATACTCGGCACGCTTCCCAAGGGCGAGAAGGTCGGCATCGCATTTTCCGGCGGCCTGGACACCAGCGCCGCCGTGCACTGGATGCGCGCCAAAGGCGCCGTGCCGTATGCCTATACGGCCAATCTCGGCCAGCCGGACGAATCGGACTACGACGAGATCCCGCGCAAGGCGCTCGCCTACGGGGCGCAGAAGGCGCGCCTCGTCGAGTGCCGGCCGCAGCTTGTCGCCGAGGGCATCGCCGCCATCCAGTGCGGCGCCTTCCACATCTCGACCGCCGGAGCGACGTATTTCAACACCACGCCCCTTGGCCGAGCCGTCACCGGCACGATGCTCGTCGTCGCCATGCGCGACGACGGCGTCAGCATCTGGAGCGACGGCAGCACGTACAAAGGCAACGACATCGAGCGGTTCTACCGTTACGGGCTGCTCGCGAACCCGGCGCTGCGCATCTACAAGCCCTGGCTCGACCAGCGCTTCATCGACGAGCTCGGCGGCCGCAAGGAGATGTCGGCGTACCTCGCCAAGGCGGGCTTCGACTACAAGATGAGCTCGGAGAAGGCGTACTCCACCGACTCCAACATCCTCGGCGCGACGCACGAGGCGAAAGACCTCGAATTTCTCGACAGGGGCATCGCCATCGTCACGCCGATCATGGGCGTGGCGTCCTGGCGCCAGGACGTCGCCGTAAAGCCGGAGCGCGTGACCGTGCGCTTCGAGGAAGGCGTGCCCGTCGCGCTCAACGGCCAGCACTTCACCGACGCGGTGGCGCTGCTGGGCGAGGCGAACGCGATTGGCGGGCGTCACGGCCTGGGCATGTCGGACCAGATCGAGAACCGGATCATCGAGGCCAAGAGCCGTGGCGTCTACGAGGCCCCGGGCATGGCGCTGCTCCACATCGCCTATGAGAGGCTGGTCACCGGCATCCACAACGAGGACACCATCGAGCAGTACCGCACCAACGGCCGGCGGCTCGGGCGCCTCCTTTATCAGGGGCGCTGGTTCGATCCGCAGACGCTGATGCTGCGCGAGACGGCGCAGCGCTGGGTCGCCAAGGCGATCAGCGGCGAAGTGACGCTCGAGCTGCGGCGGGGCAACGATTACTCCATCCTCGACACGAAGAGCCCGAACCTCACGTACAAGCCCGAGCGCCTGACGATGGAGAAGGGCGACGAGGTGTTCTTCACGCCGGGGGACCGCATCGGCCAGCTCACGATGCGCAACCTCGACATCGCGGATACGCGCGACAAGCTGCGCGTATATGGGGATGCGGGTTTGCTTGGCGATGCCGGCGTACCGCTTCTCGGCGATGCGAAGAAAAAGGGCTAGCGCCCTGCTTTACTTCCCCAAGGCGAGCTTTACGCCAAAGGCCAGCAGCATGGTGCCCGCGACGCGGTTCAGCCAGGTAGCGACGCGAGGACTCGCGCGCATGCGGTCGGCGGCGAAGCGCGTGATGGCGATGACGATTACGCAGTAGAGGAACGTGAGCACGGCGATGGTGAGCGCCATCGCGCCGAAGGTGGCGAGTCCCTGGTGGCGCGCCGGGTCGACGAACAGCGGGAAAAACGCCATGTAGAACACGATCGCCTTGGGGTTGAGGAGGGTTATCAGCGTGGCTTGCTGGAAGAAGCGGCGTGGCTGCATCTCCAGGACAGGCGCGTCGCCCGCCTTGGCCAGGATCATGCGGATGCCGAGGTAGGCGAGATAAAGCGCGCCCGCGTACTGAACGATCCCGAAGACAGCCGCATTCGCCGTAAGGACCGCCGCCACCCCGGCGACGGCGAGCCACATGAGCACCTGGTCGCCGGCGATGACGCCCAGCGTAGCCGCCAGGCCGCCGATGATGCCGCCCTTGGTGGTCGAGGTGATGATCGCGAGGTTCCCGACGCCGGGAATCGCCAGGAAGACGACCACCGCGACGACAAAGGCGCCGTAGTCCGCGACTCCGAACATCGCCTAGAGCCGCTGCTGGAGGAAGCGCAGCAGCTGCGGCGCAAGGAAGCCGTTGAAGCTCGTGGCGTCCACCGGGTCCCACACCCAGAAGTGCGGTGCCCCTTCGACCGGCACCGGGCGCACGAAATATCCCGCGTGCTTGAGCGCCAGCATGAAAGCTTCCGATTGCGTGGTGCGGTCGACGATGTCGTCCCGCGTACCCCAGACCACCAGGAATGACGTCGAGTTGTTCTTCGCCGAGACGTAGGAGAGCGGCGATGCGTCGAAATACGGCCGCTTGTCGTCGGCTGCGCTTACGCCGAGGAACTTCTCGACGATCGAGTCGCGCGGGCGGTGCTGGAGGTCGTGCAGCCATTGCTGGTACATGTCGAACACGCCGTAGATCGGAATGGCGACCTTGACCTTCGTGCTCTGAGCGCTGTAGGCGTCGCCCTTGTACGCGCCGCTGAACGCAGGATTGTCGCCGGCGAGCGCGACCAGCGCGGCGAGATGCCCGCCCGCCGAGTCCCCCATCACGCCGATGCGCTCCGGGTTGATGCGCAGCTCCCCCGCGCGCCCCTTGAGGAACTGGATCGCGGCGCGCACGTCGTGCAAGGCCTCCGGAAAGGCTTTTTGCCCGGGCTTCGACAGCCGATAGCTGATCGCGTACACGGCATAGCCGCGGCTCGCGAGATAGGGTCCCCAGTGCTGATAGCCGAAAGGGCCGCCGATCTGCCAGCCGCCGCCGTGGATGGCGACGATCGCGGGATGCGGACCGGGCGCCTTGGGCACGTAAAGGTCGCCGATGAGCTTGGCGCCATCGTGGGTCGCGTACTCGAGGGCCTTGCGCACCTCGTGGTCGGTTTGCGCGAGGGCGAGGGGTGCGATAGCGAGAAGCAGCCAGCAAATCCAGCGCATGTGAACCTCCCTGGGTTACTTGCGATCGGTAACTTTTCCCAGCACCAGAAATTCGAGCAGCGCCTTCTGCGTGTGCAGGCGGTTCTCCGCCTCGTCCCACACCACGCTCTGCGGTCCATCGATGACGTCGGCTGCGACTTCCTCGCCGCGATGCGCCGGCAGGCAGTGCATGAAGAGCGCATCCTTCTTGGCCGCCTTCATCATGTCGCCGTCGACCTGCCAGTCCTGGAAGGCGCGCTTGCGCTCTTCGTTCTCCGACTCGAAGCCCATCGACGTCCATACGTCCGTGGTCACGAGATCGGCGCCCCGCGCGGCCTGCATGGGATCGGCGAAGGCCTCGGCGTTGCGGTTCATCCGCTCGGGCTCGACTTCGTAACCGGGCGGCGTGGAGACATGCAGGCGGAAGTCGAACATCTGCGCCGCCTGCAGCCACGTGTTGCACACATTGTTTGAGTCGCCGATCCAGGCCACCGTGCGTCCCTTGATGGTGCCGCGGTGCTCGATATACGTGTAGACGTCGGCCAGGATCTGGCACGGGTGGTGTTCGTCGGTGAGGCCGTTGATCACCGGCACCCGCGAGTTCCGCGCGAAGCGCTCGATGATGTCCTGCTCGAAGGTGCGCAGCATGATGACGTCGCACATGCGCGAGATCACCTGGCCGGCGTCTTCCACCGGCTCGCCGCGGCCGAGCTGCGAGTCGCGCGAGTAGAGGTATATCGCCGCGCCGCCGAGCTGGTGCATGCCGGCCTCGAAGGACATGCGGGTGCGGGTCGAGGGCTTCTCGAAGATCATGGCCAGGGTGCGGTCCTCTAGCGGCCAGTAGCGCTCGTAGCGCTTGAAGCGGTCCTTGATCGCCTTGGTCCGCGCGAAGACATGCTCGTGCTCCGCGCGCGAGAAGTCCTTGAACTGCAGGAAATGCCGGAGCGGGACCTTCGACGGCGCCACTTACGCCGTCACGCGTTTGTCCACGAACGCTTTGACGAGCGGGACAAAACGCGCAAACACCTCGCGGCCTTCGGCCTCGCTCATGACGAGCGGCGGCATGATGCGCACGACCTTGTCGACGGTCACGTTGATGACGAGGCCTGCGTCGAGCGCTTTCCTGACGAGCTCGCCGCAGGGTTCCTCGAGCTCGACGCCGATCATGAGGCCCATGCCGCGCACTTCGGCGACCCCTTTGAGGCCGCCCAGCGCATCGACGAGGCCCTGGCGGATCACGCCGCCGACGCGCTCGGCATTGGCGAGCAGGCCGTCTTCCTTCACCGTGTCGATGGTGGTGCGCACCGCGGTCATGGCGAGCGGGTTGCCGCCGAAGGTCGAACCGTGGTTGCCGGGCTTGAAAACGCCCTTGGCTCGCCCGCCGACGACGCAGGCGCCGACCGCGACGCCCGAGCCCAGGCCCTTGGCGAGCGGCACGACGTCGGGCTGAAAGCCGGCGTGCTGGTAGACGAACCACTTGCCGGTGCGCCCCATGCCGCATTGCACCTCGTCCGAGATGAAGAGCCACTGCTTGCGCTGGCACAGCTCGTACAGGCCGCGCAGGTACTCCAGGCGCGAGACGTTGATGCCGCCTTCGCCCTGGATAGGCTCGACCATTACCGCGGCGATGTTGCGGTTGTGCTCGCCCACGAGCCGGACGGCCTCGAGGTCGTTGACCGGCACGCGCACGAAACCCGAGACGAGCGGCTCGAAGCCGGCCTGCACCTTGCGGCTGCCGGTGGCCGACAGCGTGGCGAGCGAGCGACCATGGAAAGCCTTCTCCATCACCACGACCGCCGGCTCGGCGATGCCCTTCTCATGGCCGTATTTGCGCGCGATCTTGATCGCGCATTCGTTGGCTTCGAGGCCGGAGTTGCAGAAAAAGACCTCGTCGAGCCCGGTTATCTCGGCGACGCGATCGGCCGCGGCTTCCTGGTCCGGGATGCGCCACAGGTTCGACGTGTGGATCACGCCGGAATTGATGCGAGCGGAGAGCGCTCGCGTGAGCTTGGGGTGCGCGTAGCCGAGGGTGTTCACCGCGATGCCGGCGAGCGCGTCGAGGTACTTCTTGCCGTCCTCGTCCCAGAGCCAGACGCCTTCGCCGCGAACGAAGGCGACGCTCTGCCGCGCGTACGTGTTCATGATGTGGGACATCGTGGGGCTCCCCGGAATGCAAAACGGCGGCCCAAGCCGCCGTTGCGAAAATCGTAGCAGAAAATCCGCGGCGCTAGGGGTTGGCCGCTTTCCACGGATCCTTGATCGCCGGGATGGTTTCGAAGGCGACGTTGCCGTAGCCGCCGGGTACTTTTTCGACGCGCCGCACATAGAGGTTCTGCACGATGTCGCGATCGCTCGCGTCGATCTCGATCGGCCCGCGCGCACTGGTCGTCTTCCAGCCCTTGAGCGCCGCCATCGCCTGGTCGCCGTCGAACTTCGGCCCGAGCTTGCGCACGACGTCGCAGATCGCGTGCATCCCGTCGTACGCGGTCACGTCCATGAAGGTCGGCAAGGACGCCGATGGATACTTCTTCTTCCAGCGCGCCAGGAACTGCCGGTTCTCCGGCGTGTCGAGATGCGGCGAGTAGTGCCACACCGAGACGGTGCCGAGCGCCTGCTCGCCCATGTTGCCGAGCTCCATCTCGTCCACCACCGCGGTGGTGATCAGCTTCACCCCGGACTGCGGCATCCCCATGGCGTGAAACGTCTTGATGAAATTGGTGCCCGAGGGGCCGGTCGGCGCGAAGAAGAACACCGCGCCCGCCTTGATGTCGCGGATCTTCTGGATGTAGATGCCGTAATCGGCGGTCTGCATCGGCATGGCCATCTCGGCGAGCACCTTGCCGCCCGCGCGCTCATAGGCCTGCTTGAAGCCGTCGCGCGTGTCGGTGCCCGCCGCGTAGTCGCTGTAGGCGATGACCACCTCCTTGATGCCGCTGTTCGCCGCCCATTGCGCCAGCGGCACGGCGTGCTGCCACAGGGTGAACGAGACGCGCGCGATGTAGGGCGAGCGGCGCGTGATGACGCCGGCGCCGGCGACGGTGATCAGCGTCGGCACCTTGGCCTCGGTCACCAGCGGCGCAATGGCCAAGGCGGTCGGCGTGAGGTTGAATCCGGTGAGGAACTGCACCCGGTCGCGCACGATCAGCTCCTGCGTCAGCGCCTTCGCCTTGTCCGGGCCGCCCGCCTCGTCGCGATAGATGAGCTCGATGTTCGCGTTGCCGCACTTGCGGCCGACCTCGTCGAGGTACATCTCCATGCCGCGCTTGGTCTGCTCGCCGAACAGGGCGAAGGGGCCCGTGAACCCCATCATCACGCCGACTTTGACCGTCTCCTGCGCCAGCGTCGTGCCGGAGATAAGCGATGCCATACACCAAAGCAATGTGCTCGTTCTCATGTCCCTCCTCCTATGGAGCCGGTTCTTTCGGTATGTAGTGAGCGGGTTTCGGCCCGCCGCTCTTGATTCTCGCTCGCGCCTGCGCCGGCGTTTCGAGCTTCTGCGCCGCCGCGAGGGACGCCTTCCGATCGACGGGAAAGGGCGCGCGCCAGTCAGGCGGGGGCAGCATGTCGGCGTTGATGTAAGCAATCTTCTGCGTGGCCTTGAGCTTGTCGCCCTTGGCGCGGTCAAGGCCGCGGCGATTCACGTGGGCCGGCTTCGTCACCCTGCCCGCCACGATCTCGAGGTCGGCCCACCAGCGCTTCACCGGGTTGATGTCGCCGTAGCCCAGCCGGTCGTCCAGCTTGGCGAGGTATGGCTTCGAGAACGCGAAATGTGTCGCCACCCACGTCGCCAGGCGGTGAACCAGCAGGCCTTCGTTGTTGTACGGACAGGCCTTCATGCAGCGGCCGCAGGCGGCCCCGCCCTGGTTCGTCATGCGGTAGGAAGTGCAACGCTGCACGTCCTGCTTCCA
Organism: Burkholderiales bacterium; assembly: GCA_035525655.1. Taxonomy (GTDB): domain Bacteria; phylum Pseudomonadota; class Gammaproteobacteria; order Burkholderiales; family SG8-39; genus SCGC-AG-212-J23. Next base: position 8,280 of record DATLDY010000326.1, read on the forward strand.
CTGCTCGTAGCCGTTGAACATCACCGGCTCGCCGTAGGTGATGGCGTCGCAGGGGCACTCGCGCGCGCACTTCATGCACTTGCGGCAGGAATCCTGCAGGCCGAAATCGATGGGCCGGTCCCAGGCGAGCGGCAGGTTGGTGGTCACCACCGCGGACTTCGAGCGCGGACCAAGGAAAGGGTTGAGCACCGTCTCCCCGATGCGCGACATTTCGCCCAAGCCGGCCAGCACGACCAGCGGAGTCTGGATGACATCGGAGTCCGCATTGGTATGCGAGCGAGCGGAATGGCCGAGGCTGCGGATGTACGCGGCGACCACGCCGGCAATCTGGCCGCCGCGCACATAAGCGCGGAAGCTTTGCGTGCCGCTCACCCAGTCGTCGCCCGAGGCGCCTTCCATGGTCTCGAATCCCTGGTCGATCACCATCACCAGCGCGCTCGCGTGGTAGATGTCGATCGGCTTTCCTGCATAGTCGTGCGAGTACCAGGCGTAGCGCCTGGCTTCGCAGGTGCCCGCGATGTCGGCGCCCAGGTGGTGCAGCAGCGTCTTTAGCGCGCGGCGGTTGCGCTGGGGATCGAGGCTGGCGGGGTCCACCTGCGGCGCCACCTCGCCGTCCTGGAACGGCGTCTGCGCAATCTGCAGGTCGGCAAGCGCCGCCCCGGCGGGTGTCTTGATGGCAAAGCGGCCGAACTCGCGCGCCACTTTCTCGCCGAAATCGCCCTTTTTGCCGCGATAGAAGCCGTTGGAGCGCTTCGGCATGCGCGGCACCTCGTCGTCGACGATCAGCGTCGTGCTTTCCGCGACGCGCTTCACTTTCTCCATCGGGTACCGGCCCCACTCGCCGGGGCGCCGGCGCTGCGCCCATCGATTCCACCAGGTCTCGGTGCCGCCGGTGCCCAGCCACCATGCCGCGCCGCCGTCGAAAGCGCTTTTTTCCGCCAGCGGCAGGTCCACGGCCAGCTGCATGTCAGTGGTGACAGCGGCGAGGGCGAACCGGCGGCCGATGAACGGCGCCTCCATGTTCTTTCTGATCAGGCCAGCGGCCAGCGCCAACACCCGCAACGAGACGTCGCTCACCGCGGGCGTGTGCGCGGTGGCCGAGAAACCGAGCTGCCGGATGTAGGCCGAGAGGACGACGCCGACCTCGGTCGCGCGCAGCTTCGCGGCCGCGCCGTCGCTCTCTTTGATGAGGTCGTAGACCGGATTGCCGCGCTCGACGAGGTCGGCGTACTCGGCCAGCAGGACGACCGCGTGCGTGTGCCCGGCAAGCGGGGCGCCGAGCCAGGCGGCGGCCGGGATAGCGCTGGTCGCAACCAGCGTGGCGTCAAAGAACAGCGCCATGGACTTCAGCTCATTCGCCCGGTCCTGCGGCGCCTCGAAATACGGCGCCTTCTCCGGCGCCGGCGCGCCGCCGCGAAAGCGCTCGTAGATCGCGCAATATTCCCTGCAGATCCTCGCCAGGGCGTTTTCAGGCAAAGACGTGGCGCGCAAATCCTTGACGGCCTGGAGCGCTTCCTCGCTCAACGGCGCGCGCGGCAGGCGTTCGAGCGGAAAGCGCCCGAGGTGAACCGGCCGCCTAGAGTTGGAGAAAATGCGCACTGCGCGCCTCGCGTGCCTTGACCGCGGCTTCCTTCAGCTCGCGCCGCAGCACCTTGTTGGCTGCGTTGCGTGGCAGGCTCTCGACGCGCAGGTAGGCGCGCGGCCGCTTGAAGCGCGCAAGGGGGCTCGACACGAGATGCGCGTCCAGCTCCTCGCATTTCGCCTCCGCGCGCCCGAGCACCACGCAGGCGACGACCATCTCGCCCCATTTCGCGTCCGCGATGCCGATGACGCACGCGTCGCGCACCGCGGGGTGGGCGGCGAGCAATGCCTCGATCTCCTCGGGGTACACCGCCTCGCCGCCGGAGCGGATCACGTCGTCGACGCGGCCGACCAGCTCGACGTCGCCGTCCTCGCGCAGCACGCACACGTCGCCGGTAAAGTACCAGCCGCCGCGCAGCTTCTCGGCGTCGGCGTCGGGACGGTTGAGATAGCCCGAGAAGGTCACCGCGGCGCTCGCATCGGCGATCAGTTCTCCCGCCTCGCCGGGCTTCACCCGATCATCGGGGCCGCCGCCCTGGCGCACCACGCGGATGCGCGAGCCGTAGTTGGTGCGCAGCCTTGTCGGCTGCCCCACGGGATCCGGAAAATGCAGCGGCGCCATGATCTCGGTGGTGCCGTAGATGTGCCGGAATTTCGCCGGCCATTCGCGCGCCAGGCGCTCGAGCAGCTCCGGCTGGATCGGTGCGCCGCCGAAGAGCACCAGCTCGAGCGAAGCCATGCGCTCGGGCCTGTAGGGCGGCACCGAGACCATCGCCTGGTAGAGCGTGGGCACGGCGAAGAGGTAGGTGATCTTGTGCCGCTCGATCAGGTCGAGCGCGGCGACCGGGTTGAAGGCGGACATCACGTAGTACGTGCCGCCGTACGCAAGCGTCGCGAGAAACACGCAATAGAAGCCGATCGCGTGGCTGAGCGGCACCATGCCGAGCGCGCGGTTGTGCGTTCCGGCGCGCAGCCCGCCGTGCGTGGACAGGAACACCAGGCGCTGCTCGATCGCGCGATGCGGGATGAGGGCGCCTTTGGGCAACCCCGTGGTGCCCGAGGTGTAGAAGATGAACGCCGGATCCTCCGGCGCGGGCCTCGGGCGCGGCGGCAGGTTTGCCGGATCGCCGCGGCAGCTCGAAAGGTCGGGCGTGAGGAGCAGCTTCACTTTCAAAGCGGCGGTCACGGCGGGATCGTCGCGCACCACCGCGCCTTCGATTTCGCCCTGCTGGATGAGCTTCGCGAGCTCCGCCGGCTGCAGGCGGAAATTCAGGAGCGCCGGCACCGCCGCGAGGCGCTGCAGCGCGAGCAGCAGGATGCAGTGCTCGAAGAGATTCGGCAGCGCGGTGGCGATGCGCGTGCCCCGCTTGACGCCGCGTTCGGCGAGCCCGGCAGCCACCGCGTCGACCTCCTCCAGCAGCTCGGCGTAGGTGAGCTTGCGCTCGGTGCGGTCGTCGACCAGCGCGAGCTGATGGGGCGTACGCTCGCCCGAGAGCCAGACTAGGTCGTACGCAGTCTGCATCACTCAGTTTTCAATCGGGGAGCTTGACCTGCGCGTGGCTGCTCTTGCGCTCGCCGGCGAGGAACTTCTTCAGGCTGTCGGCGAAGTACGGATGCGCCACCGATTGCATCACGTTCTGGATCTCGTACTCGGTGGCCTCCTCGATCGAACGCCGCCACCCCGTGTGGAAGCCCTCTTTCGCCATCGCCTGCAGGTGCGTAGGGCCGTCGGCAAGCTGCTGCGCGATGCTCGCCACGTTGCGCTCGAAGCTGGCTGCGTCATACACGCGGTTGACCAGGTTCATTTCGAGCGCCTCGCGCGCATCGACGGTGCGATTGGTCAACATCCACTCCATCGCACGGCGCAGGCCGACGATCTTCACCAGTGAATAGCTGGTGGTGGCGTCGTTCGCGAGACCGATCGTATGCCAGGCGGGCAGGAACCGCGCGCTGTCGGTGCAGACTGCCATGTCCGCGCAGAGGGTCATGCCCAGGCCCGAGCCGGCAGCGACCCCGTTCACCGCGGCGAGCACCGGCTTGCGGATGCGCGTGATCAGGTGCAGCACCTGGTGCCACCACATGGCCAGCACGCGGAAGTGCGCGCTCATTTTCTCCACGTCTAGCTCCCCGGCGGGAATTTCCTTCAGGTTGAAGCCGGCGCAGAAGGCCTTGCCGCGGCCGGTCAGCACGACAACGCCGACATCGTCGCGGGCCTCCGCCTTGTAGAGCGCGTCCAGCGTTTCCTGCACGCCCTTCAGGTTGAGCGCATTGCCGTACTGCGGCAGATTGAACGCGAGCGTGGCGACGCGTCGCTTTACGTCGAACTCGATGCTTTCATAAGCCATGGGCTCTCCCAGTTCGTAACAAACGATACTAGCTGCTCCGGCGGCGCACAAGGCGGCGCGTCTGGGCGACGAGTCTCACCAGGCCGCGGTCGATCGCGGCGAGCTCCTTCCTGCTCAGGCAGGAGACGATGTCGCGGTAGCGCATGCTGGCGTGCGGCTCGACGCGGCGGTACGCGAGCCGGCCCTTGGGGGTCAGCCAAAGCGCATAGCTGCGCCGATCGTCGTGACGCACCCGGCGCTCGATCCAGCGCCGGCGCTTGAGGCTGCGGATCGCGCGGCTGGTCATCATCGGCTGCATGGCCCATCGTTCGACGATGTGCGCCGCGGTCGACCCGGGATGGTTGGCGAGGGTCACCAGTACGCGCCACTCCGGCAGCGCAACGCGGTGGCGGCGCACGATCTGACCGTGGAATGCGCGGCCGATCAGGTTGGATAGCACGTGCACCAGAGCGAGCACGTTCTCTGCCGGGCGCTGTTTCACGCTAGCCGCTGCAGGCCCTTTTCCTCGGCGGGCTTAAGCACGCGAATGCAGGGCAGGTAGCCCTCGTAGACGACGCCGTGCATCTCCATCCGCTTGTGCGAGTGCAGGAGGTCGCCGACGTAGTGAGCGATCTTCGCCGTGATCAGCTGTCCCGGCACGAGGACCGGGATGCCCGGCGGGTAGGGCACGATCTGGTCCGCGCAGACGCGTCCGGTGAGCGAGCGGTTGAAGCGCTCGCGCTCGTCGAACACCGGCACCAGCTCGCCGCCGCAGTAGTACGCGTCGCGCGGCAGATAGCGCAGCTTGGTGAACCCGGGGATGTCCGGCGTCTGCACCAGGCGGCGCGGCGGCCGGCCCTGGCGCGCGATGCGCATCAGCGCGTCATACAGCCGGGACACCTTCGAGCGCGTCGTGCCGATGGTGAGGAGGAGGGTTAGCGTGTTGAAGGTCGATTTCTCAACCTGGATGTTGTAGCGCTCGAAGAGCTCCTTCTGCAGATCCTCCACCGTGTACCCGACACCCGAGATGTCGATGGTCACCTTGGTGGGGTCGAGCCGGATGCCGTCGTTCCTGACTTCCGGCGGCAGTAGGTCGTCGAGCTCGAGCACGCGGAATACCTTGGTTGAGTTCACCAGGCTGCGCACCTCCTTGGCGAGCTCGAGCGTGCGGGACAGGAGCTTGTAGCCCTCCATGACCGCCTGCCGGCGGGCGATGTCGAGGCTCGCGATCAACCCATATTGGGGGCTGGTCGAGGTGTGCATGTTGAAGTTCTCGCGGAACAGGTGCTCGCGGAAGCCCGGATCGTTCACGTGGATCATCGACGCCTGCGAGAACGCGGAGAGCACCTTGTGCGTCGACTGGGTCGCGTAGTCGGCGCCCGCCTCGAGCGCGGTCGGGCGAAACTCCGGGTGGAAGCGCGCAAAGCCGTACCACGCCTCGTCGATGATCACCTTCATGCCCCGGGCGTGCGCGGCCTCCACGATGGGCGGCAGGTCATAGCGCAGGCCGTCGTAGGTGCACGAGGTGATGATCAGCGCCTGCGCGTCCGGGTGCTTCTTTATCGCATTCAGCAAAGCCTTCTTCGGCACCGGGCCATACAGGCCGTACTTGCGGTTGAGCGAGGCGTCCACGTAGATCGGGTGCGCCCCCGAGAGCACCACGCCGTGGTGCACGCTCTTGTGACAGTTGCGGTCGAGGATCAGCTTCTCGCCCGGGGCGATCAGCGTCTGGAAGATGACCTTGTTGGCGGTGGAGGTGCCGTTGGTGGCGAAGAACGTGCGCTTCGCGCCGAAGGCCTTCGCGGCCTTAGCCTGCGCCTCGGCAATCACCGCTTTCGGGTCCATCAGCGAGTCGAGCATCGGCACCGAGACCGAGAGGTCGGCGTCGAACACGTGCTCGCCCATGAACTCGTAGAAGTCGTTGATCCACGGACTCGCGCGCAGCGATTCGCCGGAAGAATGGCCGGGCGTGTGCCATTGGTCCTTCGCCATCCACACGTAGTTCTTGAGCTGGTCGTAGAACGGCGTGCGCGCGCGCTCCTGGATCTGCGCGTTCAGGATCCGGTAGATCCCGCGGTAGTCGCGCTCCTCGCGGTAGAAATAGCCGTCGACCGCCTCGGCGAAGAGCGCGTCGACGATGTCGTCTTCCTGCTCCTGCGCGATGAGGATGTAGACGTCGAGTTCGGGTCGAAAGCGCGTGATTCGCTGCACCAGCTCGAGCGCCGACATTTCCAGGCTGCGCTCGGCGGCGCCGTTCTTGCGCGCCAGCGTGTAGAGCGTGTCGTCGACCAGCACGGCCTGCAGGTCGCCGTCGCGCTCGATGACTTCGAGCGCCTCCTTGGCGGTGGTCACGCCGACGAAGGAGATGCCCAGGGGGTTGTCGAGCGAGCGCGCCGCCGCGTTGAGCCCCTTGACGAACTCCTTGAGCACGAGGGTCTCGTCGTTGACCACCAGGATGCGGCTGACCGGCTTTACCAAACCTCGCCCCTATAATCGCGCATGCCCGAAGCGGCAGTCATTGAATTCGTCATCCAGGGGGTCACGCAGGACGGCAAGCCTTTTCGACCCAGCGACTGGGCCGAAAGGCTCTGCGGCGTCATGTCGGCGTTCGGAGGCGATCACCGCATGCAGTATTCGCCGTTCGTGCATCCCATCACGGCGAATGGCGTGCGCTGCGTGGTGGTGGATGTGCGGCTTGAGCAGATCGAGCCGATGGCCTACCGCTTCCTGCTCAGCTTCGCCAGGGACAACGAGCTGCGAGTGCGCGATGGTCGCATCGAGGAGCGCACCAAGCTCGCCGAACTGCAGCGTGTGGGCGATACGGCTTAGGCTACTGCGGAGCTACTTCAGGCCCTTGACCGCTTGCGCGAGTCGGCTTTTGTGCCGGTCCCCGGCGTTGCGATGCAGGATGCCCTTCGCCACGATGCGGTCGATGACTCGCTGCGTCTCGCGCAGCGACTGCGCCGCCGCATCCTTGTTGCCGGCGGCGACGGCCTTCTTGACGTTCTTGATCGCCGTGCGCACGCTCGTGCGCAGGCCCATATTGTGGTCGCGGCGCACGAGCGCCTGGCGGGCGCGCTTGCGCACTGATTTGATGTTGGCCATGGAATCGCTACATCCTTGAAAAGGGGCCGAATTCTAGCATGAACCTCGCGGTGAGCCGATGAACCTTCTGCGCGCCCTGGTCACCGTGAGCGGCCTCACGCTGGTGAGCCGGGTCCTGGGCTTCGCGCGCGATTTCTTCATCGCGCGCACGTTCGGCGCGGGCGTGGCGACCGACGCCTTCTTCGTCGCTTTCCGGCTGCCGAACCTGTTGCGCCGCCTGTTCGCCGAAGGCGCCTTCTCGCAGGCTTTCGTTCCGGTGCTGGCGGAGCAGAAGAACCGGACCTCCGCCGAGGAGGTGCGAAACGTGATCGATCGCACCGCGACGCTCCTGTTCCTCGCGTTGATGGTGACGGCGCTCGTTGGCATCGCCGTTGCCCCGATCGTGGTCTATATCTCCGCCCCCGGATTTGCCGCCGACCCGGCGAAGTTCGACCTCACGGTGACGATGCTGCGAATTACGTTCCCGTACATCGTGTTCATCTCGCTCGTCGCGCTGGCGGCCGGCATCCTGAACACGTGGAGCCGCTTTTCGGTGCCGGCCTTTACGCCGACACTGCTCAACGTGGCCTTCATCGTCGGCGCGCTTTTCTTCGCCGAGTATTTCAATCCGCCGGTGCTGGTGCTCGCCTGGGCGGTGTTCGTCGGCGGCGTGCTGCAGCTCGCGTTCCAGGTCCCTTTCCTCGCCCGGCTCGGACTGCTGCCGCGCTGGCGCCTGGATTTCAAGCATCCAGCGGTGCGCCGGATACTCACGCTCATGGCGCCGGCCGCGTTCGGCGTGTCGGTCAGCCAGATCTCGCTCCTCATCAACACGATTTTTGCTTCGTTCCTCGTGACGGGCAGCGTTTCCTGGCTGTACTACGCCGACCGCCTGATGGAGTTTCCATCGGGCATGCTGGGCGTCGCGCTCGGCACCATCATCCTGCCGAGCCTGTCCAAGTACCACGCCGATGCTAACCATGCGGAGTACTCGCGCCTTCTCGACTGGGGTCTGCGCGTGACGGTGATCCTGGCCGTGCCAAGCGCGGTGGCGCTCGCCGTGCTCGCGCTGCCGCTGATTGCGTCGCTCTTTCACTATGGCCGTTTCAGCGTCGAGGATGCCTGGATGACCCGCCAGGCGCTGATGGCCTACAGCCTGGGCCTCGTCGGCATCATCCTGGTGAAGATCCTCGCGCCCGGGTTCTACGCGAGACAAAACATCACGACCCCGGTGAAGATCGGCATCTTCACGCTCGTGATGACGCAGCTCATGAACCTTGCCTTCATCGGCCCGCTGAAGCACGCCGGGCTCGCGCTCGCCATCGGCCTGGGCGCGTGCCTGAACGCGGCGCTTCTGTATAGAGGACTGCGCGCGAAGGGCATCTACACGCCGCAGCCGGGCTGGGTGGGTTTCACGTTGAAGGTGGCGACGGCCGTCGGCGTGATGGCCGTCGTGCTGTTCTTCGCCATGGGCGAGGCGAGCTGGTGGCTGGCCGCTTCGTGGCAAATGAAGCTGCCGGCCGTAATCGCCCTCGTCATCGGCGGCCTGCTCGTCTATGGCGCCGTGCTCGCGCTTTTCGGTTTTCGGCCACGCGATTTTTCCCGGCGCGCAGCCCTCTGATGACGGTCGACCTGCAGGCGTTCGCCCAGCTCCTTGCGCGCGAGGACACCCGCATCGATCTCGCGCATGCCTGCCTGATGATTGCCGAGGACGCCTATCCCGGGCTCGAAGTGGAGCGCTATCTCGGCGATATCGAGCGCATGGCGATGCGCCTTCGCGGCCGTGTGCCGCAAACCGTGACTCCCGAGGAGCGCGTCGCCGCGCTGAACGAGTACCTGTTCGAGGATCTCGGCTATGCCGGGAATACGCAGGCTTACTACGACCCGCGCAACAGCTACCTGAACGAGGTGATGGAGCGCAAGACCGGCATCCCGATCACGCTGTCGGTGCTGTACATGGCAGTGGGGCGGCGGATCGGGCTGCCGCTCGAAGGCGTGTCGTTCCCGGGTCATTTCCTCGTGCGCCTGAACCTGCGCAACGGCCTGCTGGTGCTCGATCCTTTCGCCGGCGGCGCGCCGCAATCGCCGGGCGAGCTGCGCGAGCGGCTCAAGGGCGTGATCCCGGCCGGCGCGCTCGAGAACGTTCCGCTCGACGAGCTGCCGCTCGAGCAGTTCCTCGAGGCGGCCAGCAACCGGCAGATCCTCGCGCGCGTGCTGCGCAACCTCAAGGCCATCTACCGCGAGACCGACAAGCCCGAGCGCATGCTCGAGGTGCTCAACCGGATGCTGGTCGTTGCGCCTGAATCGACCGCGGAGCTGCGCGACCGCGGCTTCGTCTATCACCGGCTGGAATGCTACCGCGCCGCGCTGAAGGATCTTTCCGACTATGTCGAGCGCGAGCCCGACGCCCCGGACTTCGAGGACGTGCGCGTGCGCATGATGGAGCTCTCGATGCTTTGCGCTCGGCTCAACTGACGGCTTGCTATCATTAATCATTAACTGAGGAGGGAAAGCATGCAACGCAGATCGTTCCTGAAGAAAGCCGCGGCCGGGGTGGCCGCCGGCGCCGGGTCTATAACTGCGGCCGCGCCGGCCATCGCGCAGTCGCAACCCACCATCAACTGGCGCTGTGCCACCAGCTGGCCGAAGAGCCTGGACACGCTGTTCGGCGGGGCCGAATGGGTCGCCAAGCGCGTCGCCGAGATGACCGAAGGCAAATTCCAGATCCGCGTCTTCGCGGCGGGCGAAATCGTCCCGGGGCTGCAGGTGCTCGACGCCGTGCAGGCCGGCACCGTCGAATGCGGCCATACCGCTCCCTACTATTATTTCGGCAAGGACCCCGCGTTCGCCTACGGCACGGCGCTCTGCTTTGGCGGCAATGCGCGCCAGCAGCAGGCGTGGTGGCACTTCGGCGGCGGCAAGGAAGCCATGGCGCCGCTGTACAAGGAATACGGCATCGTGCCGCTGCTGGCGGGCAACACGTGCTGCCAGATGGGCGGCTGGTGGAGGAAGGAAATCAAGACCGTCGCCGACCTGAAGGGCGTCAAGATGCGCATCGGCGGCATGGCCGGCCTGATCATGGCGAAGCTGGGCGTGGTGCCGCAGCAGCTCGCCGCGCCCGACATCTATCCCGCCCTCGAGAAGGGGACGATCGATGCCGCGGAGTGGGTCGGGCCCTACGACGACGAGAAGCTCGGCCTCAACAAGGTCGCCAAGTTCTATTACTACCCGGGGTTCTGGGAAGGCGGCCCGATGCTGCACGAGATGGTGAACGAGAAGAAATGGGCCGAGCTGCCCAAGCACTATCAGGCCGCGTTCGAGACGGCGTGCGGCGACGCGAACCAGTGGATGCAGGCGAAGTACGACGCGCAAAACCCGCCGGCCCTGCGGCGCCTGGTTGCTGGCGGCGCGCAGCTGCGCCCGTTCCCGCGCTCGGTGCTGGAGGCCGCGGAAAAAGCCGCCTACGAGGTGTACGACGAGATGGGCGCGAAGAGCCCGCACTTCAAGCGCATCTACCCGGAGTGGAAGAAGTTCCGCGACGAGCAGTTCCTCTGGTTCCGTGTTGCCGAGCAGACCTACGACAACTACTCGTTCAACTCCAAGGTTGGCCAGCCGGCCGCGCCCGCGAAGGACAAGAAGGGTTAGCCTTCTTCCGTTGCAAAAAAAGCCCCGCCCCGGCGGGGCTTTTTATTTCTAGCCGCTTTTTTTCTAGCGCTGCGGCGTGCCGAAGTCCGGCGGCGGCGGCTCGGTATCGTTTTTCTGGTTGCGCTCTTCTTCCCGCTGGAATTCGGACTGCGGGATCTCGATGTTTACCTTGGCGGGATCGACGTCCGAAGCCTTGTCGAGGAAGGCGGTGACCAGCTGCGGGAACGCGATGACGATGCCCACCATGATGAGCTGCAGCACGACCCATGGGATCGCTCCCCAATAGATCGACGAGCTCTTGACCTCCTTGGGGGCGATACCGCGCAGGTAGAACAGCGCGAAGCCGAAGGGCGGGTGCATGAAGGAGGTCTGCATGTTCACGCACAGCAGCACGCCGAACCAGATGAGGTCGATGCCGAGCTTCGCCGCCACCGGCGCGAGAAGCGGCACGATGATGAACGCGATCTCGAAGAAATCGAGGAAGAAGGCGAGGAAGAACACGAACACGTTGACGAACACGAGGAAGCCCACCTTGCCCCCCGGCAGCCCGGAGAGCAGGTGCTCGATCCAGGTATCGCCGTCGACGCCGCGGAATACCAGCGTGAAGATGGTCGAGCCGATCAGGATGAAGATCACCATCGCAGTGATGCGCATGGTCGACTGCGAAGCCTGCGAGATCAGCTTGCGCAGGTCGGGAATGCGCACCGCCTCCCACATCAGCACGGCGAGGCCGGCGTAGAACACGATGAAGAGGGGCGCGCGCGTCGCCTCGAAGAAGGCGGGAGCGACGAAGGCGGCGAGGCTGATGATGCTGATGGCGACGAGGCCGATCCACGCCGCGATCTTCCCCTGGCGCGAAAACTCGGGCCGGTGCAGCACGGCGAGCACGATCGCGCCGACCATGCCCATGGCGCCGCCCTCGGTGGGGGTCGCGAGGCCGAGGAAGATGGTGCCGAGCACGAGGAAGATGAGGACCACCGACGGCACGATTCCCCACAGGCATTTCTTGACCAGCGGCCAGCCGGTGATGGTGCGCTCCTCGGGCGGGATGCCGGGCACCCAGTGCGGCTTCACGAAGCTCACGCCGAGCACGTAAAGCGAAAACAGCAGCACCTGCACGAGGCTCGGTCCCCAAGCGCCGGCATACATGTCGCCCACCGAGCGGCCGAGCTGGTCGGCGAGCACGATCAGCACCAGCGAAGGCGGGATGAGCTGCGTGATGGTGCCGGAGGCAGCGATGACGCCGGTGGCGAACTTCATGTCGTAGCCGTAGCGCATCATCACCGGCAGCGAGATGAGGCCCATGGCGATCACGGACGCCGCGACGGTCCCGGTGATGGCGCCGAGGATCGCGCCGACCACGATCACCGCATAACCGAGGCCCCCCCGCACCGGGCCGAAAAGCTGCCCGAGGCCGTCGAGCAGGTCTTCCGCGAGCCCGCAGCGCTCGAGGATCGCGCCCATCAGGGTGAAGAACGGGATGGCGAGCAGCGTGTCGTTCGAGAGGATGCCGAATACGCGCTCCGGCAGGGCCTGCATGAAGCTGAACTGGAACAGGCCCTGCTCGATGGCGATGAAGCCGAAGAACAGGCCCACCGCAGCGAGCGAGAACGACACCGGGTAGCCGATCAGCATGAACAGCACCAGGCCGCCGAACATGAGGGGCGCCATCAGGTCGTGCGGAATCACTGCAGTGGTCTTTCATAGTGCAGGTCGGGCTGCATGTGGCCGGTGAGCATGGCCACGCGCTTGATCAGCTCGGACATGCCCTGCAGGCTAAGGAGCGCGAAGCCGATGGGGAGGAAGATCTTGATCGGCCAGCGCAGCAGGCCGCCGGCATTGGAGGAAACCTCCCCCAAAGCCCACGAGTTGTAGAACACCGGCCACGAGAGATAAGCCAGGATCAGCGTGGCCGGCAGCAGGAAAAGGATCCCGCCGACGATGTCGATCCAGATCTGGCGCCGCGTCGAGACGTTGCTGTAGACGATGTCCACGCGCACGTGCTCGTTCCGCTTCAGGGTGTACGAGGCGCCGAGCAGGACGAGCGCGCCGAACATGTACCACTGGATCTCGAGCCAGGCGTTGGAGCTGATGCCGAAGGCGTAGCGCGAGAAGGCGTTGCCGGCGCTGATCAGGCAGGCGAGCAGCACCAGCGCGTCCGCGATGTAGCCCAGGCGCTGGTTCAGCGC
>DATLDY010000191.1:0-12848 GCA_035525655.1 Burkholderiales bacterium
TACGAGCCCATCGTGCCGTGCCAGTCGAGGTGGTCCTGGGTGAGGTTCAGCACCGTCGCTGCGGTCGGCTCGAAGTCGCCCGCAGCGTCGAGCTGGAAGCTGGACAGTTCGATCACCCACACCTGGGGCAGCGCCTGCGCATCCATCTTTTGCGCTAGCGTGTCCACCAGCGACGGACCGATGTTGCCCGCGACCGCGACCGTGCGGCCGCTCCGCTCTACGAGCTGGCCGGCGAGCGAAGTGACCGTCGTCTTGCCATTGGTGCCGGTCACCGCAAGCACCGTGGGCGCATATCCCTGCTCTTCGCGCAGCCGTCCGAGGCCCGCGGCGAACAGTGCGAGTTCGCCGCTGACGGCAATGCCTTGGACCTGCGCAGCGGTCGTGACAGCTGCAACCTGCTCCGGCGACAGTCCCGGGCTGCGATACACGGCCTGCACCCCTTCGACAAGCTCCGGTGAGAAATCACCGGGAACGAACTTCGCGTCAGGAAGGTGTTCGCGCAGCGCGCCAAGTTGCGGCGGCTCAGTGCGCGTATCTGCCACGGTCACGCGCGCGCCTTCACGCGCGCACCAGCGCGCCATGGCCAGGCCGGAATCGCCGAGCCCGAGGATGAGGACGTGCTGGCCGGTCATCTCAGCTTCAACGTCGACAAGCCGACGAGGCACAACAACATGGTGATGATCCAGAAGCGCACGACCACCTGCGTCTCGGTCCAGCCGCTTTTTTCGAAGTGGTGATGCAGCGGTGCCATCTTGAGGATGCGCCGCCCTTCGCCGTATTTCTTCTTCGTGTACTTGAAGTAGGCGACCTGCGCCATCACGGAGATCGCCTCGACGACGAACACCCCGCCCATGATCGCGAGCACGATTTCCTGACGCACGATCACCGCGATGGTGCCTAGCGCCCCGCCGAGCGCGAGGGCGCCGACGTCGCCCATGAACACTTCGGCCGGGTAGGCGTTGAACCACAGGAAGCCGAGTCCCGCCCCGGCGAGCGCGCCGCAAATGACCGCAAGCTCGCCTGCACCGGGGATGAAGGGCAGGCCGAGATATTTGGAAAAGCCGGCGTGCCCGGCGACGTACGCAAAGATGCCGAGCGCGCTGCCCACCAGCACGGTCGGCATGATGGCGAGGCCATCGAGACCGTCGGTGAGGTTGACCGCGTTCGACGTGCCGACGATGACGAAGAACGTAAGGACGATGAACCCGATCGTGCCGAGCGGATAGGCGACGAACTTGAAGAACGGCACGATCACCTGGTTCAGCGCCGGCATGCTTTGCGCGAGCCATGCCAGATAACCGGCGGCGGCAAGGCCGATCACCGATTGCCAGAAGAATTTCGCCTTCGCCGACAGCCCCTTGGGGTTGCGATACACCACCTTGCGGTAATCGTCGACCCAGCCGACGCTGCCAAAGGCGAGCGTCACGAGCAACACCACCCACAGGAGCTTGTTCGACAGGTCGCCCCAGAGGAGCGTCGTGACGCAGATCGACACCAGGATCAACGCCCCCCCCATCGTGGGCGTTCCCGCCTTCGTCAGGTGAGAGCGCGGACCATCGTCGCGCACCGCCTGGCCGATCTTGTAGGCAGTGAGCTTGCGGATCATGTAGGGGCCGAGCACCAGCGACACGGCGAGGGCGGTCAGGCACGCGAGCACGGCGCGCAACGTGATGTAGCTGAACACGTTGAACACGCGCGCGTCCTTGGCAAGCCACTGCGCCAGCTCGAGCAGCATCAATGCGCTCCTTCTGTTTTTGCGCCCGTGAGAGCGGCGACGACGCGCTCCATCTTCATGAAACGCGAACCCTTGACGAGCACCGTGCGCCCTTCGATCGCCCGCACGAGCGCCGCGACGTCGGCGAAATGCTGGCCCCCGCGGCCGAAACCTTCCACCGCATGCACGCTTGCTTCGCCGAGCGCGAGCAATCGGTTCAGGCCGCGCTCGCGGGCGTAAGCGCCGATCTCGCGATGGAATTGCGGGCCCTTCGGGCCGACCTCGCCCATGTCGCCCAGCACGAGAACGGTGGGCCCTGGACAGGAAGCGAGCACGTCGATCGCGGCGCGGACCGAATCCGGGTTGGCGTTGTAGGTGTCGTCGATGATCGTGGCGCCGCTGCGCGCCTGCTTGACCTGCAGGCGGCCGGTATAGGGACGAAACGCCGTCAGGCCGCCTGCGATGGATTGGGTCGGAATGCCCGCGGCATGCGCGCACGCCGCCGCCGCGAGGGCATTGCGTACGTTATGCACGCCGGGGATGGCAAGCACTGCGTCTGCCTCGCCTGCGGGCGTTTTAAGGCGCAGCTCGCTGGAAAGCTGCTTTGCGGTGTAGCGCGCGCTCACCGTGCCGGTTTCGAGTCCAAACTCGACGACACGGCGCTTGCCGGCGCGGGCGCGAAAGTAAGGTGCATGAGCATCGTCGGCATTTACCACCGCCGTGCCGTTCGCCGGCAGCGCGTCGTACACGCTCGCGTTCTCGGCGGCTACCTCCTCCACGCTGCCCATGAACTCGAGGTGCTCGCGCTGTGCGTTGTTCACGAGCGCGACGGTCGGTGCCGCCATCCGCGACAGGTAGGCGATCTCGCCGCGATGGTTCATGCCGAGCTCGATGGCGCAGCAGCGGTGCTCCGCGCCAAGGCGCAGCAATGTCAGCGGCACGCCGATGTCGTTATTCAGGTTGCCGCTTGTGGCCAGTACCGCCGCCTCGCCGGCATGGCTGCGCAAGATGGCGGCGAGCATTTCCTTGACGGTGGTCTTGCCATTGGAGCCGGTGACGGCGATGAGCGCCGGGGAAAAGCGCGCGCGCCAATGACCCGCCAGCTCGCCCAGCGCCACCTTGGTGTCTTCGACGATGGCGACCGGCAGCGCATAGGGCCCCTGGTAGCGCCGATCGACGATCGCGGCGGTCGCGCCGCGCGCCTGCACGGCCGTGAGGAACTCATGGCCGTCGAAGCGCTCGCCGCGCAAGGCGACGAAAAGCTCGCCCGCCTTTATCGAGCGGCTATCGGTCGACACGCCGCTGAAGCGCACGTCCGCGCCGCTCGTGCGGCCCGCCGTTGCGCGGGCGGCTTCGTGGAGGCTCATCATGCCTTCGCCCGCCCTTCGAGCGCGGCCCGTGCCACGGCCTGATCGGAGAACGGCAGCCGCCGGCCCGCGATTTCCTGATAGCTCTCATGGCCCTTGCCCGCAATCAGGACGACGTCCTGGGCGCCGGCGGATTGCACCGCGACCTCGATGGCACGACGGCGGTCGGGCTCGCGTTGCGCGCCGCCGCTCACACCGGCTGCGATCGCCTCGATGATGCGCTCCGGGTCTTCGCTGCGCGGGTTGTCGGAAGTGATGATCACGCGATCGGCAAGGCGTGCGGCCGCCGCGCCCATCAGCGGGCGCTTCGCGGGATCGCGGTCGCCGCCTGCGCCAAACACCACGGCCAGGCGTCCGCCGCGTTGGCGCGCGACCGGAAGAAGCGTGTCGAGCACTTTTTCGAGCGCATCGGGCGTATGGGCATAGTCGACCACCACCAGCGGGTGGTCCGCTACCTTCTCCATGCGGCCGGGCACCGATGGCAGCTCTGCCACGAGCCTCACCGCTTCAGCGAACGGGACGCCGTACGCGATCAGGCACCCGATCACGCCGAGCACGTTGGAAAGGTTGAAGCGCCCGACCTGACGCGTGACGAGGCGTGCGCTTCCCCAGGGCGAGGCAACCTGCATGCGCTCGTCCAGCGTCAACGCTTCATCGACGGTCCCGGAGGCGATCGGTTGCAGGCTGTACCCGAGCGTACGCATGCGGCCACGCAGCCGTGCGGCGAGGGCCACGCCAAAGGCATCGTCCAGATTGAGCACGGCGGCCTGCAGACCGGGCGTTTCGAAAAGGCGCGCCTTCGCCTCGGCATACGCTTCCATGGTGCCGTGGTAGTCGAGGTGATCCTGTGAGAGGTTGGTAAGGAGCGCGCAGGCAAAACGCACGCCGCTCACCCGACCCTGCGTCAAGCCGTGCGACGAGACTTCCATCGCCACGGCGCGAGCACTGTCGTCGCCAAACTTGCGTAGCAGCGCCTGAAGGTCGAGCGCATCCGGCGTGGTGTTGCTTCCTTCGCCAAGCGCGCCGGGATAGCCGCTGCCGAGCGTGCCGATCACGCCGGATTTCGCACCCACGCGCTCGAGTGCGGCGGCGATCCACTGGCTGCACGAGGTCTTGCCGTTGGTGCCGGTGACGCCGCACATCCAGAGCTTGTCGGACGGGTGGCCATGGAATTCGGCGGCGAGCACGCCGGCCTGCTGCTTGAGATCGCTTACAGCGACATTGGGCACGCGCCATTCGGGCCGCCAGGCAAAGCCGGCGCCATCCCAAAGCACGGCGGATGCGCCGCGCTGCAGGGCGTCGGCGATGTATGCGCGGCCGTCCGCCTTCTCGCCCGGATAGGCGAAAAACGCGCTGCCCGGCGAGCAGCGGCGGCTGTCGGAGACAAGCCGCTCGATCATCGCCCCCTGGGCGGCAAGGCGCTCGAAGGTCTCCATGGTCCGATCACGTGCTTTCCTTTGCCTCGTCGGCCTCGCTCGGCATGTCGAGCGGCTCGAGCGGCGCGTCATGCGGCACGCCGAGCAGGCGCAGCGCGCCCTGCACGACCTGCGCGAATACCGGCGCCGCAACGGAACCGCCGTAATGCCCGCCGGCGGCCGGCTCGTCGATCGCGACGGCGATCACGAGGCGCGGCGCCGAGGCCGGCGCGAGTCCGACAAAAGAGGCAAGGTATTTATCCGGCGCGTAGCCGCCGTTCTCCTGCTTGTGCGCGGTTCCCGTTTTGCCTGCAACGCGCCAACCCATGACCCGGGCGCGCGGCCCCGTGCCCCCGGGCTGCACGGCCATCTCCAGCATTGCGCGCACGGCCCGCGCGGTCTCGGGCGAAATAAGCCTTTCGCCGGTCGCGGGCACAGCGCTTTTGACCAGCGTGAGCGGCACCAATTCCCCATCGGTGGCGAATATGCTGTAGGCGCGAGCGAGCTGGATCAAGCTGAGCGAAATGCCATGCCCGTAAGCCATGGTCGCCTGCTCGATCGGCTGCCACGTGCGAAACGGACGCAGCCGCCCCGCTGCTGCGCCCGGGAAGCCGAGCTGCGGCGCGACGCCGAATCCCGCGCGCTGGAACAGTCCCCACATCGCCTCGCGCGGCAGCGCGAGCGCCAGCTTCGCGGCGCCGACGTTGGACGATTTCTGCACGATTTGTGCAATGGTGAGCGCGGGAGCCGGATGCACGTCCCGGATCGTGAAATGCGCGAGCGTCATGCGCCCCGGCGCCGTCGCCACCACCGTCTGCGGCGTGACCTTGCCGCTTTCGAGCGCCAGCGCGACTGTAAAAGGCTTCAGCGTCGAGCCTGGCTCGAAGAGGTCCGTGATCACGCGGTTGCGCAGCTGGGCGCCGGTCAGCCGCGCGCGGTTGTTGGGATTGAAGGAAGGAATGTTCGCGAGCGCCAGCACTTCGCCCGTACGCACGTCGATCGCGATCAGGCTGCCGGCCTTCGCGCGATGGCGCTCGACGGCAGTTTTCAGCGCGCTGTAGGCAAGGCTCTGGATCTTGCTGTCGATCGACAGCGTGAGGTCCTGCCCGTCGACGGCGCCGCGGATCGATTCCACGTCCTCGACGACGCGTCCCAGGCGGTCCTTGAGCACCCTGCGGCTGCCCGGCTTGCCGCCGATCGATTCCTGGTAAGCGAGCTCCATGCCTTCCTGGCCAGCGTCATCGACACCGGTAAAGCCGATGATATGAGCCGTCACCTCGCCGGCGGGATAGTAGCGACGGTATTCCCGTTGCTCGTAGAGGCCGGGGATGCGCAGCTGCGAGACGGCGTCGGCCGTCTCGGGCGGTACCTGGCGCTTCAGATAAACGAAGTCGCGGCTCGAGTCGGCGAGCTTCTTCTCGATCTCGCCCGCGGGCATGCCCAGAAGTGCGGAAAGCTTGCGCTTGTCGGCGGCCTTCAGCTCCACGTCCGACGGAATCGCCCAGATCGACTTCACCGGCGTCGATACGGCGAGCGCCTCGCCGTTGCGCTCGAGAATCCGTCCGCGGGTGGCCGGCACCTCGAGCACGCGCGAATAACGCGCGTCACCGCGCTCCTGCAGGAAGTCGGTCCTAAGCGCCTGCAGGTAGAGGGCACGCAGCACCAGCAGGGCGAAGGCCGCGAGCAGCACGGCGAGCACCACGCGCGCGCGCCATACCGGCAGGCGCACCAGGCCCTGCGCCGCCGCTCCGACGGCGCCGGTCACCGAGCGGGGTCTCGGGCGAGAAGGCGCACCCGGCGCGGATCCGGCGCACGCAAGCCGAGCGTACCCACGGCGATGCGTTCGACCCGCGAATGCAGGCCCCAGGTGCTCGCCTCGAGCTGCAAGCGTCCATATTCGACGTCGAGCTCGCGAGCGCGATCGTGCTCGCGTTCGAGTTCGGAGAACAGCTTCCTCGCCCTGTGCTGGGAAGTGACGAGCCCGAGCGCGCAGGCGACGAGAACCGCGAGGAGGAGGAGGTTCAGTTTCGCCACCGCGCGCCGGGCTCGATTCGAGAGTGAGGTGAGGCAATGAGGGGGCCCGCGGTACGCTCGGCCACCCGGAGGATGGCACTGCGCGCCCGCGGGTTTCTTCTTGTTTCGGCTTCGGACGCGCGTATTGCGCGCCCGATGATTTTCAGCGCCGGCTTGGGCATCTCGCTTTCGCGCAGCGGCAGCCTGCGCGGCACGTCCGGCCGGGCCTGCGCCTGGATGAACCGCTTGACGATGCGGTCCTCGAGGGAATGGAAGCTGATCACCGCCAGCCGTGCGCCGGTGGCGAGGCTCGCCAGCCCCTGGGGCAGCATTACCGACACTTCCTCAAGCTCCCGATTGACGTAAATCCGTAGAGCCTGAAAGGTGCGCGTCGCCGGGTCCTGGCCCGGCTCGCGTGTGCGGACCGCCTTTGCCACGAGATCGGCCAGTTGCCGGGTGCGGACGAGGGGCTCGCGGCTGCGAGCAGCAACAATCGACGCTGCAATCTGTTTAGCAAACCGTTCTTCGCCATATTCGCGAATCGCCTCCCCTATTTGTTTTTCTTCTGCCCGCGCCAGCCATTGCGCGGCGGATTCGCCCTGCGTCGGATCCATGCGCATGTCGAGCGGCCCGTCGGCGCGGAAGGAAAAGCCCCGCTGCGGATCGTCGAGCTGCGGCGAGGACACGCCCAGATCGAAAAGCATCCCGTGCACCTTCTCCCCGCCCAGCACGGAGGCGAGCGCCGAGAACGGCGCACGAAAAAAAGCGAAGCGCGCGTCGGCGATATGGCGCGCGGCCTGTTCGGCTTCCGGATCGCGGTCGAGCGCAATGAGGCGTCCGTGCGAGCCGAGCCGCTCCAGGATCGCGCGACTGTGGCCGCCGCGACCGAAGGTGCCGTCGACGTAGACACCGTCGGGACGAATGGCGAGCGCTTCCAGCGCTTCGGTGAGAAGGACCGGTTGATGCATCTGGCGCCCTCACAACGAAAAACCTTCCATGCCGGCCGGCGGGGCGGCGGTGCCGGAAAGGGCCTGGTCGAGCTTGGCGGCCCAGACACCGGAATCCCACAGCTCGAAGTAGTGCCCCTGCCCCACCATCATGGCGTCGCGCTCGAGCTTTGCGTGCTGGCGCAGCGCCGGCGCGAGCAGGATGCGCCCGGAGCTGTCCGGGGCTACGTGCTCCTCGAATCCCAGGAGCAGGCGCTTCCACCAGCTCGCCTTGGGATCGAAGCTCGGGAATTGCGCGACTTTCGCGCGCACCGGCTCCCACTCGGCGAAGGGATACATGAGGACGCAGCCGTCCGGATGGGCCGTCAGCACGAGGGACTTGCCGGCCTGCAGAAGCGCCCCGCGATGGCGAGTCGGGATAGCGACGCGACCTTTTGCGTCGAGCGTGATAACCGCCGCCCCGTGGAATGCTGCTTCCATATTTGGTCTTGTATGGCTCTTTGTGCCACTTTTTCCTACCTTTCGCCACCTTACATGACACTGAACCTCAGGGTCAAGCGTGAAAATGTTGGCGCGACAAGGACTTACGCACGATTTGAGTAGCAAATATCGTACGAAGGTCTATATAAAATTCAACAGCTTACGGCGCTGTCTGGAAGTGATATCTCAGCATTAGCGCGATGCCATAATCCCGCCCCAATGATCGATAAATTTTTTGCCAGCCCCGAGGCAGCCTTGGCGGATATCCAGGATGGGGCCACGGTCATGATCGGCGGCTTCGGCAACGCGGGCATGCCCGCAGCGCTGATCGATGCGCTTATCGCCCAAGGCGCGCGCGGCCTCACCATCGTCAATAACAATGCAGGCAACGGCGATACCGGATTGGCCGCGCTCATAGCGGCCAAGCGGGTGCGCAAGATCCTTTGTTCGTTTCCTCGCCAAGCCGACTCATGGCATTTCGACAAGGCATATCGCGCAGGCGAGCTCGAGCTCGAGCTGGTGCCGCAGGGCACCCTGGCCGAGCGCATCCGCGCCGCTGGCGCAGGGATCGGGGCGTTCTATACGCCGACCGCGTTCGGTACGATGCTCGCGAAGGACAAGGAGACGCGGCGCATCGGCGAGCGCGACTACGTGCTCGAATTTCCCATCCATGCCGACTACGCGCTCATCAAGGCCGATCGCGCCGACCGCTGGGGAAACCTGGTTTACCGCAAGACAGCACGCAACTTCGCGCCGATCATGGCGTCGGCGGCGAAGTGCACGGTGGTTCAGGTGCGCGACACCGTGGAGCTCGGCGCGCTCGACCCGGAGGCGGTGGTGACGCCCGGCATCTTCGTCAAGCGGGTGGTGAAAGTCGGCTCTTCGCTGAGGAAGGCGGCATGATGAAAAAGCTCGATCGAAACCAGATGGCCGCCCGCGTCGCGCGCGACATCCCCGAAGGCTCGTACGTCAACCTCGGCATCGGATTACCCACGCTCGTCGCCGATCATCTGCCGAAGGGCCGCGAGATCATCCTGCATAGCGAGAACGGCGTGCTCGGCATCGGCGCCAAGCCGCCTGCGGGAGAGGAAGACGAGGACTTGATCAATGCCGGCAAGGAGCCCGTCACGCTGCTCGCCGGCGGCGCGTACTTTCACCATGCCGACTCGTTCGCGATGATCCGCGGCCGGCATCTCGACTTCGCCGTGCTTGGCGCGTTCCAGGTTTCAGCCAGCGGCGATCTCGCGAACTGGCATACGGGCGGGCCGGACGCCATTCCGGCGGTCGGCGGCGCGATGGACCTCGCGATGGGCGCGAAGAAGGTGCTCGTCATGATGGAGCACCTGACGAAGAAGGGCGAAAGCAAGATCGTCGGGCAGTGCACGTACCCGCTCACCGGCGCGCGCTGCGTGAACCGCATCTATACGGATCTCGCTGTCATCGACGTGAAGCCCGATGGGCTTCACGTCGTGGACATGGTGGACGGACTGTCGTTCGAGGAATTGCAGCGCCTGAGCGGCGTACCGCTCAAGCGCCTGGCTACTGCAGCGTAGAAGCCTGCCTGACTACTGCGGCTTGATGCCCGCCGCTTTCAGCACCCGCGCATAGTCGTCCATCTCGCTGCGCACCAGCTTCGCGAACTCCTGCGGCGACATGTCCATCGTGTCGTTGCCGCCCGCGATGAGCCTGTCTTTCACCGCCGGATCGGCGAGCGCCTTGCGCACGTCGGTGTTGATCTTGTTCACGAGGTCGGCCGACATGCCGGCCGGGCCCCATAGCCCGAACCAGAGCGGCGACTCCGCGCCCTTGGCGCCCGCTTCCGCCGGCGTCGGGACATCCGGCAATTGCGGGTTTCTCTTCGCGGTGCTGACTGCGAGCGGTCGCAGCTTGCCGCCCTTGATGAGCGACATGCCGGCCGAGATTGGCGCCCAATAAGCCTGCACGTCGCCGCTCAGCATGGCGGCCATGACTTCGGGAGTGCCCTTGAACGGCACCTCCGTCACCTTGATGCCCGTGGCGGCGACGAACTTTGCTGTCGTGAGGTGCGTTCCACTACCGATGCCGGCGTGCCCGATGTTGATCGTGCCGGGCTTTTCGTTCGCGGCGTTGATGAAATCCGCCAGGCTCTTGAATGGCGACTGGGTGGTGACCACGAACACGTTCGGCTGGATCGCGAGCGGCGTGATCTCGGTGAAATCCTTGAGCGTGTCGTAGGGCAGCTTGGCGTAGATCGCCGGATTCACCGAGTGCGCGTTCGAATTGATGAGCAGCGTATAGCCGTCGGGCGCAGCCTTCGCGACGACAGCGGAGCCGATCGACCCTCCGGCGCCGGCGCGGTTCTCCACGACAACCGGCTGGCCCCACAATTCCGACACTTTGGCCATGACGATGCGTCCGACGATATCGGTCGAGCTGCCCGCCGTGAACGACACGATTGCGTGCACTGGCTTATTGGGATAGCCCTGCGCCGCGGCGTGCAACGCGAATGCGCTCAGCGCGGCCGCCAGCAACCCTTGCAAGTGCTTCATCCCGCCTCCTCGTGTGGTTCGAACCGTATTCAACGCGCCGGCGGCGGCCGGCGTTGACCGCTCAGGACGCGGCGCGCTTGCGCGCCCAGTATTCCTCGGAAGACTTGGACGCGTGCAGGGCTTCGGGCGTCTCATAACCCGGCGCCATGGAAGCCGTCGTGCCGGCCAGCACCTGGTGGTGATCGATGTTGAGCAGGCGCAGCCAGCTCTGCTGTCCCATCGTAAGCGCGATGAAGCAGCCGAGCTCGACGAGCTCGGGCTCGCTGAAATGGCGGTGCAGCCGCTCCCAGAAGGCGTCGTCGGTATCGAGATGCCAGGTGATCGCCTCGGCGTAGGCGAGGGCCGCCTTTTCGCGATCGTCGTACTTCGTCGACTTCTCGAAGTTCAGGAGATCGCGCACGTGGTCCTCGATCACCCCCGCGCCGGCGGCCTTGATCGAGCGCTGGTTGCCGCAGTAATCGCATTGCACGGAGCGCGAGACGTAAAGGCGGCAAAGCTCCTTGATGGCGTGGGCGCACACACCTCTGTGGAACAGATCGCGCCACGAATTGGCGAAGGCCCAGAACGCCGCGGGAACATGCGCGCGCACGGCCGAGCTTTCCGGCCGCGGCGTGCCTTCACGCCGGCAGCGGTCCATTTCGCGCTGCATCTCCGCGTCCATTTTGTCCAGGGGAAAGTAGCTGATGCGTTGCTTGCCGGCCATGGGAACCTCCGTTAGCTGTCTTCGCCGATCATCGAGTAGCGCTGCTCCGCGGCCAGGCACGGAGCCTCGGGCAGGCCGCGCTCGCGGCGCACGAGGTTGGTACCGAGCACGATGGACACCATCTTATAGAACGCATGGCGCCGGCTCATGCCCTCGCGCCCCATGCCGCAATCCGACGCGAGCACCAGCCGCTCGGCGGGG
This sequence comes from Burkholderiales bacterium, assembly GCA_035525655.1. GTDB lineage: Bacteria > Pseudomonadota > Gammaproteobacteria > Burkholderiales > SG8-39 > SCGC-AG-212-J23. Next base: position 11,369 of record DATLDY010000191.1, read on the forward strand.
ATGTGCTGGAGGGCCTTGCGGACAAGGCTGGCCACCTGCTCCGGCGTCTCGACCTGCAGCGTATGGTGGTCGACGACGCCGATGCAGATCTTCTTTTCGCGGATGCCGTTGCCGATCGCCTCGAGGTCCATGCCGGCGGAGCTGCACGTCTCGAAGGTAATGACGTCCGCGTCGACGCGATTGAGCGCCTCGAGCGCGGGCACATAGCTCGGTTGCTTGGCAAACAGGCGCTGCGCGGCCGGATTACCCCAGCACGTATGGCACCAGACCTCGGTCTTGCCGCGCAGGCCACGCACAGTCGTGTTGAACACCTCGACCATGAAGTCTGCGTTGAGCACGCCGTCGGAAATTCCCTTGGCCGCGAGCAGGTGGATCTGCGGCTCTTCCATCTGGATCACCTTGCAGCCGGCGTCGGCGAGCTCGTTCAGCTCCTGGTTCAGCGCCTCGGCGATCGCCAGGATGGCCTTGCGCAGATCCTTGTAATGCAGGTCGCGCACCGCCATCGCGATCAGCTCGGCCGTAATGGTGCCGAACTTCACCGGCTTGGTCGTCTGGCGCTGCGCCGCCTTCCAGATCGACGTGTAGTGCAGGTTGCCGCGCCCGACCGGCCCGGTCAGATCGGGCATCAGCCGCGTCTCGAGCACGTCGTGCAGGATGTGGCCCGGCTTGTGCGGGATGCCGGCGAGCCCGCCCTTCACGCGATAGGGGCGCATGCCGGAGAAGCCGCCCATGTGCAGCGGCGCGTAGGAAAACCAGTTGTGCCCGGCGACGTCGGCGTCGAAGCGGCAATCGCCGTCGGTGACGATGTCGAGCCCGGCGAGCTCCTGGTCCCGCACATACGCGGATACGGCATCGAGGTACTGCTCGCGATAAGTGCGATCGACCATCGCCTCGCGAAAATCGCGCGCGCCCAGGTTTTGGGTATACCAGCCAGGCCGCGGCAACGAGCCGATGATGCTCGTGGGCAGCACCACGTTGGCCGTCGCCGTGAACATCAGCTCAGCCCGTCACCCACGGCCACGTTCTCCGGCTTGAGCTCCATGCCCGACGCCTTCGCCTGCATGACGAGCAGCTTGGCGAAGTCTTCCTCGCCCAACCCGTTGCCGATCAGCTGCTGCAGCACATCGCGCGTGAGCGAGGCGAGCTGCAGGGGAACTTCCAGCTCGCGACCGGCATCGAGGCCCAGATCGAGATCCTTGCGCAGCAGCCTGGGCGTGAAGGTGACGTGGAAGTCGAGATTCACGAGCGCCGGCGTCTTGTAGCGCGTGAACATCGACCCCATGACGCTCTTGTTGAGGAAATCGAGGAAGGCATGGCGCCGCATTCCGGCCTTCTGCGCGAGGATGGTGATCTCGCACAGGTTCTGGATCACCACGCCGAGCATCACGTTGTGGCAGATCTTGGCGATGCGCGCGAGCTCGCCTTCGCCGACATAGCTCGACCCGACGCCCATCATGTCGAGATAGGGCTTCGCCGTCTC
>DATLDY010000338.1:0-5395 GCA_035525655.1 Burkholderiales bacterium
GACTACGAGGCCGACCTGCCGCAGCTGATGGCGCTGTACGAAGGCATCCGCGGGGTCAGGGACACGAGCTAGCGTTCTTGTTTTGGGTCGCGCGCCAGCAGGGCCTGGACAGCAGCCGCGGGCGTCAGACGCTCCTCGAGCACGGCGTTGACCGCGTCGGTCACCGGCATCTCGACGCCGCGCGAGGCGGCGAGCCGCGCGACTTCCTTCGCCGAAAACACGCCTTCGGCGACGTGGCCGAGGGTTGCCATGATGTCGTCGAGCGAGCGGCCGCGCGCGAGTTCCACGCCGACGCGACGGTTGCGCGACAGGTCGCCGGTCGCGGTGAGGATGAGGTCGCCCGCGCCGGCGAGCCCCATGAAGGTCTCGGGCTGGCCGCCAAGCGCGGTGCCGAGCCGCGTGATTTCCGCCAGGCCGCGGGTGATCAGCGCCGCGCGCGCGTTGAGACCGAGTCCCATGCCGTCGGAGATGCCCGCGGCAATGGCCATCACGTTCTTCACCGCGCCGCCGATCTCGACGCCGACGAGATCGGTGCTGTAGTACACGCGCATGCGGCCGCCATGCAGAGCCGCCGCGGCATCCTTGGCGAACTCGGCATCGCGCGCAGCGAGTGTCAGCGCGCAAGGCAGCCCGCGCGCCACTTCTTCGGCGAACGAAGGTCCCGATAGCGCGCCGAAGCGCGCGTTCTCGCCGAGCGTCGCGGCGGCGATCTGGTGCGGCAGGTCGCCCGTGCCTTTCTCGAAGCCTTTGCACAACCACACGACCGGCTTTCCGCTCGACAGGCTCTGCAATGTCTGGCGCAGACCCGCGACGGGACTGGCGGCAAGGATGATCTCTGCCGGCCGCGTGTCCGCCAGATCGGCGGTCACCTTGACCGTCGAAGGCAGGTCGATGCCGGGCAGGTAGCGCTCATTGCGCCGCGCGGCGGCGATTGCACTCGCCTGCGCGGCATCGCGCGCCCACAGCGTGACCTCGAGGCGCGCCGCGAGGACGCAGCTGATCGCGGTGCCCCAGGCGCCCGCCCCGAGCACCGCCACCTTCATCTAGCGCGCGAGCTCGATGCGCGGCCCGCCCTGCGCCGCGTTCTGCTGCTGCTGGAGATAAAGGGCCTCGAACGAGAGCGGCGCGAGCTGCACCGGCGGGAAGCCGCCGCGCGTCACGAGATCGGAGATGGTCTCGCGTAGATAAGGATAGACCACCGTCGGGCAGGCGATGCCGAGGACCGCGGGAAGCTCCGCGGCCGGAATGCCACGCAGCGCGAAGATGCCGGCCTGCACCGCCTCGGCGAGGAACAGCGTCCGCTCGCCGATCTTCGCCGTCACCGTCGCGGTCACGGTGACTTCGTAATAGCCCTCGGCGAAGTTGTTCGACTCCGTGCCGATCTGCACCTGCAGCTCGGGTTGTACCTGCTCCGTGAACACTGCCGGCGCGTGCGGGATTTCCAGCGACAGGTCCTTGACGTAGAGCTTCTCGATTTGAAAGGTCGCCGGCTGCTGGTCGGGTTGCGCGTCGCTCATGGGGCCGCCTTGAGTAGTGGGTCGAGGCCGCCTTGGCGGTCGAGGTCGTACAGGTCGTCGCAGCCGCCGATGTGGCGCTCGCCGATCCAGATCTGCGGCACGGTGCGCCGCCCGCTCTTCTGCATCATCTCGCCGCGGCGCTCCGGATGCAGGTCGACGCGGACTTTCTCGATCGCCACGCCCTTGTCCACCAGCAGCCGCTCGGCCGACTGGCAAAAGGGACACGCGGCCGTGCAATACATCAACACCCGAGGCATGACTACTCCACTCATCTTTCCAAAGGCAGCCCGGCCTGCTTCCACGCACCGATGCCGCCGGACAGGTTGGCGACGCGCGTGTAGCCCTACTTCTTCAGCGCAGCAAGCGCCTTGCCCGAGCGGTCCGCGCCGTCGGCGCAATAGACGATCACCGGACGGTCCTTGCGCTTGACGATATCACCGGGGGCGCTTTCCAGGCGCGCGAGCGGCACGTTCTTCGCACCGAGCACGTGGCCGGCGGCGAACTCGCCGGGGTCGCGCACGTCGAGGACGATTGCGTCCTCGCGGTTGATGAGGTGCGTGGCCTGCGTCGCGTCGACCCACGGCCCGCCGGTCGAGCGCCGCACGAGCGGCCACAGCAGCATCCCGCCGGAGACGAGGGCGACGACGAAGAGAAGGAGGTTGTTCTGGATGAATTGCACGAAGGGCGGTCATTATAATCAGGCGATGCACAAGCTTGTCCTCCTGCGCCACGGCGAATCGACGTGGAACCGCGAAAACCGCTTCACCGGCTGGACCGACGTGGATCTTTCGCCAAAGGGCGTCGAGGAGGCCCGCGCCGGCGGGCGCCTCCTGAAGGGCGGCGGCTACGAGTTCGACGTCGCCTTCACCTCGGTGCTGAAGCGCGCCATCCGCACGCTGTGGCTCGCGCTCGAGGAGCTCGACCGCCTGTGGCTGCCCGTCGAGAAGAGCTGGCGGCTGAACGAAAGGCACTACGGCGACCTGCAGGGGCTCAACAAGGCGGAGATGGCAGCGAAATTCGGCGAGGACCAGGTGCTCGTCTGGCGCCGCAGCTACGACACGCCGCCGCCGCAGTTATCCACCGCCGACAAAAGATACGAAGGCACGGACCCGCGCTATGCGGGCGTACGGGTTCCGCGCACGGAATGCCTGAAGGACACCGTGGCGCGCGTGCTCCCCTATTGGAATGCCAGCATCGCGCCCGCCGTGCGCGCCGGGCGCCGGGTGCTCGTTGCGGCGCACGGCAACTCGTTGCGCGCGCTAGTGAAGCATCTCGACAACATCGGCGACGCCGAGATCGTCGGGGTCAACATCCCCACCGGCGTACCGCTGGTCTACGAGCTCGACGAGAACCTGCGTCCGCTCAAGCACTACTACCTGGGCGATGCCGATGAGATCGCCAGGCGCATCGCCGCCGTTTCCGCGCAGGGCAAGGCAAAGGTCTGATCCGCGCAGCCGCGTTCGTCGTCGCCGCAGCGGCATTCGCCGCGCACGCGGCGCCGACCGAGGGCGAGCTGCAGGCGCTTCGCAGTCGCATCGACTCGCTGCAGCGCGACCTCGAAAGCCGGGAAACCGAGCGCCGCGAAGCGCGCGATGCCCTGCGCGAATCGGAGCGCGCCATCTCGGACGCAAACCGCACGCTCGCGACGCTCGAGGCGCAGGGCCGGCAATTGCGCGCCGAGGCCGGCCGCCTCGCCGAGCGCCGCACAACCCTTGAACGTACCCTCGGCGCGCGGCAGGCGACGGTGGAGCGGATCCTCGTCACGCGCCAGGCGCTCGCCGGGCCGGATGTGCTGCGTGCAGCGCTCTCCGGCGACGATCCGTCGGAATTGGGCCGCCGCCTTCATTACATGGGCTATGTGTCGCGTGCCGCCGCAGCCTTGATCGCCGGCTACCGGACGGACCTCGATGCGCTCGAGCGCCTGCTGCGCGAGGCGCAGGCCAAGCGAGAAGCCCTGCGTACCGTGGAGCAGGCCGCGCGTGCCGATCGCGGCCGCATCGTGCGCGAGCGCGAGGCGCGCCGGCGCGTGCTCGAGCAGGCCGCCGGCGAGATCAGGCGCAACCGCCGCCAGATCAACGTGCTACGAGCGGACGAGACGCGTCTCGCCCGCCTGGTCGAGGGGCTGGGGCGCGTGCTGGCCCGCGTCGAGGCGGTCCCGGACAGAAGTTCACGCCCGGAAGCGTTCTCCAAGCTGCGCGGCGCACTGCGCCTGCCCGTTCGGGGGGAACTGATCGGCCGCTTCGGTGCTCCAAGGGGAGCGAGCGGGATCGAGGCGAAGGGCGTCTTCATCCGCGCGCCGGAGGGCGAGGCCGTCCGGGCGATAGCGCGAGGGCAGGTGGTCTTCGCCGACTGGATGCGGGGCTTCGGCAATCTCCTGATCGTCGATCACGGCGAAAGCTACCTGTCCATCTACGCGAACAACGAGGCGCTTCTCAAGCAGGTCGGCGAGCAGGTCGGCGCCGGTGATCCGATCGCCACCACGGGCTCGAGCGGTGGCAGCGAGCAAACGGGCTTATACTTTGAAATACGGCATTTAGGCCGGCCTTTCGACCCACTACGCTGGGTCAAGCTGAAATAAAGCGATCCCCCACCCCATGCAAAAGCTTCGCAGCTTCGGATTCATCCTCGTCGGCGCCGTCGCCGGGGTGCTGATCAGCCTGAACTTCCAGGCCATCGCGGATCGCGCCGGGCGGGCACCGATCCCGTACGAAGAGCTGCGCGCCTTCACCGAGGTGTTCGGCGCGGTCAAGACGAACTACGTCGAGCCGGTCGAGGACAAGAAGCTCATCACCGAGGCCATCAACGGCATGCTCACCGGCCTCGACCCGCACTCCGCCTACCTCGACCAGGAGGCGTTCAAGGAGCTGCAGGTCGGCACGCAGGGACAGTTCGGCGGCCTCGGCATAGAGGTCGGCATGGAAGACGGCTTCGTGAAGGTGATCTCGCCGATCGAGGACACGCCGGCGTTCAAGGCCGGCATCAAGCCGAACGATCTCATCATCAAGCTCGACGACACGCCGGTGAAGGGCATGACGCTGAACGACGCCGTCAAGCGCATGCGCGGCAAGCCGAAGACCCAGATCACGCTCACCATCACGCGAAAGGGCGAGGCCGCACCGCTCATCATCACCCTCACGCGCGACGTGATCCGCGTGCAAAGCGTGGTGTCGAAGGTCATCGAGCCCGGCTTCGGCTGGGTGCGCGTGCGCGCGTTCCAGGAGAACAGCGCCGAGTCGATGGTGAAGCACATCGAAGCGCTGTTCAAGCAGGGGCAGCTCAAGGGCCTGGTGCTCGACCTGCGCAATGATCCGGGCGGCCTGCTGCATGGCGCGGTCGCCATCAGCGCGGCCTTCCTGCCCGCCAAGACCCTCGTCGTGTCGACCGACGGCCGGACCGAAGATGCGCGCAAGAAGTTCTACGCCTCGGCCGACGATTACGCGCGCCGCGGCGACGACGTGCTGAAGTCGCTGCCGCAGGCCGTGAAGAACGTGCCGATGGTGGTGCTCGTGAACGGCGGCTCCGCGTCCGCTTCGGAGATCGTCGCCGGCGCGCTGCAGGACCACAAGCGCGCCAAGGTGATCGGCACGCAGACTTTCGGCAAGGGCTCGGTGCAGACCATCATGCCGCTGGGCAACAACACCGCGATCAAGCTCACCACGGCGCGTTACTACACGCCGAGCGGCCGCTCGATCCAGGCGCTCGGCATTACGCCCGACGTCCTCGTCGAGGATCCGAGCGACACGATGACTCGGGTGCGCGAGGCCGACCTGCAGCGCCACCTCGAGAACAGCATGGCCAAGGATCAGGCGAAGCCGAGCGCGCGCCCGGTGCCCAACACCCCCGGCACGGCTCCCGGCGAGCAGCCCAAGCCGACCGAG
>DATLDY010000339.1:0-11466 GCA_035525655.1 Burkholderiales bacterium
GGTGCTCGTGCACACCGGATGGGGCAAGCTCTACGGCAAGGACAATGCGCGCTTCGTGAAGTCGACGCCCGGCGTCGGCGTTGCCGCCGCCGAGTGGCTGGCGAAGCAGGATCCGGCCATCGTCGGCTCCGACAACTGGCCGGTCGAGGTGTCGCCCAATCCGGACAAGGACCTCTCGCTGCCCGGGCACCAGATCTTCCTCGTCGTAAACGGCATCCACCTCCTCGAGAACATCAAGATGGACGAGCTTGCCGCCAAGCGCGCCTACGAGTTCGCCTTCGTCCTGCAGCCGCTCAAGCTCTTCGGGGCCACGGGGTCGACGGTGGCGCCGGCCGCGATACGATAGGGAATGCAGGCAGAGATCACCTATACGCGGGACACGGGCGAGACGCTCGTCAACGAGACCTTCGGACCGAACAACATCCGCCGTCGCAGCAGCGGCAGCGAGGACCCGCATCGCGTCGAGATCGCCGACGGCCGGCGGGCCGGTGATCTCGCGCTCGATGCGACCGGCTTCTTTCTAGTCGAACACCAGACCAAGGTGCGCGACTTCTTCGATGCCGAAGAGCTGAAGCGCGTGTACTACCCGGAGGTCATCGCGCTTATCCAGCGCCTGTCAGGCGCAAGCCGCGTGGTGGTGTTCGATCACACGCTGCGCTCGGGCGATGAAGCCGAGCGCGAGGCGAAGCTCGTGCGCGAGCCGGTGCTCTCGGCGCACAACGATTACACCGAGTGGTCGGGGCCCAATCGTGTGCGCGAGGTGATGGGCGCGCAGGCCGACACGCTGCTCGAGCGTCGCTTTGCGATCATCCAGGTGTGGCGCGCGATCAACCAGCCGATTCGCTCGAACCCGCTGGCGATGCTCGACGCGAGGAGCGTGGCGCCGGAAGACCTGCTGATCGCGGAACGGCGCTACCCGAACCGCGTCGGCCAGACGTATCGCTTGAAATACAACCCGCAGCATCGCTGGTTCTACTTTCCCGAGATGCGGCGCGAGGAGGCGATCGTGTTCAAGGTGTATGACTCCGAGAAGGACGGCCGGGCGCGTTTTACGCCGCATACCTCCTTCGACGACCCGACCACCCCGCCCGGCGCGCCGCCGCGACAGAGCATCGAGGCGCGCGCGCTCGCCTTTTTCTAGCGCACCGGCCGCTGCGGCTTGCGGGCGAGGATGAAGAACAGCGAGCCGAGGCCTGCAAGCACCGCGATGATGGTGAAGCCGCTGCGGTAATTGCCCGTGAGGTCGGCGAAGATGCCGGCAATCATCGGGCCGCCGATCTGGCCGATGACGATGATCATGAAGGACAGGCCGAGGATCATGCCGATCGCGCTGCGGCCGAAGTAGTCGGCGCGGATCGCCTGCATGAACGGCCCGCGCAGTCCCCAGGCGGCGCCGTGCAGCACGGCGAACGCCAGCACCATCCACAGCGCCGCGGCGTAGGTGAGGAGCAAGAGGCCCACCGCGTGCATCAGCATGCAGGCGGCGGCGATGTAGCGCTTCTCGTAGCGATCGCCGATGAACCAGCCGACGGCCACGCCGCAGATTTGCGACACGGTCAGCAGCGTGTAGACGAGCGACGCCTGCGCAACGCTGTAACCGAGCCCCTGGTTCATATGGGTGATGGCGTGCACGCTCACCGCATGCACCACGAAGAGCGCGAAGCCGTGGCCGAGCGACAGGAGCCAGAAGGCCGGCGTGCGCACCGCCTCGCGCGCGGTGAAGTCGCGCTCGGTGTCGAGCGCGCGCAACTCCTGCGTGGTTTGCGCCGTCTTCGGCGGCAGCCCGTCGACCGTCAGGCCGTGGTCCTCCGGGCGGCGCTTCATCACCATCGCGAGCGGAAAGCCGACGACGATGGCGATCACGCCGGAGGCGAAGGAGGTCGTGCGCCAGCCGTAGGCTTGCAGCGACCATGCGACGAGCGGCACCGCGGTGCCGCCGAGGCCAAGGCCGATCGACATGGACGAAAGCGCGCGTGCGCGCCAGCGCTCGAACCAGTTGATGAGCGCCACGTTCACCGGAAAGAAGCCGCACAGGCTCGAGCCGAGCGCGATGACGAGAAAGGCCGCGTAGAAGGTCGGCAGGGTGTCGGTATAGCTGAGCAGCATCAGGCCGACGCCGAACATCACGATGCCGACGCGGATCATCCCCTGCGGGCCGAAGCGATCCATGAACCAGCCGATCACCGGCCCGAGGATCGCGGTCTCCATCTGCTGCAGCGCCGCTGCGCCGGAGAGGGCCGTCTTGCTCCAGCCGCGCTCGGCCTGCAGCACCGCCACGTAGGCGCCGAATGACTGCGTCATGAGGCTCGACTGGAGGAACTGCAGCGCGGAACCCGCGCCGACCATGTACCAGCCGTAGAACAAGCGCTTAGAATTCCCCAACATGACAATCTCAATGTATCAGGCTTCAGCGCCCCGCTTCGCGAACATGCTGCGAAACCTTTCGGCGCTTATCGACAAGGCGGAGGCGCATTGCGCGGCGAAGAAGATCGACCCGACCGCGCTCACCACTTTCCGCCTTTATCCCGACATGTTCCCGTTCACGCGCCAAGTGCAGATCGCGTGCGATACCGCGAAGGGCGCGGTCGCCCGGCTGGCCGGCGCCGAGATTCCGAAGCACGACGATACCGAGCAGACGTTCGCCGAGCTCAAGTCGCGCATCGCCAAGACCATCGACTTCATCGAGTCGGTGAAGGCCGAGCGCGTCGACGGGTCGGAGGAGAAGGAGGTCGTGCTACCAATGCGCAGCGGCGAGCGGCGCTTCAAGGGAATGCAGTACCTGCTTGGCTTCGCCTACCCGAACTTCTACTTTCACATCACGACCGCGTACAACATGCTGCGCCACAACGGCGTCGAGATCGGCAAGCAGGACTTCATCGGCAAGCCTTGATTACTGCTTGAAAGGCGCGCCCAGCGTCTGGCACTGCTCGCGCGCGTAGCGCGAGCCGATGATGTTCGCGTCGTCCGGGCCGCCGTTCACCGCGACGATCTTCTCGTCGCGCAGGACGAAGCTCATCGGGTAGTAGCCGTCGTACGCGCCGGACTTGTTCTTGTCGTTGACCCAGACGCACACGCCCCAGCCGTACTGCTCGCCGCGCACCGGCGTGCCGCGGTTGTAGATCTGCGTGGGCCCGGCGCGAAACTCGATCAGCGCGTTCTTCGGGTCGGTGAGCCGCAGGCCGAGGTAACCCCTGATCTCGTCCTGGTAATTCACCGGGCGCGGCCCGTAATCGGCCGTCTGCATCTCGGCTTTGGTAACGGTGGTATCGCACCCGGCAAGGCCAAGCGCGAAAGCGATAAGCAGGAGACGTTTCATCGGTATCGCCTTAAGCGTAGTTGAGCAGTATGCCGGCCGTCTCGGCCGGCATCGAGACATGAGGATAGTGGTGCGTGGGCAGCTCGTGGTAGCGCCATGCACGGTCGTTTCGCGCGCGCTCGCCGAACGGCACGAACGAGCTCGGCGAATAACCCGTGCACCGGACGTACACCTTCGGGCCGCGGAAGCGTCCTTCCAGGGTGAGCGTCTGGGTAAAGGTGCGCATCGGCTGCGCATCGCGGCGGCCTTCGAGCCAGGCGATCTCGCCTGCATCGGTCATGCCCTGCGCCCCCGGTGGCAGCGCCGGGACCTGCCAGCCTTCGGCGGGGAAATGCGCGCGCACGCGCTCGGGCAAGAGATCGAGCAAGGCCTGGCCGGGCTGCGGCACGAACGCGTCCAGATAGACGAGGGTCGCCACCCGGTCGGGCGCGCGATCGGCGACGCCAGTCACGACCATGCCCGCATAGCTATGGCCCACCAGCACCACGTCCTTTAATCGTTCGTAGTGCAGCGTGCCGAGGAGATCCGCGATGTGCGTGTATAGCCCAACCTCCGGGGTCGCGAGGTGGGCGCGCTCGCCGATGCCGGTGAGCGAAGGAGTGAAGACGTCGTGGCCGGCTTTACGCAGGAGCGGCGCGACACGCTGCCACATCCAGCTTCCGCCCCAGGCGCCGTGGACCAGTACGAAAGTCACCCGCGGGAAAGGAAGATCAGACTACTTCTTATCGATGAAGCTCGACACATCGACTTCGTCGAGCTTGACGGCGGCCTTGTTGCGCGCCTCGATCTCGGCGAGCCTGCGCGGTGTCTCGTTGCTCGCCTGCTCGAAGGCATCGGCCAGCTTGAAGCAGAACGTGGCGAGCGCCTTGGGGTCGGGCTTTTTCTGCTCGGTACCCGAGAGCGTGCCGTACACGCGCGCCGCCAGGTTGACGAAAATCCGCTCCGCCAGGTCGACGTACGGATCCTTCGCCGGCGCCGCCGCTCCCGGCTTGTCTTTCTTGGGTGCTTCTCCCCCGCCTCCGCCGCTCATGGGGCGAGTCTACTCCTAACTTCCTGCTGGTCCTCGGCGAGCGTGCGCTTCAACTGGTCGCGCAGCTCGTTCGACACGATGACGTGCGCATCGGGCTGGCCTTTGTGCACGGCATAGAGCTTCGCTTGCACGACGTGATCGTGCTCCTCGAACGCCTTTGCCGCGCGCTGCGCGCGCTCGGGATCCTGCGTGACGACGGCGAGCGCCGTCTCGCCGAGCTTGAGCGCCGAGAGCCAGGTCTCGCGCTCGAGGAGCTCGACGCCGACGTCGCGCAGCTCGAAGAGGTGCCGCATGTCGTGCGCGCGGGCGATGATGCGAAGGCGCGGGAAGTTCTGCCGCGCGATGCGCGCAAGGCGGGTGATCGAATCCCGCTCATCGAGCGTGATCACCAGGAGATCCGCCGTGTCGGCACCCGCCGCGTGCAGCAGGTCGAGGCGCGTGGCATCGCCATAGAACACCCGAAAGCCGAATTCGCGCGACTGCTCGACGTGATCGGGGTCATCGTCCAGCACCGTCGGGTGGAACCCGCTCGCATTGAGCAGCCGGGCGACGACCTGGCCCACGCGCCCGAGGCCGGCAATGATCACCTGGCTCGGCTCGGGCTCGTCGGCGGCACGCACGGCAGCATCGACGAAGCGCGGCGCGATCACGCGGTCGTGGAGCACGAGGAGGAACGGCGTCAGCAGCATCGAAAGCGCGACGGCCAGCGTGATCGCCTGGCCGGTCTGCTCGGGAATCGCGCCATTGGCGGCGGCGAGGCCGAGGATGACGAACGCGAATTCGCCGCCCTGGGCGAGGAGCAGCAGGAAAAGAGGCCGCTCGCTCATCGGCAGGCGGGCATGGCGGGCGATCACCCACAGCACCGCGCCTTTCAGGAGGAATAACCCGACGATCAGGCCGATGATGACCCAAGGGCGCTGGAGCATGACCGTGAAGTCGACGCTCATCCCGACCGAGATGAAGAACAGGCCCAGGAGCAGTCCCTTGAACGGATCGATGGCCGCTTCGATCTCGTGGCGGTATTCGGATTCGGCGAGGAGAACCCCGGCCAGGAAGGCGCCCAGCGCCATGGACAGTCCCGCTGCTTCGAACAGGAGCGCGATGCCCAGCACGAGGAGCAGCGCAAAGGCGGTAAAAATTTCACGCAGGCGCATGCGGGCGATATGCCGGAACACCGGTCGGGCGAGGAAGTGGCCCAGAACCAGCGTACCGATGACCACTGCGGCGGCGAACCCGACGCCCTGAAAGGAAAAACCCGACCAGCCGCCCGCAGTCCCCAGGAGGGGCAGCGCGGCGAGCATCGGGATCACGGCCAGATCCTGGAAGAGGAGCACCGCAAAGGTGGCCTGGCCGCCTTGAGTGCCGAGCGCGCCGCGCTCGGTAAGGGGCTGCAGCGCGAGGGCGGTGGAGGAAAGCGACAGCGCCATTCCCGCAACCAGCGCTACGCGCATGTCGACGCCGAACAGATACGCGATGAGGCCAATGGCGAGGATCGATCCCACCACCTGCGACATGCCGAGCCCGACGAGCCGCGTGCGCATGCTCCACAGGCGATGCGGCTCGAGCTCGAGGCCGATGACGAAAAGAAGGAACACCACGCCGAGCTCGGCGAAGGCGTGGATCGCCTCGGGCTGCTCGACCAGCCCGAAACCCCACGGTCCGATGGCAATTCCGGCGAGGAGATAGCCCGCGACCGATCCGAGCCCGAGGCGATGCGACGCCATCACGGCGAACACCGCGGATGCGAAATAGATCGTCATTTGCAGCAGGAAGCTGTTGCCGTGCTCCATGCGCGAAGTATAGTTCTCGGTAACAACAAGCCGAAAAGCGGCGGCAACAGAAGGGGGATTCATGAGCACGATCGAAGCCCAGGTCCGGCAACGGATCGAGGCGGTGTTCGTGCGCTGTCCGGATCTTTTCCGGTTCAGCGTGCGGGATCGGTCCGGCCTGCCGGACCACATCGACCCGACGAGCCTGGAAGGCGAACTCTTCATCTTCGAGATCGCCCTCGCACCGCGGCTGGGGAAGACCCAGTACGACGAGGTATACGGCACGATCGCCGCGGCGATCTCAGGGGCGGTGTCGTCCTGGCCCGAGGCCAAGGATTTGCTACGCGGGAAAACGTTCGTGCGCTACCTGCACTGACGGGTTTTTCGGGCATCGGCCGGGCCCGTTCCTTGCGTTAAAGGGGGCATGAAGCCTGCCCAACTTGGAAGCCTCAACACTGACCTGCCGCCGCTCGACGAAGACCTGGCCGCGCGCCTGGATGTGATCTTCGACCGCTGCCCGCAGTTGCACGGTTTCACGGTCCAGGACTCCTCGGCTCTGCCTGAGGAACTGCGCTCGCTCGCGCTCGAGAAGGAGCTGGTGGTCACCGACATCGGGGTCTTCCCGTTCATCAATGCCGAGCAATGCGAAGCGATCTACAACGAGATCGCCGTCGCGCTGCTCGACTTTCTGTTCGAGCGGCCGAGCGCGAAGGAAGTCCTGCGGGGCCGTACTTTCGTTCGCAACCTGCATTAAGCGCGTCGTTTAGCGGGGGCTAGAATGCCCCCGTGCCGGTCGATCCGTTCTCGAGCGCAGTCGAGCTCGCCGCCGCCATTCGCGCGCGGCGCGCCACCGCCGGCGATCTCGTGGAAATGTATCTGGCGAGAATCGAGCGGCACAATGGCCCCCTGAACGCGATCTGCACGCTGGACGCCCTCGGCGCGCGCGTGCGCGCTCGCGAGGCGGACGGGGCGATGGCGCGGGGCGACGTATGGGGCCCCCTGCACGGCGTCCCGATGACCATCAAGGACGCGCTCGAGACGGCGGGCCTGCGCACCACGGGCGGCCATCCGCCGCTCGCCGATCACATTCCCGCCAAAGATGCGAGCGCCGTTGCCCGCCTTCGCGCGGCCGGCGCCATCCTGCTGGGCAAGACCAATGTGCCGCCGCTGTCGTCCGATTATCGTGCCGACAACGAGATTTTTGGCCGCACCAATAACCCATGGAATCTCGAGCGCACGCCGGGCGGTTCCACCGGCGGCGGCGCTGCGGCGGTAGCGGCCGGACTTTGCGCCTTCGACGTCGGCAGCGACCTTGCCGGATCCGTGCGCACGCCCGCGCACTTCTGCGGGCTCTTCGGCCTCAAGCCGACCGAGCGCCGCATCCCGAACACCGGCCATATTCCGGAGCCGCCCAACCTGCCGCGCGCCGTGCGGCACATGAATGTGCTCGGGCCGCTTGCGCGCTCGGTCGATGATCTTGCGCTCATCACCAAAGCGATCTGCGGTCCTGATGACGCCGAGTGGGACGTGCCACCGGTGCCTTGGACCGACCCGCCCGAACGCGAGCTGCGCTCGTACCGGCTCGCCTGGAGCACGGACTTCGGAGGCATTCCGATCACGGGCGATACGCGCAGCGCCATCGCAAAGCTGGCCGCCGGGCTGGCGCAGTCGGGCTGCGAGATCGAAGAGTGCAATCCCACTGCCTTCAGCTTCGACGAGGCGTGGGAAATCTGGGGCGAGATCGCGATCACCGAGCGCGCCGCGACGGGCGGGGACCGCAGCCGCGAGCGCGTGAGCGCACTGAATGCGACGTTGGGCGAGGCCTATGCCGTCGCTCGAGGATCGGCACGCGGCGTGCGCGCGACGGTGGCCGATTACGCCGCGGCGCTGACACGGCGCGATGCGCTGATCACTAAGCTGGAAAAGTTTTTTGAGCGATGGGACGCCTTCATCTGCCCGGTAACGGTCAGCCCGGCGATCGGCCATGTTCCCTTCGGCACGCCGATCGACGTCGGCGGCGCCAAGGTGCCGTACTTCATCGCCGGCACCGCATACACGTGTCCCTTCAACCTGACCGGGCACCCTTCCGTGGTGCTCCCGCTGGGCGCGAACCGCGACGGCCTGCCGATCGGGGTCCAGCTCGTGGCCAAGCGCTGGGCCGAGCCCGCGCTCCTCGCGCTTGCGCGAAAGGTTGCGCTCATCACTGGTCCATTTACCCCACCGCCGAATTTCAAAGCATGAAAATAGATTGGGACGTTCCGATCAAGATGGACGACGGCCTCGTGCTGCGCGCCGATGTGTATCGCCCGGACGCCGAGGGCAAACATCCGGTGCTGCTCAGCTACGGTCCGTATGGAAAAGGCCTTGCCTTCCAGGAGGGATACAAGACCGCATGGGACATCATGGCGCGCGATTATCCCGACGCGGTAGCCGGCTCCTCGAACCGTTACCAGAACTGGGAAGTCGTCGACCCGGAGAAGTGGGTGCCGGAAGGCTACGTGTGCCTGCGCGTCGACTCGCGCGGCGCCGGGCGCTCGCCCGGATATCTCGCGCACAACAATGCGCGCGAGACCCGCGACATCTACCTGTGCGTCGAGTGGGCCGCGAAGCAGCCGTGGTCCAGCGGCAGGGTCGGCATGAACGGCATCTCCTATTACGCGAGCAATCAATGGCGCGCAGCCGCCGCGCAGCCGCCGCACCTTGCGGCGATATGCGCGTGGGAAGGCTGGAACGACGCCTACCGTGAAAGCGCCCGGCATGGCGGCATCATCTGCAGCTTTCGCAAGAACTGGCAGGACATGCAGGTGAAGACGGTGCAGCACGGTGTCGGCGAGCGCGGCAAGAAAAACCCGAACACCGGCGAGCTGGTCTGCGGCCCGGAGACGCTCTCCGAGGAGGCGCTCGCCAAGAACCGCGAGGACATGTGGATGGCGTTCCTCTCGCGCGAGCTCGACGACGCCTATTACCGCGAGCGCAGCGCGGACCTGTCGAAGGTGACGGTGCCTTTGCTGACCGCGGCCAACTGGGGCGGGCAGGGGCTGCATACGCGGGGCAACTTCGAAGGCTTCGCCGGCGCCGCTTCGAAGCAGAAATGGCTCGAGGTGCACGGCGGCTCGCACTGGGCGCCTTTCTATACCGATTACGGCCGGCAGCTGCAGCTCGACTTCTTCGACCATTTCCTCAAGGGAAAATCGAACGGCTGGGACAAGCAGTCGCGAGTGCTGCTGAACGTGCGCTCGCCCGGCGAGCGGTTCGTCCTGCGCTCCGAGAACGAGTGGCCGCTCGCCCGCACGCGCTGGACGCCGTACTACCTCGACCCCGAAGGCCTGCAGCTGTCGCGCGATGCGCCGCGATCGACGAAGTCGCTGACCTACGATCCGATGGGCGACGGCATTACGTTCACCACGCCGCCGTTGCGCGCGGAGCTGGAGCTCACCGGGCCTTCCGCGCTAAAGCTTTTCGTGTCGTCCGCCACGGCGGATGCCGACCTCTTCGTGGTGCTGCGGGTTTTCGACCCGACCGGCAAGGAAGTCCTGTTCCAGGGAGCGCTCGATCCCAAGACCCCCGTAGCCCAGGGATGGCTGCGCGCGTCGCATCGCAAGCTCGACAAGGCCCGCTCGCTTCCCTATCGGCCGTATCACACGCATGACGAGCTGCAAAAACTGACACCGGGCGAACCCGTGGAGCTCGACATCGAAATCTGGCCCACCTGCATCGTCGTGCCGCCGGGCTACCGGATTGCGCTCAGCATCCGCGGCCGCGACTACGAGCATGACGATGCGGCCGCGACGCTCTCGAACATGAAGAACCCGATGAAGGGCTGCGGTCCCTTTACGCATGACGACGAGACCGATCGGCCGCCGGCCGTCTTCGGCGGCAAGGTGACGCTGCACTTCGAGCGCCAGCCGTTCGTGCTGCTGCCCGTTATTCCAATGAACTAGGAGGAGATATGCGTATGAAAATGGTGACTGTCACCATTTTGGGCCTGCTTTTTTCGGCGCTCGCTCAGGCGCAGGCGTATCCGTCCAAGCCCGTCCGCATCATCATCCCGTTCCCGCCCGGCAACACGACCGACATCATGTCTCGTCTCATCGCGCCAAGGATGAGCGAACGCCTCGGCCAGCAGGTGATCGTCGAGAACCGGCCGGGGGCGAGCGGCATGCTGGGCCTCGACTATGTCGCCAAGGGTCCCGCCGATGGCTACACCATCGCGTGCGTCCAGGGCGGCAACATGGTGGTCCTGCCGCACACCAGCAAGAACATTCCCTACGACCCGCTGAAGGACTTTCTGCCGATTTCGGTGACGACGTTCAATTACCTCGCGATCGTCGCAAACCCGAATGCGCCGTTCAAGACGATCGGCGAGATGGTGTCCTATGCCAGGGCGAATCCCGGCAAGCTCACCGTGGCGACGAACGGCGAGGGCGGGTTCCCGCACCTCGCCTTCGAGCACCTGCGCACGATGGCGGACTTCACCTACACGCACATCCCGTACAAGGGCTCGGCGGCGATCGCCACCGACATCATGGGCGGCCAGGTGCAGGCCGGCATCGACGGCATCACCGGCATGACGCCGCATATCAAGTCAAACCGCCTGCGCATCCTTGCGACGACGAATAAGACGCGGCCTACGCTGTGGCCCGACACGCCCGTAGCGGCGGAAGACGTGCCCGGCTACGAATCGGGCGGCTGGTTCGGCTACGCCGCGCCCGCGGGCACGCCGCGTGACGTGATCCTCAAGCTGAATGAAGAGATCAACCGCGCCACGCGCGCGCCGGACGTGGCTGACAAGCTCGAGGTAGCCGGGCTCATCATCCGCACCGAGCCGCCGGAGTTCTTTGCGCAGGTGCTTAAAAGCGATTACGACAAGTACGGAAAACTCGTCAAAGACATAGGCTTCGTTCCCCAATGACCGAGCGCAAGCGCGAGCCGCACTACGAGCCCTTTGGCTGGCATCAGTGGGAGGAGCACTTCTTCTGGTCCTACCAGTTCCGCCGCGGCCTGGGCGAAACCCAGGAAGGCGGCGGCGCGGTCAGCGAGGTGTTCCAGGCAGCCAGCCGCATGAAGCCCGGCGACGACGATAGCTGGCATGCGGAATGGCTGCGCATAGCGGAGCGGAACGACAGGCGAGGCGACGAGGAAGAGCGCGCCGGCCATATCCGCACCGCGATGAATTGCTGGCTGCGCGCCGCCGATTACTACCGCAACGGCGAGTTCTGGCTGCTGCCCGACGATCCGCGGCGCATGGCGACCTTCGAGAAATGCGAGCGCGCGAGCCAGAAATGGCTGAAGTACGTGGGCGGCGAAGTGGTTTCGATTCCGTACGAAAACGGCATTTCTCTCACGGGTTA
>DATLDY010000340.1:0-8137 GCA_035525655.1 Burkholderiales bacterium
GCTGATGAAGTTCGCCATGGACGCGCCGACCTTCCGCAAGCTGTACGCGAACCTCGGCGAGACCAACCCGCTGTGGAAGAAGGTGTCGGCGCCGAGCGGCCAGGTCTACTCCTGGCCCCAATCCACCTACATCGCCGAGCCGCCGTTCTTCAGGGATTTCGCCATGATGCCCAGCAAGCCGGGCGACGTGAGCGGCGCCAAGATCCTCGCCATGCTCGGCGACTCCGTCACGACGGACCACATCTCGCCGGCGGGCTCGATCAAGCCGACCTCACCCGCAGGGTTCTACCTGCAGGAGCACGACGTCGCGGTCGCCGACTTCAACAGCTACGGCGCGCGTCGCGGCAACCACGAGGTGATGATGCGCGGCACGTTCGCCAACGTGCGCATCAAGAACCTCATGCTCGGCGGCAAGGAAGGCGGCCTGACCCTGTACAAGAACCAGGAGATGCCGATCTACGACGCGGCGATGCGCTACATCGCCGACGGCACGCCGACAGTCGTTTTCGGCGGCGAGGAGTATGGAACCGGATCCTCGCGCGATTGGGCGGCGAAAGGGACGCAGCTCCTCGGCGTGAAGGCAGTGATCGCGCGCAGCTTCGAGCGCATCCACCGCTCGAACCTCGTCGGCATGGGCGTGTTGCCGCTGCAGTTCATCGGCAGCGACTCCGCGCAAAGCCTCGGCCTCAAGGGCGACGAGACCGTCGATGTCGTCATGGCGGGCGAGATCGTGCCGCAGCAGGAGCTCAAGCTGCGCATCCAGTCGCCCGATGGCCGCGTGGTCGAGGTGCCGGTGAAGTCGCGCATCGATACGCCGATCGAGGTCGACTACTACAACCACGGCGGCATCCTGCCCTTCGTCCTGCGCGAGCTCATGGGCCGCGCCGGCCCGGCGAAAGCCAAAGCCGCGTAATTCGGGGACGGAGCCCGAATTAATTCGGGATGGGGTCGCTGGGGGGCTGAGCTACTTCACATCACCGCCTTAATTCGGGCTCCGTCCCCGAACTGATCTTTTACTGCGCGCCGAGTCCGGCCAGGTAATCGACCAGCACCTCGATGTCCTTGTCGGACAGCGCCTGCGCCGCGGCGGTCATGTTGCCGTCCATGTCCGCGCGCGTGCCTGCCTTGAAACCCTTCAGCTGCACGCGCAGGTATTGCGCCTGCTGCCCCGCGAGACGCGGGATGTGCTGCTGGCCGAGGAGCGCCGGCCCGTGGCATTGCGAGCAATTGAACTTCTTGGCGAGCTCCGGCCCCGCGGTCTTGCTATCCGCCGCCGTCTGGTGCTTCGGCGGCGCCGCCTTGAGGCTGGCGAAATAGTCGGCGAGGTTGTTCATGTCCGCGTTCGAAAGGTTCTTCGCCATGGGCGACATCTGCGGATCCTTGCGATTGCCCTCGCGGAACTGGTAGAGCTGCATGGCGATCGCCTGCGCCGGCTGGCCGGCGATCGACGGCACCGCCGGATCGGTCGAGTTGCCGTCGTTGCCGTGGCAGGCAGCGCACACCGGCGCCTTGGCCTTGCCGGCTTCGGCATCCGCGCCGAGCGCGGCACCGCAGAAAAGAAAAAGCGCGACGACCGAAGCCGCCGCGCCTTGCCTGACGATCACTTGCTGTAGGAAACCCGGTAGATGATGCCGTTGTAGTCGTCCGAGAACAGCATCGAGCCGTCCTTCATCACCAGCAGGTCGACCGGCCGGCCCCACATCGGCGGATCGGCCTTCTCGTCGGTCATGAAGCCGGTGACGAACGGCTCCATCTTCGGCTGGCCCTTCTCGTCGAACGACACGCGCATCACGTTGTAGCCCTGCTTCGTGGTGCGGTTCCACGAGCCGTGCATCGCGATGAACGCGTTGTTCTGGTACTCGGCCGGGAACATCTTGCCGTTGTAGAAGCGCATGCCGAGCGGCGCGATGTGCGCGCCGAGCTTGAGGGCGGGCTTGGCGAACTCCGCGCACGAGCGGTTCTTGCCGTACTGCGGGTCCAGGGTGTCGCCCTGGTGGCAGAACGGATAGCCGAAATGCGGCACCGTCTTGCCGGCCACGCGATGCAGCGTGTCGTGCGGCGATTCGTCGCCCATCCAGTCCCGCGCGTGGTTGGTGAACCAGAGCTCCTTGGTCTTCGGATGCCAGTCGAAGCCGACCGAGTTGCGCACGCCGAGCGCGACCGTCTCGAGCACGCCCTTGGCGGGATCGACGCGCATGATCGAGGCTTCCATGTAGGTCGGCATCACGATGTTGCCGGGCGCGCCGATGTTGAAGTACAGCTTGCCATCGGGCCCCATCGCCAGGAACTTCCAGAAATGCCCGGCGGCGCGGTTCGGGTCGAGGTTGTCGACCACCACCTTGCCCTCGCCCGGGCTGTCGAGCTTGCCTTCGATGCCGTCATGGCGAGTGATGCGGCCGCGCTCGGCGACATAGAGCGTGCCCTTGTTGAACGCGATGCCGTTCGGCGAGTCGAGGCCGGTGAAGAGCGTCTTGACCTCGCGCTTGCCGCCCTTGTCGACCACCGCGTAGACGCTCTTGGCGTTGCGGTTGCTGACGAAAACGGTGCCTTTGTCTCCCAGCGCGAGCGAGCGCGCCTCGGGGATGCCGTCGGTCCAGACTTCCACCTTGAAGCCGGCGGGCACCTTCAGCGTATTGACCGGCAGGTCCTTTGCCGAGCGGCCGGTCATATGGGGCGCGAACGGATGCAGCGAGGATTCCATCTGCGCCGCCGGCTTGCCCTGGTGCCACGACGGCGGTGGCGCCGCCGCGGGCTTGTCCTGCGCCATCAGCGGCATCGCGAATGCGGCCGCAACGGCTACTGCTACGAGTCTGATCATGGGGTTCTCCTCCGTGGAAGCGCTATTAGAACTGAACTGAGGCCCGCAATCCAACGCTCATGTTGCGCCGCGGTGCGGGCTCGAAGTAGCGGGCATTGGTCTCGTTGACGATGACCGAGCCGACGTAATTGCGGTTGGCCGCGTTATCCAGGCGCACGAACTCCATGAAGCGCCAGCGCGAGCGCTCCTGGACGAGGCCGGCGGCGAGGTTGACGACCGTGAAGCCATCGGCGAAATCGGTATTGGGATCGTTCACCGGCACGCCCGTGCGGTGCAGGGCCTCGACGCTCGCATGGAAAGGCGCCTGCTTGTAGCGCAGCTCGGTGTAGAACTGGTTCTTCGCGACCCCGGGCAGCGTCGCGCCGGCCGGCACCGGGACCTGGGCGGCGGTCGTCGTGATCGAGGTGTTGAAGCCTTCGCGGAACGTCGCATCCAGGTAGGTGTAGGCCGCCCTGAGCTGGAAGCGTCCCGGCAGCAGCGTCTCGGCGCCGAGCTCGAGGCCCTTGCGGTCGGTATGGCCGACGTTCTTGAAGATCGCCCGCCCGCCGCTATTGGTGTCGACGACGATCTCGTTCTCGGTAACCACCTTGAACACCGCTGCATTCAGCCGCACGAAGTTGGGCACGATGGTCTTCACGCCGAGCTCGCTGTGGCGGCTGCGGCTCGCGTCGAGGCCGAAGTTGAGGCCGCTGCCGCCGTTGCGATAGGCAAGCTCGACGAAGGTCGGCGTCTCGAACCCGCGGCCCAGGTTGCCGTAGACGCTGGTGTTCTGGCTCGCCCTGAAGACGAGCCCGAGAACCGGGGTCGTGGCGCGATACCCACGCGAGCCGCTGTCGTTCGCATTGCCGGCAACGACGTAGTAATCGGACGAGTGGAAGTCGACCCGCGTATGCCGCAGGCCGCCATGCAGTGCCCAGCGCTCCGCGAGCTTCCACTCCGCCTGCCCATAGAGCGCGGTGCTCTTCACCGTGTTGTCCTCGTCGCGCCGCAGCTCCGCCTGGGTGCCGTTGTCGTTCACGAAGCCCTTGCGCCGCTCGTACATGGCGTCGTGCTCGAGCCCAGCCGAGAGCCGCACCGCGGATACGGCGCCAAACCAGCGCAGGGCGCCGCCGCCATAGTTGCGATCCAGGTTCACGATGCCGCCCGAATGCGTGGCGCTGCCGCGCTGCGTGGCCACCGGGATCGCGAGGTATTGCTCCACCGTGCGTTGGCCGACATACGCCATCGCCTCCGCCCGGGAGCTGCCGCCCAACGCGTGCCGGTACGTGCCGCCGACCTGGTCCTGCGCGATGCTCTTCTTCGTATTGAACTGGAATGCCTGCGGCGTCGCCTGGCGCGGGTCCTGCTCCATCTGCGCGCGCGTAAGGCCGAGGGGGTCCTGCGTGTCGGGCTGGCGCAAGCTATTCGCCACCACGGTGAACGAGTCCCACTTGAGCTTCGCGTTGAGATGGTCGCGCGTCGTCGCGCTGTGCTGCCGATACCCGTCGGTCTCGAAGCGGGACACGTCGCCGATCGCGTTCATGGCTCCGAACTGGCCGCCGAACTTCAAGGCGCCGCGATGCGTGCGATAGCTGCCAAGGAGAAGGTCCGCCTCCGCTGTCGGCCGCGCCGGACCATCCATTGTCTCGACGGCTATCACTCCTCCCGAAGCATTTCCGTAAAGCGCGGAGAACGGCCCGCGCAGCACTTCGATGCGCTCTGCCGAGCCGAGCGCGAAGGTGGCCGCCTGCCCCTGCCCGTCCGGCATCGTGGCCGGGATGCCGTCGGCGATGAGGCGAATGCCGCGCACGCCGAACGTCGAGCGCGCGCCGAAACCGCGCGACTGGATTTGCAGGTCCTGCGCGTAGTTCTGCCGGTTCTGCACCGCGATCCCGGGCACGCGGCCGAGGCTTTCCGAGAGGTTGACCTGTTGCCGGTCTTCGCGAATCTCCTCGCCGTAGATGCGATCGATCGACGCGGGAATCTCCAGCGCAGGCTGCGGCCCGCGCGTCGCCGTCACCACGACGACATCCTCTTGCGCCACCGCCGGCGAACAGAGCGTCGCGAACGCAAGGCCTCCCAGCCGCTTTTTCATTTGCGCTAGGCTACCGGGAATGCGCATCCGAGTCTTGGTCGCGGCCTGGCTTTGTGCTTTCGCCTGCCTTGCGTTCGCCGAGGCTGACCCCGCCCTCCTCGCCAAGCTGCGTCAGGGCGGCTATGTGCTCTACATGCGGCACGCCTCGACCGACTTCAGCCAGGACGACTCGCGCATGACGAGCTACGAGGATTGCGCGACGCAGCGAAACCTCACCGACAAGGGCCGCACCGAAGCGCGCGCGGTCGGCGAGCACATCAAGCGCCTGCGGATTCCGATCGGCGCGATCTACGCCAGCCCCTTCTGCCGCACCATGGAGACGGCGCGCCTCGCGTTCGGCGAGCCGAAGTCGACCAACGAAGCGCGCGGCGGGCCCGCGCGCCCCGACGACCCGGCACGCTACGATCCATTGCGCAAGCTCCTTGCCGCCGCGCCTCCGCCCGGACGCAACACCGTCATCTCGAGCCACGGCAATCCGTTCCAGGCCTTGTTCGGCTCCCCCTATCTCGCAGAAGGCGAGATCGCCGTGGTGCAGTCCGATGCCGCCGGCAAAGCCCACGTCGTCGGCCGCATCCGGCTCGAGGACTGGGCTGCGCTCAAGCCCTAGCTACTCGCCGCCCAGCTCATCGATGCGCCTGCGGTCGCGCTTCGTCGGCCGCCCCTTCAGCGTCGCCGCCGGCTCCGCGCCCCAGCGCCGCAGATCCCCGCGCCGCTCGCGCTCGGCGCGGCTGGCTTCGGTTTCCTCGTAAAGCTTCCTCGCCTCTTCGGCCGGCCCTCGCCGATCGGACAGCGCTTTCACTTGAATCTCCCAGCGCCATTCGCCCACACGCACATCGACCATATTGCCGATCTTCACTTCATGCGCCGGCTTCGTGCGCTCGCCGTTGAGCTGCACGCGCCCACCGGCGACCGCCTGCTGCGCGAGGCTGCGCGTCTTGAAGAAGCGCGCCGCCCAGAGCCACTTGTCGAGCCTCATGTCACGATGCGAGCGGTGCGGGCCCGGATTGATTCCGGGATGCGCAATCCGAGAGCCTTGGCGGTCTTCGCGTTCACGACGAGTTCGAATTCATCCGCCTGCTCGATCGGAATATCGGCGGGCTTCGCGCCTTTCAAAAGCCGCACGCCCGTATCGGCGACGCGACGCGCTATCTTCGCCGTATTGGTCCCGAGGCTGACGAGATACCCCACCTCGGCCTGGACGTTGTTGGATCCCATGCTCGCCATTTTGTGCTGCGTGAGCAACTCGGCAATCGCCTGGCGGTCACGGGCAAATACTGGTGAGGCGAGGTTCATAAAGGCGCCCACGCCAGCTTTGCGTGCCATAGCGAGCGGGGCGGCATAGTCGTATGGCTGCCGGTCGAACTCCACTAGCGAGAGCTCGAAGCGAGCCTGCTCTGCTGCGCGCCGAGCGGCTGGAATCTGATCCCTCGAGAACCGGTCCGCATAGAGAAGCATGCGCTTGGCCTCCGGCAGGAATTCCCGCATCACCTCCACGCGCTTGCCGACGAGGGCATTCTGCGGCACGTACACGCCGGTCGTATTGCGGTCTGGCCGGCGAAGATCGGTTATGACGCCTTTCTCGAGCGGGTCGTAGTCCACCGCCAGAAACAGAATGGGTGCTGGCGGGCGCAGCGCCTGCAACGCGCGCACTGGCGGCTCTGCCCCGAGCGCCACGTACAGATCACACTTCGACTCCACGAGTTCCTTCGCCTGCTTCGCATAGAGTTCCGGCCTGCCGTCCGCCGAGCGATAGTCGAACGCCGCGCGGGCGCCTTCGCGATATCCGAGATCTGCAAAGCCCCGCACCACGCCGCCCGCATATACCGAAACCTTGAAGGGGCTCGGACCCAGCATGCCGATCCTTACCGGGCGCGGCTGAGCAAACGCACTTGCGGGCGCAAGCGCGCCCAGCGCGATCAGAAAATGCCGCCTGCTGATCATTCGACAACTCGATCGGCACGGAACATGACGGCTTTCGGAATTTCGATGCCCATGGCTCTCGCGGTTTTCACGTTGACTATCAGATCAAACTTCCGCGGCTGCTCGATCGGCAGGTCACCGACCTTTTCTCCCTTGAGGATCCGACTTACGAACGATGCGGAGCGGTAATGAAAGCCGGAAATGCTCTCGCCATACGACATCAGTCCGCCAGCATCGACAAAAAAGGGCCACCAGTACATCGCCGGCACGCGTGCCTTTACGGCCAGCGCAGCGATCTCGTTGCGATTCGCATCCAGCACCTGCGGGTCGCCGCGAACGAGTAGCGCATCGAGCTTGGCTTTATTGACCACGGTGAAAATCGCGGCGACGTCTTCCTTGCGATGCACCTCGAGCGATTGCAGCTGCAATCCAAGCGAGCGGGCAGCATCCTCAAGGGTGTGCATTCGCTCGGCGTTGAAGCCGCCATACAAGGCCGGATTCGTCACGACGCCGACGCGCTTGATCTTGGGGAACGCTTCTTTCAGCATCTCAAGCCGCTTCCCATCGAGTTCGACGGGACTGCTGCTGATTCCAGTCACGTTGCCGCCCGGTCTCGATAGCGTGTTCACGATGCCGTCGGCTCCCGGGTCGCCGGTGTACGCAGACATCACGATTGGGATCGTAGAGGTCGCCTTCCGCGCTGCGCCGATCGCTGCATTCGCGCGAGCGACAATAACATCTACGCGCAAGCGGACCAGTTCGTCCGCCAGTGCACGAAGCTTCGCTGGATCCCCTTCGGCATACCGATACTCGAGGAGCACGTTAGACGCTGGCAACCAACCGAGATCGCGCAGTCCTTTCTCGAAGGGCTCACGCTGGATGGCGGGCGACTCCTTGGAGTTGCCGGTATGCAACAAGCCGACACGAGGCAGTCTGCGTGCTTGCGCCAGGGCGCCAGACGCCACCAGGCACAGCGCACTCGCCAGCAGGACCTGCCGCCGGGATGCCATTCGATTCCTCCCCCGGCAGCAATCTACTCCGACTTAGCTTGCGGTGACTACTCCTACAGGACAGGAGACGCCGGTGCCGCCGAGGCCGCAATAGCCCGCCGGGTTCTTGCCGAGGTACTGCTGGTGGTAATCCTCGGCGTAGTAGTACTCCGGCGCGGCGCGGATCTCGGTGGTGATGGCGCCAAAGCCTTTCTTGTTGAGCGCCTGCTGGAAAGCCGCTTTCGACTTCTGCGCGGCCTGGAGCTGCTCCTCGCCGTAGCAGTAGATCGCCGAGCGGTATTGCGTGCCGGCATCGTTGCCCTGGCGCATGCCCTG
>DATLDY010000343.1:0-14393 GCA_035525655.1 Burkholderiales bacterium
TTGGTGTAGGTGATGTAGACCCGCGCTTTAGCAGTTTCTATGCCAAATTGCTTGCTGCAGAAAGCGGGCATTCTAATAGCGCAAATGCGCACTGGAACCGGGCGCGCGCAGATAATTTGCACCCGTCGGGTGCTACGGCCCCGCCCCTATAATCCGGGCCACCATGGACGACATCAAGAAGCGCGCGGCCGAGCGGGCGAAAAAGATGGGATTGCCCTATGCCGGGGCGCTCCTTCCCGGCGAAGCGCATCAGCTGATGCAAGCCGGCGCCAAGCTGGTGGACGTGCGGACCAAGCCAGAGGTCCGTTATGTAGGCAAGGTCCCGGGCGCGGCCACCATCGAGTGGCAGACCTACCCCGGCAACCGGCCGAACCCGGAATTCCTTGGAGAGCTCGCGGCGACCGCAGGCAAGGACCAGCCGGTGATGTTCCTGTGCCGTTCCGGCGCGCGCTCGCATGCGGCGGCGGAGGCGGCGATGAGAGCGGGCTGGCAGGAAACGTACAACATCCTCGAAGGCTTCGAAGGCGACAAGGACACGGCAGAGCATCGCAACACGGTCGGCGGCTGGCGCAAGGCCGGGCTGCCGTGGACGCAGTCCTGAAGTTTGGTCGAACCGCCGCCCTCCTCGTTCTGGCACTGTCGGCTGCCGCCCAGGCGCAACCGTCGCGTCCGACTTACCGCATCGGATTCCTGTCGCTAGCAGCGACGCCACCGCAAAACGATCCTCTGATTGATGGCCTGCGGCGACTTGGTTACCTCGAGCAGCGGGACGTCGTGGTGGAACACAGGTTTGCAGGCGGCGACGCAGAGCGTCTCAAGCGCTTCGCCGACGAACTGGCGCGCAGCCGGGTTGATGTGATCGTGGCGACGGCTACGCCAGCCGCGCAAGCAGCGCAGCGGGCGACCAGCACCGTCCCGATCGTTTTCTGGGCGGTCGTGGATCCGGTCGGCGCAGGCCTCGTGGCAAGCCTGAGCCGTCCGGGCGCGAACATCACCGGACTGAGCCTCGTTTCCGCCGACTTGGCGGGCAAGCGACTCGAGCTCCTGCAGGGACTGATTCCGAAACTCACGCGAGTGGGCGTCTTGCACAACAGCAGCAACGCTTCCAATGCACTACAGCTGAAGGAGATCACGGCAGCCACGCGACAGCGCGGCGTGGAGATGCGCGCTTTCGACGTGCGCACCCGGGCCGCCATCGAACAGGCGATAGGCGACGCCGCCCAGGCGCCGGCACAGGCGATCCTCGCGCTCGACGATCAACTTATCTTCGCGGAACGAAAGCGAATTGCTGAGCTCGCGGGGAAGCACGCGCTCGCGTCAATGTTCGGCCTCAAGGATTTTGTCGAGGCCGGTGGCCTGATGTCGTATGGCGCAAACGGCGCCGATCAACTACGGCGCGTTTCGCTGTATCTGGACCGGATCTTCAAGGGCGCGCGCCCCGGCGACTTGCCTGTCGAGCAGCCGACCTCTTTTGAGCTGGTGATTAATGCAAAGACAGCTCGGTCGCTCGGCCTGACGATACCGGCTGATTTGCTGTTAAGGGCGGATGCCGTATTGCAATGACTTAGGCCTTCCAGTCGATCCAGCCGAAATACGCCGTCGCGAGCACCACGACGCCGAACACGATCCGATACCACGCGAACGGCCGGAAGTCGTGCGTGGCCACGAAGCGCACGAGCCAGCGGATGACGATGAACGCCGCGACGAACGACACGACGAGGCCGACCGCGAGTGGTGCGAGGTCTGCGGCCGAGAAAAGCGCGCGGTGCTTTAAGAGGTCGTAGGCGCCGGCGGCGACCAGCGTCGGCACGGCGAGGAAGAACGAGAACTCGGTGGCGGCCTTGCGTGACAGGCCGAACAGCATGCCGCCGATGATGGTTGCACCGGAGCGCGACGTGCCGGGAATCAGCGCGAAACACTGCGCGAAGCCGACCTTGAGCGCGTCGCGCCACGACATCTGGTCCGCGCTCTCGATGCGCGGCGTACGCGGCTTGCCCTCGACCCAGAAAATTACGAAGGCGCCCACGATGAACGCGAGCGCGACCGGCACCGCGTGGAAAAGATGCGCCTTGATGAGCTTGCCGAAGGCGAGGCCGAGCACCGCGGCCGGGATAAAAGCCACGATGAGATTGAGATAGAGCCGCCGGTCGATGCGGAAGAACCGCGCGCGGTACTCCCAGACGACCGCGAGCATGGCGCCGGTCTGAATCACCAGGTTGAAAACGGTCCAGCGTTCGTCGGTCGCGCCGAGGAGGTCGGCGGCCAGGATCAGATGGCCGGTGCTCGAGATCGGCAGGAATTCGGTAAACCCCTCGACGATGCCGAGGATGAGTGCGGTGATGAGGTCGGTCACCGGGCGATTCTATCGGCCGCGCGTAAAAGCCTCGAGGCTGGTCCAGAGCTCCGGATGGCCGTCGGTGCTGTTGTGGGTGGCCGGCAGCTCGACCCAGCGCTTCGGCCCGGCCCAGGCTTCATAAAGGCGGCGCGCATGCTCGATCGGCACGACTTCGTCGCGCGTGGCGGCAACGCAGAGAAGCGGCGTGACAAGCTTCGGGGCGAGCGCGAGGGAATCGAAACGGTGCTTCAGGAGCAGCCCGACCGGCAGCAACGGGTAATGATGCTTTCCCACCGCGACCATGCTGTCGTATGGCGTCACGAGTACCACTCCCGCGAGCGAGCGCTCCGCGGCGAGACGCACGGCGACCCCGCTGCCGAGGCTGCGTCCGAACGCGTAAATGCGCGAGTGGCTCTTGGCCGCGAAGTCATGCCAGGCAAGCGCGTCGGCCGCCAATGCCTCTTCGGAAGGCGCGCCACCGCTCGCGCCGTAGCCGCGGTAATCGACAAGGAGCCATCCATTCGCGCTCTTGCGCTCGCGCAGCTGCTCGAGCATCCACGAAACCTCTTCGGCATTTCCGCCGAAATAGATAACCAGGGGCGCATCGGCTGCCGGGTTGTAGTGCCAGGCGTGCAGGCGCGTACCGTCAGTGGCCTGCAAGAAAATGTCAGAGGAATCGGGGTGGCGTGCGGCGATTTGCTGCCTTTGCGCCTCCGCGAGCGGTCGCGGCTGGAATATCAGTTTGTCTTGCAGGAGATAGGCGCTCAGGGAAACCCCTAGGGCCAAAACGCCCCCGAGCTTTACCAATGCGCCGAGCAAGCCCCATTCCATGATTTAAGCGTAATGTTAAGGGAGGGTGAGAAAACGTATTCCAGTCGGGGAGTTGCGCTTCGGCATGTACATCGCCGAGCTCGACCGTCCATGGACCGACACCCCGTTCATGTTCCAGGGCTTCATGCTGAGCACCCAGCAGCAGCTCGACGCGCTCAAGAAATACTGCCTCACGGTGTTCGTCGATCTCGAGCGAAGCGCGGTGCCGGAAGCGCCGGTCGCACGCAAAGCGTACCCCGAGCGCGCGCCGGTGGAGCACGAGATCGAGAAAGCCAAGCCCGCCTACACGAATAGCCGCTTGCTCATGCGCGACGTTCTGTCAGCCGTACGCATCGGCCGCACGCTCGATGCCGAGCGCCTCAAGTCCGCCGTGAACAGCATGACCGAAAGCGTGCTGCGCAATCCGGATGCCCTCCTCCTCTTCTCGCAGATGCGGGCAAAGGGCGAGTACACCGAATCGCACGCGCTCGACGTGTCGATCTACATGATCACCTTCGGCCGCTTCCTGCAGCTCGAGCCGGGGCAAATCGAATTCCTGGGCTATCTCGGGCTGCTGCAGGACGTCGGCAAGGTGCGCCTGCCGAAGGAGCTGCTCGAGAAGCGCGGGCGCCTCACCATCGAGGAGTTCGAGCGCGCGAAGCTGCACGTCAATTATTCGGTGGAGATCCTGCGCTCGACACCCGGGCTGCCGGGCGACCTTGCGCGCATCGCGGCGCTTCACCATGAGCGCCACGACGGCAGCGGCTATCCCAAAGGCCTGCGCGGAAGCGAGATCGGCATGGTGGGCTCGATTGCGGCGATCGTGGACACGTTCGATGCGCTCACCGTGAAGCGGCCCTATGCCGAGCCCGTCTCGCCGTCAGCCGCGATCAGCATGCTCTACAAATGGCGCGGAGTATTTTTCGATGCGCACCTCGTCGAGCAGTTCATCCGCTGCATCGGCATCTTTCCGGTCGGCAGCCTGGTCGAGCTGAATACGGGCGAGGTCGGTGTCGTCATCGCGCAGAACGTGACGAAGCGCCTGCTGCCGCGGGTGATGGTGATCCGCGACGAGAAGGGCAATCCGATGATGCCGCACAAGATCCTGGATCTTTCGCGCGAGCCGAAGGCGAAGAAGGACGAGCCTTACCGCATCCTCGGCACGCTGGAATACGGCAGCGTGCCGTTCAACCCGGACGAGCTCTTCGCCAAGGCGGTCTAGGCCTTCGGATAGAGCTCGGCGCCCTTCTTCACGAACTCGACCGCCTTCTCCTGCATTCCGTTCTCGACGTAGTCGCGCACGTCCTGCGTGATCTTCATCGAGCAGAAGTGCGGGCCGCACATCGAGCAGAAGTGCGCCACCTTGGCGCCGTCCTGCGGCAGGGTCTCATCGTGGAAGTCCTTGGCGGTGTCCGGGTCCAGGCTGAG
The DNA here is from genome assembly GCA_035525655.1 of Burkholderiales bacterium. GTDB lineage: Bacteria > Pseudomonadota > Gammaproteobacteria > Burkholderiales > SG8-39 > SCGC-AG-212-J23. The sequence goes on from DATLDY010000343.1 coordinate 4,574, forward strand.
GTTGAACTGGTCGGCCCAGCGGAATTCGAAGCGCGCCTTTGACAGGGCGTTGTCGCGCATTTGCGCGCCGGGATGGCCTTTCGCGAGATCGGCGGCGTGCGCGGCGATCTTGTACGCCATGATGCCGTCCTTGACGTCCTTCTTGTTCGGCAGCCCGAGGTGCTCCTTCGGCGTGACGTAGCAGAGCATGGCCGTGCCGTACCAGCCGATCATCGCGGCGCCGATCGCGCTCGTGATGTGGTCGTAGCCTGGCGCGATGTCGGTGGTCAGCGGCCCGAGGGTATAGAAGGGCGCCTCGTCGCAGTGCTTGAGCTGCAGCTCCATGTTCTCCTTGATGAGCTGCATCGGCACGTGCCCGGGGCCTTCGATCATCACCTGGCACTCATGCTGCCACGCGACCTTGGTGAGCTCGCCCAGGGTTTTGAGCTCTGCGAACTGCGCCTCGTCGTTGGCGTCGTAGATGGATCCAGGCCGCAGGCCATCGCCGAGCGAGAACGACACGTCGTACGCCGCCATGATTTCGCAGATTTCCTCGAAGTGCGTGTAGAGGAAGCTCTCGCGGTGGTGCGACAGGCACCACTTCGCCATGATCGAGCCGCCGCGCGACACGATGCCGGTCATGCGCTTCGCCGTCATCGGGATGAAAGGCAGGCGCACGCCTGCGTGGATGGTGAAGTAGTCCACGCCCTGCTCGGCCTGCTCGATCAGCGTGTCGCGGAATATTTCCCACGTCAGCTCCTCGGCCTTGCCGTCGACCTTCTCCAGGGCCTGGTAGATCGGCACGGTGCCGATCGGTACCGGGCTGTTGCGAATGATCCACTCGCGGGTCTCGTGGATGTGCTTGCCGGTCGACAGATCCATCACCGTGTCCGCGCCCCAGCGGATCGCCCAAGTCATCTTGTCGACCTCCTCGCCGATGGAAGAGGTCACCGCGGAATTGCCGATGTTGCAGTTGATCTTCACCAGGAAATTGCGGCCGATGATCATCGGCTCGGTCTCGGGGTGGTTGATGTTCGCCGGGATGATGGCGCGGCCGCGCGCCACTTCGTCGCGCACGAATTCCGGCGTGATGACCTTCGGCAGCCGGGCGCCGAAGGATTCGCCCGGATGCTGCTGCTCCAGGCCCGCGACCATGCGCTGGTTCTCGCGCAGCGCGATGAACTCCATCTCGGGCGTGACGACGCCCTTGCGCGCATAGTGCATCTGGCTGACGTTACCGCCCGGAAAACGAGCGCGGCGCGGGCGCCGGTGCAGGTCGAAGCGCAGCTCGGCGAGCTTGGGATCGGCGAGCCGCTGGCGTCCGTATTGCGAAGAAGGACTGTCGAGGACCACCGTATCGCTACGTGCCTCGATCCACTTCTCCCGCAAAGGCGCCAGGCCTTTGCGGATGTCGATGCGCGCCTCCGGATCGGTATACGGACCCGAGGTGTCGTATACCGAAATGGCCGGCTGACCGCCGGTCTGGGCGATCTCGCGCATCGGCACCTTGAGTGCGCCGACGTACACCTTTCGCGAGCCGGGTAGGGGATGGACCGCCGCGTCGTCTACGTGCGCGGTTGAAGCAAGGAACTTGGGATTGGCGTTCATGGCGTTTTCCTACGGCGGGATTACCCGCATCAGGTTCGAAGGGTTTGTCTCACCTGTACCCACCCGGGTACAGGACCCCCAACGCAGAGCCGATGATTATAATCGCGTGCCCATGAACATAGAGCAGGCGCGCACGAATATGGTCGAGCAGCAGATCCGCACCTGGGAGGTGCTCGACCAGGATGTGCTCGATCTCCTCTACGTCGTGCCGCGCGAAGACTTCGTGCCGCCCAAGCACCGTGCGCTCGCTTTCTCGGATATGCAGCTTCCGATTAACCCAAACCAGCGCATGTGGGAGCCGAAGCTAGAGGCGCGCGTGCTGCAGGAGCTCGCCGTGCACAAGACCGATCGCGTGCTCGAGGTCGGCACGGGCAGCGCCTACTTCACCGCGCTGCTCGCGCACCGCGCGGCGCACGTGGTTTCCGTGGAGATCGATCCCGGGCTCGCCGCGTTCGGCCGCGAGAATCTCGAGCGACATGGCGCGAACAACGTGACGCTGGAGCTCGGCGATGCTGCGCACGGCTGGCCGCCGCACGCGCCCTACCACGTGATCGTGCTGACGGGCTCGACTCCGGTGCTGCCGCACGCGTTCCTCGAGCAGCTCGAGGTCGGCGGCCGGCTTTTCGCCGTCGTCGGCGAGGCGCCCGTGATGACTGCACGCCTCGTCACGTGCAGCGCGCCGCAGGCCTACCACACCATCGATCTGTTCGAGACCGTGGTCCCGCCGCTCGTCAACGGCGAGCAGCCAGTGCGCTTCCGCTTCTAGTGTTATGAAGCAGATTACCGCGCAAGAGCTCGCCGCGTGGCTCGCCGATACCAGCCGCGAAAAACCCCTGCTGCTCGACGTGCGCGAGCCCTGGGAATTTGAAAAGGCGCGCATAGGCGGCGCGCAATTGGTACCGATGGGCGAGGTCGCGAAGCGGGTAGGCGAAATCGATCGCGAAAAAGCGGTGGTGGCGATCTGCCACCATGGGGGCCGCAGCATGCAGGTCGCCCTGTTTCTGGAAAAGGCGGGCTATAACAACGTTCACAATCTCGCGGGGGGCGTGGATGCCTGGTCCAGGACCGTCGATCCGGCAATCCCGCTGTATTAGAAGCCTCGCGCTCGCTTCAGCGCTGGCGGCAGCAGCGCTGCCGGCCGCCGCCGAAGACCTGTTGCAGGTCTATCGCGACGCGCAGCGCTACGACGCCGTCTACAACGGCGCGCGCTTTACCCTCGAAGCCGGCCGCGAGCGCATTCCGCAGGCGCGCGCACTGCTGTTGCCGAGCCTTAACCTGACCGCCAACGCCGCCAGCCAGCGCATCGAAGTGGAGTCGAGCAACACCGCCGTGACGCCGAGCTTCGTGCGCAGCCCGAACACGGCGGGCTACTCATTGACCCTGGCGCAGCCTGTATACCGTCCGCAGAACTTCGCGCAATGGCACCAGGCCGACTATCAGGTGCGTCAATCCGAAGCCGTGTTCGGCCAGGCGACGCAGGATCTTGGCCTGCGAGTCGCACAAGCTTATTTCGACGTCCAGGCCGCGCAGGACACGCTCGGCCTCGTCGGCGCCCAGAAAGCCGCGATCTCCGAGCAGCTCGCGCAGGCCAAGCGCAACTTCGAGGTCGGCACGGCGACGATCACCGACACGCACGAGGCGCAGGCGCGCTATGACCTCATCATTGCGCAGGAGATCGCCGCGCAGAACGACGTCGAAAACAAGCGTCGGGCGCTGCAGGCGATCACCGGCAAGGAGTACAGCCAGCTCAAGCCGATGCGTCCCGACGTGCGCATGACGCCACCATCGCCGGCGGACATGCAAAGCTGGGTCGAGATCGCCGAGAAGCAGGCGTACCCGGTGCTCGCGCAGGAAGCCGCAACCGAGGTCGCGCAGCTCGAGGCGAAGCGTGCGAGCGCCGGCCATCTACCGACCGTCGATATCGTCGGCAGCTACGGTACGACGCGGGATACCGGGTCGCTCCAGCAGCCCGTGGGCCGGGAGACAACGACCGGGCAGATCGGGCTGCAGCTCGCCGTTCCCCTCTACCAGGGGGGCAGCCTCAGCTCCCGCGAGCGCGAAGCCGCAGCCAACTACCTGAGGTCGCGCCAGGACCTTGAGAACGCGCGGCGCACGGCCGTCCTCAATACGCGCCAAAGCTACCTCTCGGTCATCAACGGCATCGCGCAAATCGGGGCGCTCGAGCAGGCGCTGACCTCCTCGCAAAGCGCGCTCGATTCCAATCGCCTGGGTTACGAGGTCGGCGTGCGGATCAACATCGATGTCCTGAACGCGCAGCAGCAGCTGTTCTCTACGCGGCGCGACCTGGCAGTCGCTCGCTATAACGCGATCCTCAACCACCTGCGGCTCAAGGCGGCGGCGGGCACCTTGCGCGAAGAGGACCTCGAGGAAGTGAACCGCGCGTTACAGCCTTAGCAGGTCCCTGCAAACCTGCAGGTGCCGTTGCGTGGCGCCCCGATGCAAGGCGCACAGCTTCTTCCCGGCCTCGCTCATGCTCTGCCTGCGCTCATCGTCCTGAAGCAGGGCCTCGGCCGCTCGCAAAGCCGAGCCGGCGTCCTGCACCTCGAGCGCCGCGCCCGATTGCACGGCGAGCCGGGTCGCCTCGGCGAAGTTGAACATGTGCGGCCCGACGATGACGGGGGCGCCGGCGGCCAGTGCCTCGATCAGATTCTGTCCACCGAGCGGCGCGAAAGAGCCGCCGATGACGGCCACGTCGCATGCAGCGAAATAGAACGCCATCTCTCCCATGGTGTCGCCGAGATGAACGCGATCGGTGGCCGAAGGATTCGGCGTGCGGCTGCGCCGCGATTGCGCCCATTGCGCGACTTCGTCGAAGCGACGCGGGTGGCGCGGCACGACTAGCAGCAGATACCGCATGTCCGCGGGACAGTGCTGCAGCAGCATAGGCTCCTCGCCCTCGCGCGTGCTCGCCAGGAGCACGACCGGCCGCGCGAGTTGCTGGCGCCACGCTTTTCCCGCAACCAGCTTTGCGCCATCGGCGTCGACATCGAACTTGAGGTTCCCCGTCACCGCCACATCGGCAGCGCCGAGCGCCCGCAGTCGCTCGGCATCGGCGGCTGTCTGCGCGCAAACAGCCGCGAGGGAAGCGAAGGCCGAGCCGGTTAGCCCTTCCCAGCGGCCGTAGCCGCGCGCGGATCTTTCGGAGAGGCGCGCATTGGCCAGCATCACCGGCACGCGATTACGCGCGCACCCCGCGAGGAGATTCGGCCAGACCTCGGTTTCCATCAGGACGCCCAGGCGCGGCCGGAAATACTCGAGGAAACCTTGCACCGCCCACGGTACGTCGTACGGCAGGTACGCGGCGATGACGGTTTCGCCGTAGACCTGCTGGATCGTCTGCCGTCCCGCGGCGGTCGTGCAGGTGATCAGCACGCGGTGATCGGGCAGCGCAGCGGCGAGCGCGCGCACGAGCGGCGCCGCGGCGCGCGCCTCGCCGACCGAGACGGCGTGCACCCACACCAGTCGCTCGGGCCGGTCGGCCTCATAGCGGCCGAAACGCTCGCCGATAGCTTCCCGGTATCCCGGCTCCGCCCGGCCCCGCCACCACAACCGCAGCACCAGGAACGGGAGCGCCGCGTGCAAGAGCAGCGTGTACAGTGCTCTCACGCGAGAGCCCGCAGCACCTCGGCTGCATCCGGGACCCGGCCCAAAGCGCCCACGTTGGTTGCCTGCGCCGCGCCGTAGATGCCGGTGAGCATCGGGTCCGATCCGCAATAAACGCCGACGGTCCGCACGCCCAGCGCCGCCGCGAGGTGCGTAAGCCCGGTGTCCACGCCCACCACCGCCTGCGCCCTTGCGAACAACCGCGCGAGTTGCGGCAGGCTCATGCGCGCAGGCACTTCCGCCCCGGGCACGGCGGCGGCAATGCGCGCGGCGCGCGAGCGCTCCGCTTCACTGCCCCACGGCAGCACGATTCGCGTTCCCAGGGCACGCGCAAGCGCAATCCAGTTTTCCTCAGCCCACAGTTTGTCGTCGCGGCTGGTCATCGTCAGCAGCACTGCGTAGCGCTGCGGCGCTGACGCGTCCGGTTCGATCGCCGCCAGGCCGTATTCGAGCTCGACGTCCAAGGGATAACCGAGCGCCGCGGCTGTCAGCTGCCGATTGCGCTGCACGGCATGCAGCCGGCGCGGCACGGGATGCTTCACCAGGTAGAAGGCCGCGGCCAGCGGCTCGCGCGCGCTCGAGCGATCCATGCCATGGCGAGGTCCGTTGGCGCAGGACGCTACAAGGGCGCTCTTGATGAGCGATTGCGTATCGATCACCGCGTCGTAGTGCTCGGCGGCCACTTGCTCGCGGAATTGCGCGACCTCGCGCCACGCCGAGGATCGCCACCAGCGCCTGCGCCAGTCGCGCAGGCGCACCGGAATCACGCGATGCACGGCGGGATGCATGGCGGCGATCGGGGCGAAAGGCTCCTCGACGACCCAATCGATTTCGGCAGCAGGAATCTTGCGCGCCGCGTCGCTGACGGCGGGACAGTTGTGCACCACGTCGCCGAGCGACGAGGTCTTGACGAAGAGAATCTTAAGCGTCGGACAAAGCCATTTAGAATGGTCGCTGCGATTCTATTGGATAAATGCGCGATCGATCCCGGATGACGTTTTGAACGCTCTCTCCGCGGTGCTCATCACGCGCAACGCGGCTGCGGTGCTCGATTCCTGCCTCGACAGCCTGCGCTTCGCCGACGAGATCGTGATCGTGGATTCCGCGTCGAGCGATGCCACGCTCGAGATCGCCCGCGCGCGCGGCGCCCGCATCGTGCAGAAGGAATGGCTCGGCTTCGGCCGGCAGAAACAGTTTGCGGTCGATCAGGCGAAGCACGACTGGGTTCTCTGCCTCGATGCGGACGAGCGCGTTTCACCGCGGCTTGCGCAAAGCATTGCCGCCGCGCTCGCTGCTCCTGTCTCGCCGGTGTACCGCATGCCGCGGCGCAACCGGTTCCTCGGCCGCTGGCTCGCGCACGGCGAGGGCTATCCGGACTGGAGCCCGCGGCTTTTCAACCGCATGAATGCGCGCTGGAGCGATGACCTCGTGCACGAGAAGGTCCTCTATGCCGTGACGCCGGGCACCCTCGAGGGCGACCTGATGCACGACTCCTCCGACGACCTTGCGGCCTACCTCGAGCGGCAGAACCGCTATACGACGCTCGCCGCGCGGCAGGCCTACGAGCTCGGGCGAAGCGCCAGCGTGCTGCGGCTCCTGTTCTCACCGGTCGTGCGCTTCTTCAAGTTCTACATCCTGCGCCTGGGTTTCCTCGACGGCCTCCCGGGCCTGCTGCACATCTCGATCGGCTGCATGAACAGCTACCTGAAATACGCGAAGCTCCTCGAGCTCAGGAAAGCCGAGGGTGGGCGCTAGTCGCGCCTAGGATGGCGGAGTGTCGGCGGGTCCGGCGGCGAGCGCATCGGTCCCGCCCGCGTCGTCGAGCAATTGCCCGATGACGACGAGCAGGAACAGCGGCGCCAACAGCAGGTCGCGCACAAAAGACGGTGTCATCTCTTCCCCCCGGCGCGAACATACGCTGGCGAGGGCTCCGAGGCAAATTACCGGGTGCCCGAGTACTCGGGCACCCAGGCGCGCAGCCGCTCGCGCACATCGGCTCCATCCGGACGCCCGAGCCAGTCCAGCAGCTCGGCAAGGAGGGCCGCATTGTCGGGCGCGCGCACGCGCGCGATCCGCAGCTTGGGGTGCGGGGTCGGCAAGGTCTTCTCGGCGTCGGCGAGCGGCTCCTCGTAGAGCTTCTCGCCCGGCCTGAGGCCGGTGTACTCGATGCGGATGTCGTCCTCGCCGAAACCCGAGAGCCGGATCATCTGGCGTGCCAGGTCGGCGATGAGCACCGGCTCGCCCATGTCGAGCACATAGATCTCGCCGCCCTTGCCCATCTCGCCGGCCTGCAGCACCAGCTGCGCGGCTTCCGGGATCGACATGAAGTACCGCTGGATCTCGGGATGCGTGACCGTCACCGGGCCGCCGCGGGCGATCTGCTCGCGAAAGCGCGGCACTACGCTGCCGGTCGAGCCAAGCACGTTGCCGAAGCGCACGACGACCAGCTCCGTGGCTCCGGCGTTCTGCAGCGCCTGGCAGGCGAGCTCCGCCAGGCGCTTGGATGCCCCCATGACGTTCTTCGGGTTCACCGCCTTGTCGGTCGAGACGAGCACGAACTTGCGGGCGCCGTGACGCTGCGCCGCGCGCGCGACGACGACCGTCGAGAGCACGTTGTTCCTCACCGCTTCGAACGCGTTCTCCTCCTCCATCAGCGGCACGTGCTTGTAGGCCGCGGCATGGAACACGACATCGGGGCGGTGCCGCGCGAAGACCGCCTCGACCCGCGCCTCGTTCTTCGCATCGCCGATCACTGCCGTCACCGGGAGAGCGGGATGCCGGTCGTGGAATTCCTGCTCGATCGAATAGAGCGCGAACTCGGACAGCTCGAAGAGCACCAGTCGCGCCGGCGTGAAACGGGCGATCTGGCGGCAGAGCTCCGCGCCGATCGAGCCGCCCGCCCCGGTCACCAACACCGTGCGCCCGTCGAGAAAGCGATGCAGGCCGGCCTCGTCGAGCGCGACCGGGTCGCGGCCGAGCAGATCGTCGAGCTCGATCGGCCGCAGCGCGGACACGCTGACGTTGCCCGAAACGATGTCGGAAAGCGCCGGCACCGTCATCACGGCGATTCCCGCCCGGGTGCACAGATCGACGGCGCGCTTGCGCGCGCTGTGGGTCGCCTCCGGCATTGCGATGATGGCCTGCGTGACCCCGAGCCGGTCGCCGATCTCGCCGACTCGCGCGATCGTGCCGAGGATTTCCACGTCCACGACAGCGGCACCGCGCTTCGCCGGGTCGTCGTCCAGCAAGCCGACGACGCGCCAGTGCGGACTCGCGGCGAGCTCCTTGACGAGCGCCACCGCCGCGGTGCCCGCACCGAGCACCAATACGGGATTCGAATGCGGCTTCGACACGAGCGACGTCAGCCGCCCTTCACGCCAGGCGCGGTAGCCGAAGCGGCTTCCGCCCATGATGACGACGAGGATGAGCGGCGCGGTCAAGTAAGCCGAGCGCGGCACCGCCTCCGCCATGCGCAGGAGCGCCAGCACCGCGGGCGCGGCGGCGGCGGAAACGCCGACGGCAATCAGGAGGCGCCGAAGATCCGGCAGGCTCGCATAGCGCCACATGCCGCGGTAAAGGCCGAGGGCCCAGAAGATCGCCGCATGCACGCAAAGGATCCAGGGCAGTCGCGAGAGCATCACTTCGCGATAGTCCTCGGGGATGTCCAGGTTGAACCGCAGCCAGAACGCAACGACCCACGCCAGGCCCGCGGCGACGACGTCGTGCGCAAAGACGATGTAGCGCCGGTAGTACCAGTTCATGGGCGGGGCAGCGCTGCGAGCGAGAGGCCGCCACAGGCCAGCATCAGCACATAGGCAACGTACGCGGTGCCGCGATGACCCAGCGTGCCGCGCACCATCCGCTGGTAGTAATGGTCACGATGCGCCTGCCAGACGCGTTCGCGCCGCGCAAAGCGGCGCGCGAGCGTCAGCGTCGAATCGGCGATGAAAGGCGCGAACACCGCCACCGGAAACCACAGCGGCCACGCTTCATAGCGCCATCCGGCCAGTCCGAGTGCGCCGGCGAGGAAACCCAGGGGGATGGAGCCGACATCGCCGAGGAAAATCCGCGCCGGGTGGAAGTTGAAAAGCAGGAATGCGGCGCTGGCCGCCGCGATGCACAGGCAAAGCGTTCCGAGCGCGGACTCTCCGGCCAGGATGGCGGCCGCGGCGTAGGCACCGAATCCGATCATGCTCATGCCACCGGCGAGGCCGTCGGACCCGTCCATGAAGTTGTACAGGTTCGTCAGCCACGCAACGGCGATGGCGAGCGCGACCGCCTGCGAGTAGGCCATCGGCGTCGTCGTGTACCAGACGAAGACCGCTGCGGCCAGGATGTGGGCGGAGAGGCGAATGCTGACGGGCAGGCTCCTAAGGTCATCGACGAATGACACTGCCGCCAGCAGCAACGCAAGCGCCAGCGGCAGCCATAACGGCGCCGCGCCAAAGGCGAGCGCGCTTGCAGCGCCGGCGAGGACCGCTATGCCGCCGGTTCGCGGCACCGGCCGCGCGTGCAGCGAACGCTCGTTCGGATGATCCAGCGCCAAGCGCCCGAAGCGCGACAGCAGCACTTGCACCGCGATCCACGCCACTACGAACGACACCGCCCC
>DATLDY010000344.1:0-4452 GCA_035525655.1 Burkholderiales bacterium
ACTTCGGCGTCAGGCAATGTTACGCTCGCCGCATGTCCAGGCTGATTGTGCGCAGCTTCGCGGTCTCGCTCGACGGCTACGGGGCGGGACCGGGGCAGGCCCTCGAGCACCCGCTGGGGGTGAACGGCCCCGACCTGATGGAGTGGTTCTTCCCGACCCGCGTCTGGCAACACATGCACGGCCAGCCCGGCGGCGAGAGCGGCGTCGACAACCGCATGGCCGAACGGGGCTTCGAGAACCTCGGCGCGTGGATCCTTGGCCGCAACATGTTCGGCCCGGTGCGCGGCCCGTGGCCCGACGAGAGCTGGAAAGGCTGGTGGGGCGAAGAGCCGCCGTACCACGTGCCGGTTTTCGTGCTCACGCATCACGCACGCGCACCACTCAGGATGAAGGGCGGGACCGACTTCCATTTCGTGACCGACGGCATCCACTCTGCGCTTGAGCAGGCGAGGGCCGCAGCCGGCGGGCGCGACGTGCGCCTCGGCGGCGGCGTATCGACCGTCCGACAGTACCTGAGCGCGGGGCTGGTCGACGAGCTGCATCTCGCGCTGAGCCCCGTGCTGCTGGGCTCCGGCGAAAATCTGTTCGCGGGCCTGGACCTGCACGCGCTGGGCTACGAGGGCGAGAAGTCCGTCGCGGGCGAGCGCGCGACGCACTTGTTGCTGCGCAGAAGGAAATAGGCGCTATGCCCAGAAGATCTAAATCCCTCGCCGTACAGACCGTTGAGCTTGGACTTGCCGCGCCGCAGGTCATTGCTCATCGGATGGCGCGGATGGCTCTCGCGGGCGCGTCGCCTTCGGCACGCGATCGCAAGGAATTCCAACGCATGGGCACCGAGAAGCTCATCGCCTTCAACGAAGCGTGGAGCGCGATGGCGATGCAGGCCTTCCTGGAACATCAGCAGTGGGCGCTGTCGCTTTGGTTTCCGTGGGCGCGGCGCAAGTCGCGTCCCGGTTCGGCTTCAGCGCGCATCCTTGCCGAGGGCTTGGCTCCGATCCGCCGCCGTGCGCTCGCCAATGCCAAGCGCCTCGGCCGCAGCAAGCGCAAATAAAGCCCGGACTTACGCGGGCGTCATGCCGCTCCAATGCTCCCGGCGGTCGGAGAGGCCGAGGCGCCGCTCTCGCACGACCGGCGCCATCTGATAGCGGCGGTCATTACTCAGACGGCGGCGCTCGCCCGCGCCGGCAGGCTGGCGCCAGCCGAAGTACGCAGCGATGACCGCCGACACGGCGTGCAGCCAGACGTCGTTGCTATGGAGCGGGACGGCGCCGAACAGCGTGTTCGTCATCGGCAGCATTCCCAGGATGGCGAGGGCGCCGAAGAAGACTGCCAGGCTGCGCGCGAATCGCGTGCTGCTCGCGCGCCCGGACCCGGCGGCAATCCCCCACGCACCGATGGCGATGTTTACCACCGACTGGAGGATGTTGACCGGGAAGAGACCAAACAGGTAGCCATAAAGAAGGGTGAACTTGGTTCCCGGCGCATCCACCGGCGGCGGCGTGAGCATCGCCGGAATGAGGCCGAGCAGGCCCGCGGCTAGATACGCCACCCCGAAGATGAGTGCAAAGGTCGATGTTTTCATGCAAGCCTCCTAGATCTCGACATTCCCGGTTTCCGGGCCCTGCTGATAATCGCGCGCGAGGCGCACGGTGCCATCGCGCTCCACCACGGCTACGCGGCAGCGCGGCTTGGCGTGGGCCACGCGTACGGCATGCTTGATCGCACCCCACTTGCTCGGGAAGTACGCGATGGCGACGCGGCTGGGACCGCGCTCGTTCACGCTCCACACGCCGTCGCGGGTCTCGCTCACCGATAGAAGCGGGCGCGGCTCGTCCATGGCGCTCAGCCGCCCTTGATGCGCAGCTCGTTCTTGACGGACGACACGCCGCCCACCTTGCGGGCGACGGCTTCCGCCCGCTTCTTCACGTCCTCGGACTCGACCATGCCCTTCAGCGTGACCACGCCCTTGTCGCTGTCGACGTTGATGTCCTTCAGCGTCTTCATGCCGACGTCGTTGGCGAGCGCGGTATGCACCTTGGAGGTGAGCGCGGCGTCGCTGGCGAACTGGGTGTTCTTCTGACGGCCTTCCTCGGTCGCCTGCTCGTTGGTCTTGCCGCTCGTGGGCTGCGCGAACGACGGTAGGGCGACAAATAGGGCGCAAGCAAACAATGCGATGCGTTTCATTAGCTACCTCCTGATGGGGCTTCTGCGTGGATGACGGATGGCTTTTCGATCGGCGGGCGGCGGATCTCCTGCTCGAGGCTGGGTCGCTCGCGGCGCTGGAAAGGCGCGAGCTCGACCGGCCGGCCGGACTCGATGGATTGGTATAGCGCGCGGATGATGCGCACGTCGGCGAGGCCTTCCTCGCCGGAGGGCTCCGGGTCGCGGTTCTGCAGCACGCAATCGGAGAAGTAGAGGAGCTCGGGGGCGAACTGGTCGCGCTTGGCGAAGCGCCGCTCGCTCACCACGTTGCCCTCGAGCGATAGGCGATGCTCGAGCGGCTTGGCGTAATCGTAGGCCGGGTCGACGGCGAGCTCGCCCTTGGTGCCGACCAGGCGATATTCGGAGACCTTGGTCGCGCCGAAGCTGCAGGTGAAGCTCGCCAGGCGCTCGTTCGGGAAGCGCAGCACCGCGCTCACCGATTCCTCGACGTCGCCGATCGCGCCGGCGCTCGACGCCCAGACCTCGACCGGCTCCTCGCGAAACAGCGACCGGGCGGCATTGATGCAGTAGATGCCGATGTCATAGAGCACGCCGCCGCCGAGCTCGCGCTTCACGCGGATGTTGCCCGGCACGACGCTCATGGTGAACGTCGAATTGAACAGGCGCGGCTCGCCGATGCGCCCGGAGCGCGCGATCTCGATCGCCTCCAGGTTGGCGCGCTCGAAATGCAGGCGGTAGGCGACCATCATCTTCACCTTCGCCTCGCGGGCAATGCGGGTCATCAGCTCGCATTCGGCCTCCGTCACCGCCATCGGCTTCTCGCACAGCACGTGGACGCCGGCGCGCGCGGCGCGCTCGGCGTACTCGGCATGCAGGCTGTTCGGCAGCGCGATGTAGACGGCGTCGATGTCGCCGCTCTTGATGAGCTCGTCGTACTTGTCGTAGTCGAGCGCGATGGCCACGTCGTACTTCTTGCCGAGCTCGGCGCGCTTCACCGGATCGCCGGAGACGATCGCCACCAGCTTCGAGTTGCGCCGGGCGTTGCCGAACGCCGGCAGCACCGCGACCTGCGCGATGTGCCCGCAACCGACCACGGCGTAACGGATGATGCGCTTGGGCATTTAGGCGGCGCGACGCTTCTTCGCCGCACGCTTGGGCTTGGGCTGCGGCTTTTCTTCCTTCTTGCCACCTTCCACGCTCTTGCGCAGGAGCGACATCAGGTCGATGACGTTGGCGCTCTTGTCGCCTTTGTCGTCCTTCTGGGGCGCGGTGATCTCCTCGGTCTGGCCGGCCTTGACCTTTTCATCGATGCGCTTGAGGAGATCCTCGTGGTAGGTATCGTGGTACTTCTCCGGCTGCCACTCATCGGCCATGTCGTCGATCAGCCTGAGCGCCATGTCGATCTCCTTCGCGCTCACCTTGGCGCCTTTGAGCTTCTCGGGGAGATCGATGTCCTCGGCGCCCTTCAGCTCCTTGGAGTAGCGCAGCGTATTGAGGATCAGCGCATCGCCCTGCGCCACCAGCGCCGCAAGGTAGGCCTTGGTGCGGATGACCACGGTCGCGACGCCCGCCTTGCCGGCCTTGGCCATCGCGTCGCGAAGCAGCGCGTACGCCTTCTCGCCGCGCTTGGCGGGGGCGAGGAGGTAGGGGGTGTCGAAATACTGTGGCGCGATGTCGGCCAGGTCGACGAACGCCGTGATGTCGACCGTCTTGCTCGCCTCGGGATTGGCGCGCCGGAAATCCTCCTCGGAGAGCACGACGTACTTGTCGTCCTCGTACTCGTAGCCCTTGACGATGTCCTCCCACGGCACGTCCTTGCCGGTCGCCTTGTTGACGCGCTTGTACCCGACCGGCGCCATGTCGCGCTTGTCGAGCATCGTGAGATCGAGCTCGGACGAGCGCTTCTGCGCCGAGAAGAGCTCCACCGGCACGTTCACCAGCCCGAAGCTGATCGCGCCTTTCCAGAGACCGCGTGCCATGGTTGTTTAGTGCTGCCCGCCGATGCCCTCGAGGAGGGACGCGAGGTCGTCGGCGTGCTCCTCTTCCTTGGCGAGGATTTCCTCCAGCATGCGGCGCGTGGTGGAGTCCTCGGTGCCGAGGTAATTGATCATCTCGCGGTAGCTGTCTATGGCGATGCGCTCGGCGACCAGGTCTTCCCTGATCATGTCCTCCAGCGAATCGCCCTCCACGTACTCGGCGTGGCTGCGCGAGGCGAGGCCATCGGGCGAGAAGTCCGGCGCGCCGCCGAGCTGGGTGATGCGCTCGGCGATCAGGTCGGCGTGCTGCTGC
>DATLDY010000346.1:0-14535 GCA_035525655.1 Burkholderiales bacterium
TTCGCGAAAACCAACCCCCCGCTCGCGAAGCTCGCTTCCCCCCTTAACAGGGGGGCAAGAGAAAACCATCTATTTCTTCGCCGGGGTGCCGAAGTCGACTGTCGGAGGCTTGGAGATGGCCTTCTCGTCCTCGACGGTGAACTGCGCCTTCGGCTTGAAGCCGAACATCATTGCGGTGAGGTTGGTCGGGAACTGGCGCACCTGGGTGTTGAATTCCTGCGTCGACTTGATGAAGCGCTGGCGCGCGACCGTGATGCGATTCTCGGTGCCTTCGAGCTGCGCCTGCAGCTCGCGGAAGTTGGCATCCGACTTGAGCTGCGGATAGTTCTCCGCGACTACGAGCAGGCGCGCCAGGGCGCCGCCGACGTCGCGCTGCGCCTGCATGAACTGCTGCACCTTCGCCGGGTCGTCGACGTCCTCGGGCCGCACATTGATCGACGTCGCCTTGGCGCGGGCTTCGGTGACGCCGATCAGGACGTCCTTCTCCTGCTGCGCGAAGCCCTTCACGGTATTGACGAGGTTCGGGATCAGGTCGGCGCGGCGCTGGTACTGGTTGACCACCTCCGACCACGACGCCTTCACCTGCTCGTCCAGCGACTGCAGGTTGTTGTACCCGCATCCTCCCAGTAGCAAAGCAGCTACAACCACCAGCAAACGTCCCTGCAGTCGACAACCCATAGGACCTCCACGAAAGCGGCAACTATAAAACAGACCGGTGGTCGAAAAGCCGATGGCGCCCCCCGATTCCGTCCTTGCCTGCGATTCCTGCGGCCTTGCGCAGCGGGTCGAGCCGCTCGAGCCGGGCACCACCGCCGAGTGCATCCGCTGCGGCTCGGCGGTAGTGTCGCGTCCGTTCGGCACCCTCGAGGTGACGGCGGCCCTGACGCTCGCGGCGCTCGTGCTGTACGTGCCGGCGAACATCTATCCGCTCCTGTCCATGAACCTCTACGGCACCTATACCGAGAACACGGTGTGGGACGGCGTCGTGAGCCTGGTGAACTACAACCAGTATTTCATCGCGGCCGTGGTGTTCCTGGCGAGCATCCTGATTCCGCTCATCAAGCTGCTCGGGCTGCTGTTCCTGGTGTGGAGCGTGAAGTTCGGGCGCGACCGGCGCATGCGCGGCCGCTCGCGCATCTACAAGTTCATCGACGTGATCGGACCGTGGGCGATGCTCGACGTGTTCCTGGTCGCGATCCTCGTCGCGCTCGTGAAGATGGGCGACCTCGGGCGCATCATTCCCGGGCCCGGCCTCATCGCCTTCACGGCGATGGTCGTGCTGACGATCCTCGCTTCGCAAAGCTTCGATCCGAAGGCCATCTGGAACAAGCAATGAGCGGCGACGAAATCCCCAGGGCGCGCGTAAAGCGCCGGCGGCTGGTCCGGCTGGTGTGGATCGTGCCGGTGATCGCCATCGCCGTGGCCGCCTTCCTCGTTTGGCACCGCATGCAGGACTACGGTCCCGAGATCACAGTCACCTTCAGCGACGGCGGCGGGCTGCGCGTCGGACAGACGCCGGTGCGCTATCGCGGCGTGCAGGTGGGCGAGGTGACCGGGGTTGCGCTCTCCAAGGACGAGAAGAGCGCGCTGGTGCGCATTCGGCTCACGAAGAGCGCCGAAGGCATGGCGCGCGACGGCAGCCAGTTCTGGATCCTGCGGCCGCGCGTGGGCTTCGGGCAGATCACCGGCCTCGCCACCGTGCTCTCGGGTCCGGAGATCCATGTCGTCCCGGGCAAGCACGAGAACCCGGTCAAGCGCGAGTTCACCGGCCTCGAGAATCCGCCGGTCGGCATGGAAGGCGGGCTGAAGATCGTGCTTCGCGCCGAGCGCCCGAAGATGCGCGTCGACGCGCCCGTTTACTACCGTGGCGTCGAAGTCGGCGTCGTGCACAAGCTCGACCTCGCGCCCAATGCGCTCTCGGCCGACGTCCACGTCCTCATCTATCCGCGCTACGCGAGCCTGGTGCGCGAGGGCTCGTCGTTCTGGGACGTGAGCGGCGTCAACGTAACCGGCGGCCTCCTGAAGGGCATCGAGGTGCAGTTCGAATCCCTGCGCGCCTTCATCACCGGCGGCATCGAGTTCGCCACCCCGCCCGGCACCGCCCGCGCCAAGCAGGGCACCGTCTTCTTCCTGCACGGCGAGCCGAAGAAGGAATGGCTCGCCTGGGCGCCGAAAATCCCGATCGCGCAGGAAAAGTAATTCCGTACCCGGTACGTAATTATTCCGAAAGGTCAATAATTACGTACCGGGTACGGAATTAGGGCGGCAGATGGCGGTCAAGCGGTCGAAGATTCCATCCAAGCGCGCGCCGGCGCGGCGCAAGCCACGCAAGGCCAAGGCGGGATCGCGCGGCATCACTGCGCTCGAATGCCGCCTCGATGCCTTGTCCGGCGAAGGCAATGCAGTGCAGACGCGCGTGGAGAACGAAGGCGGCTATGTGCTGGGTTGCTATAGCGACCCGCTCGGCAAGCATCCGCTGCTGCTCGCGGTGCTGCCGATCGATGCGGTCGAGCCGACGCCGTTCCAGCGCGACCTCTCGCAGGTGCATCACAAGAGGCTCGCCGACGTGCTTGATCGCACCGGCATGTTCCTCGATCCCATCATCGCGGTGACGGCACCGGAGAAGGGCTTCTGGACGCCGAACGGCCGCCATCGGCTCGAAGCGATGCGGCGACTGGGGGCGAAGGCCATCACCGCGATCGTGGTGCCGAAGCGCGAGGTGGCGTGGCAGATCCTCGCGCTCAACACCGAGAAGGCGCACAACCTGCGCGACAAATCGCTCGAAGTGATCCGCATCTATCGCAACCTGATGGAAGAGGGCGCGGCGAAATCGGAGAAGGACGTCGCGTTCTATCTCGAGGAGCCTTCCTTCGCGACGATGGGCATCTGCTACGAGAAGAACCCGCGGTTCAGCGGTGCGGTGTATAACTCCTTCGTGCGCCGCCTCACCGAGTTCTCCGAGCAGCCGATGACCAAGTCGCTGCGCGAGCATGAGAAAACAGCGGAGATGCTCCTCGAGCTCGACGAGCGTGTGGCGGAAGTGGTGAAGAAGCTGAAGGCGAAAGGCTTCGTCAGTCCGTATCTCAAGACCTTCGTCGTGGCGCGCAGCAACCCTTTGCGCTTCATGAAGGAAGCGCCCGAGCTGCACGATCTCATCAAGACCATCCGCGGCAAGGTCGAGCGCTTCAACGTCGACAAGATCAAGCAGGAAGACATCGTCGCCAGCGGCGGCGGCGCGGCGGAGGACGACTGATGCGCAAAGCGCAGCGCGGAGGCGCGGTCGGCGCGTCGGTGATCATCGGCGCGCTCGCCGTCGCGGGCTATTACGCGTACACGCAATTCACGGCGCCGAAGGTTCCGCCGAGCTGCAGCGCTCAGCTCAACTCGTGCGTCACCAACTGCCGAAAGACAAACACCGAAGCCCCGGCGCTGCAGACCTGCCAGGAAGCCTGCCAGCGCGACGCCGCGGCCTGTAAGTAATTCCGTACCCGGTACGTAATTTTCATGTCAGTCAACGATCCGCTCGGGTCGTCCGTTGACTCGGTCATGGCAAGGCACCCGAGGCTGGTCTTTCCCGGTATCGCGCTGCATGTCTCGCATCGCGGTAACAATCGTCAGGACTGCTTCCATCAGGACAACGACCGGCTCGTTTATCTCTCCATCCTGAAGGATTTGTCGCGCCTGCGGCAATGCGCGCTTCACGCCTATTGCTTGATGACGAACCACATCCATTTGTTGCTTACGCCGCAAGACGATACCGGCTGTAGTCTGATGATGAGGGACCTCGCGCGGCGCTACGCGAGCTACTTCAACCGGCGTTACTCGCGCACGGGACAGCTTTGGGAAGGCCGGTTCAGGTCGTGCCTCGTCGATTCCGCGCGCTATGTGCTCGGGTGCTACCGATACATCGAGCAGAATCCCGTGCGCGCTCGCATGGTCGCTTCGCCTTCCGCCCACCCGTGGTCGAGCTACGCGGGGAACGTCGGCACACGGGTCGATCCATTACTAACCGCGCATGCTGAGTACCTGGCAATCGCCAACGACGACGCGCCGCGCCGGCGCGCTTACCTTGACTTGCTAAGCGTTTCCGAAAGCGCCGACATGCTCACCGCGCTTCGCGATGCGACAGAGGCTGGGTTCCCGCTTGTCGGCGATGAGCTCAAGGCGCGGTTGGAGTCTGAAGGCGCGCGCCTCGAACCGGATCGACCTGGACCTCGCATGGAGTCGGGAGCGTCACCCGGCGATGCGGCGCAACTCGATCTCCTGACAGAATAATTACGTACCGGGTACGGAATTATTCCGGCTAGATCTTCAGCGCTCTCTGGATGCCGGGGCGATCGCCGATTTCCTTGCCCCAGCGCTCGAGGTTCGACAGGCCGCCGACGAGCTCGGGGAACGCGCCCTTGGTGCGCCAGTAGCCCGCATAGAGCGAGAAGTCGGCGATGGTGAGCTCGTCGCCGGCGGCGTACTTGCGCTTGCCGAGGAGATCGTTCCAGACCGTGAAGTAGCCCTTCAGGCGCTGCTTGAACATCTCGCCCGCCGCGACGTAAGGCGCCGGGTCCTTCGCGCGCACGCACGCGTTCACCGAGCCGAACATCGGCGTGATGTCCGTCGAGGCGCTCATGTACGCCTCGAGCATCGCCGCCTTCTTCGCCGGATCCTTCGGGATGTACTTGCCCGCCTTCTCGGCGCAATAGACCATGATCGCGCTCGACTGCGCCATCGTGACCTTCTTCCCGCCGGGGCCTTCGCTGTCGATCATCACCGGGATCTGCCCCATCGGGTTCATCGCCAGGTACTGCGGCGTCTTGTGCTCGCCCTTGGTGAGGTCGATCGGGTGGAAGTTGTACTTCAGGCCGCACTCCTCGAGGGCGATGCGTGCGCGCATGCCGTTGGACGTGCCGGCGGCGTAGAGATCGATCATGGTGGGTTCCTCCGCTTTGACCTATGGGAAAGGAGCGGGATGTTAGACCAGCCGCGGCCCGAAGATGATCACCCCGATCGAAATGGCGCCCGCCAGCGCGATCAGCACGGCGCCCGCGGCGATGTCCTTCGCCTTGCCGGCCAGCGGATGGAACCCGGGCGAGACGAGGTCGGTCAGGCGCTCGAGCGCGCTGTTCAGGCCTTCGGCGACCCAGAGCGCCGTGATCGCGAGCACGACGGTGCACCACTCGAGCCCGGTCAGCCGGAAATGCAAACCCGCGCCGACCGCGACGACGGTTCCGGCGAGGAGCAGGCGGGCGTTGCGCTCCTCGAGAAGGAAGCGCAGGCCCCGCAGCGCATAGCCGGCGGACGCGACGATCTTCCAAGGCATGGACTTTGCTCTGTGGCTTGCGTTCTCAACTGGAGGAACCATGACGCCGAATCAGCCGGGCTACGAAGGCACCACCAATGATATCCGCGACTTTCAACAGGAGTCGGACGACGCAGTGCAGGCCGCGAAGCGCCAGCTCAACGAGGTGCTCGACACCGTGAGCGAGCGCGCGCGCGAGTACGGCCGCTACGCCGACGAGCAAGTGCAGCGCAACCCGTGGGCTGCGGTCGGCGTCGGCTTCGGCGTCGGCGTGGTGATGGGCGCGCTCCTGATGCTCGCCTCGCGCCGCTGATTTTTCAGGACTAAGTTGTCCACAGGCACGGGGACACGTCCCCGTGTCGTGAAGCGGTGACGCGATTTTCGGGCCGCAGTGGCTGCGGCCCGCGTTGCCGTTTGCTAAGTTGGGCGCGTGGAGGACACCGATCTCCTGCAGAAGCTGAAGCAGGTCGAAGCCAACGCCTGGATGCTGTTCAGCGAGCTCCCGCCCTGCGGCGCCCGCACCCGCGCGCTGCATGTGTTTCTCGACGCCAAGGACATCAGCGCCCGGCTGGAGAAAATAAATAGGGACAGACCCGGTTTACCGGAGTTACACGAAGGTTAAATGGGGTCTGTC
Organism: Burkholderiales bacterium; assembly: GCA_035525655.1. GTDB lineage: Bacteria > Pseudomonadota > Gammaproteobacteria > Burkholderiales > SG8-39 > SCGC-AG-212-J23. The sequence continues at coordinate 5,928 of DATLDY010000346.1, forward strand.
CCTATTTATTTTTAGCGGATCAGTCCCGTGACCGGCAGGATCCCCGGCTGGCTCGCCGTAGCGCCGGTCTGCACCACCTTGTTCTTCGCACCGCACTGCTGGCAGCGCGCGTAATACACCCCGTCGGTCGTCTTCTCGAAGGTCATCACGTTGGATAGGGCCATGCACTTCTTGCAGATGAATTGCTGCGCGGTCGGCAATTTGTTCTCCCCGGGGACCGCAGAAGTCTAGCCAGGGAATGTTTCCTGGCCAATCGACTCCGTCACGCCGCGCTAAATAGGCTAGGGGAAGGTGCCGCGGTGGCCCTTCTTCATCTCTTCGGTCTTGTGATCGCTGTCGACGTGCAGGCGATCCTGGTTCTGCTTCAGCTTCTCCGGGTTGACCTCGCCGGAGGGCTCGATGGCATCGGCCTCGTTGCGCCGGCGCGATGTGCCGGGTACCTGGGTTTTTTCGCTCATGGGAGTCTCCGTTAGGTTGTCGCTTATCCGGAGCAAGGCCCGAGCCACCCTGGGTCAAACCGTTGGAATCGTTACCCCCACGAGTGCATCGCGCGTAATGATCCCGGCGAGCTTCTCCTCGCTCCAGCCTTGCGTCCCCGCGGGCCGCATCGGCACGACGACGTAGCGCATGTCCGCATTCGAGTCGTGCACGCGCACCGTCACGTTGTCGGGAATCACCGTACCGAACTCCCTCAGCACCGCCCGCGGCTCGCGCACCACGCGCTTGCGATAGTTCTCGCTCTTGTACCAGGTCGGCGGCATCCCCAGGAGCGCGCGCGGATAGCACGAGCAGAGGGTGCACACGATGACGTTGTGCACCTCGGGGGTGTTCTCCACGGCGATCACGCGGTCGGCTTCGAGATCCAGCCCGAACTCCGTGCACGCCGCCTTGGCATCCTCGAGGAGGCGCTGTTTGAATTTCGCATCGACCCACGCGTGCGCAATCACGCGCGGCGCGCGATACGGGAAGTCCTCCTCAAAGAGCTCCATGCGCTTGCGAATCTGCTCGGCGGTGATGACGCCTTTCTCCTCGAGCAGCTCCTGCATCGCGCGGCTCATGATCTCGTATTCCGAGGGCGGACCTTCGTCGTGCGAGCGGTCGTGGGCTTTCGCGTGGTCGTGATCGTGGTCGTGACTCATCGGTTCCTTTCTACTGCTGGCCCCCTGTCAAGGGGGCCGTGAGCCGAAGGCGCAGCGGGGGGTTGGTTTTTAGAAAACGCCAAACCCCCCGCTCGCAAAAACCGCTCGCTTCCCCCCTTGACAGGGGGGGCGGCAGGAAAATCGCTCATGCTCTTTCTAGCCAGTGCTCGTAAATCTCCAACTCCAGCCAATCACCGTCCGGGCCGGCGTAATCGCCCCACACCTCCTTTTGCGAGAACCGAACCCGATACAGCACGCGCTTGGGCTCGCCGTCGAATCCATAAGCGAGCTCTTCCGGATTCGGGAACGTTCCGCACACGCGCTCGATCACGCCGCGCTTGCCGCGGATGTAATGCGGCGTGCGGCGATGGCCGGGCGGGAAGCTGCGCTTCACCTGCACGCGCTCGCCGACGTTGAAGCGCCGCGTCGGCGCCTCGGTATACGCGCTAGCCGCCATAGCGCTTGCGCACCTCGGCCATCTTCGCGGCGAGCTCGGCCTCGGTGAAGAAGCGTTTCTCGAGCAGCACCTGGCGCAGGGCATGCGTGGTGCGCTCGAAATATTCGAGTTCGTAGTACCGCTCGCCGAGGTCTTCGGCGGCGCGGCGCATCTCGTCGAGGCGCACGATCTTGTTCCTCGAGAGCGTGTTGCGGAGTGCGTTCGCCTGCTTCTCCCAGAACTTCATCCCGTGATCGGTGATGTCGATCGCGCCGGCTTCCTCGCCGCCCATGTCGTGCGGGGATTTGTGCTCGCTCATGTGGGGATTCTATCCACGGGCCCTTGCAATCCGGGCACAGCACTTGCGACCAGCTTTCCGCATACACGCAAAGGAGAGCACATGAGAATCCAGAAATTCGCGGTAAGTCTTACCGCTGCGGCAGTGATGGGCGCGTTCGGCAGCGCCTTCGCCCAATCCAACAGCGGCAGCGACAGCCAGGGCGCGCAGACCTCGCCATCGTCCCGCACGGCGACTCCGTCGACCGACGTGAAATCGCCCTCGACGATGAACCAGGGCACGATGAGCTCGCCGTCGTCGACCACCGAGAGCGGCTCCTCCGCGGTCCTGGGTGGATCGCCCGCAAGCGGCGCGACGGGCGCCACCTCCTCGGGCAGCCAGGCCACGAAGGAAGGCGCGGGCGACGATCCGGAGTCTTCTTCGGCGCAGAACAAGGCCGAGAAGAACAAGGCCGAGAGCAAGATGTAAGTTAAACGTGGAGCACGAAGAGGCGGGCCTTCGGGCCCGCTTTTTTTTGGGCTTGAAAGGTAGCTGACAGCGAAACATATTCGTTTGTGCACTGCGCTCAGGTCTAGCATGGCGCTCGTTCGCTTCGACGGAGGAGGGCCCATGAAGCGCAGCATCCTGTTCTTGCTCGCCGCGTTCCCCGCTGCGGCGCTGTCCCAGGAACTCAATCCGCAGCAGCTCGAAGGCATGCGGCACTTCAACCAGTCGTGCCGTGTCTGCCACACCAAGCCGCAGATGACCAGCGCGCAGTACGCGCCGGTGCTCTCGCGCGTCTCGCTCGGCGGCGGCGACGAGGCATTGCGCATCTTCATCGCCAACGGCACGCCGAAGATGCCGGGGTTCAAGTACCACTTCAAGCCGGCCGAGATCGATGCGGTCGTCGCGTACATCAAGACCATCCCGCAGCCTGCCGATTAAGGAGCACCGCATGCGCACGCTCGCACTTCTCCTGTTGGTTCCTTTCGCCGCCCACGCGCAGCTCACCGGTACCGTCACCGGGCCCAAGGGCGAGAAGATGGCCGGTGTCACGGTGTCCGCGAAGGCGGACGGCAGCACCATCCGCACGAGCGTGTACACCGACAAGGCGGGCAACTACGCCTTCTCGCCGCTGCCCGCGGGGAAGTACCGCGTGAGCGCGCAGGCGCTGGGCTACCAGCCGTCGAAGGCGGAGCTCGATCTCGCTTCCTCCGGGAAACAGGATTTCCGGATGAAAGCGAACGACGATGAGGAGCAGACGTTCCGCCAGCTGCCGGGGAACGTTGCGCTCGACTCGCTGCCGCAGGCCAGCGCGCAGGACAAGCGCATGCACCAGCTGCTGCGCAACAACTGCACCGCGTGCCATACGGCGAGCTATCCGCTGCAGTTCCGCTTCGACGAGGTGGGCTGGAACGCGGTGCTCGAGCTGATGAAGAACGCCAACGTCTACGGCTCGTACATGGCGAAGGAGCGCGGGCCTTCGGCGGTGCTCGACTATCACCAGAAGGACCTCGCGGCGTATCTCGCGCGCGCCAGGGGACCCAAGCCCGAAGCCAAGTTCACGCTGCCGGCGCGCCCGAGCGGCGAAGCGGCGCGCGTCGAGATCCGCGAGTACGACATGCCGCTCGACCCGGATGCGAACCTCCCGGCGAACTATGTGCAGAACGACGGTTCCGACTGGTCGCTTGCCACACCGTCGGTGTCGATTCCCGGCTGGGGCGTGCACGACGCGTGGCTCGACGACGCGGGCAATGTCTGGTTCACCTGCAATATCCCGAACAAGCGCACCTCGCTGGGTAAGGTGGACACCAAAACCGGCCAGGTGAAGCTGTTCAACATCCCCGCGAAGACGGGGCTCGCCTCGCAGAGCCACGGCATGACGCGCACGCCGGACGGGATGATCTGGATCAACATCAATCCGGGACGCGGCGGACTCGCGCGCATCGATCCGCGCACCGAGAAGATCGACGTCTTCATCCCGCCGGAAGGCCTGTCGCCCACGGGCGGCGCCACCACGGTGGACTACGACGGCAAGGGGAAGATCTGGGTGTCCGCGCCGGATGGCGTCCTGCGTTTCGATCCGGTCACCAGCGAGTGGACCGGGTACAAGACCCAAAGCTTCAAGCAGGCCACTGGCACGGGCATCAGCTATGGCGCCGCCGGGGACCGCGCCGGCAATGGCTACTGGGCGGTAATGATCCACGACATCATCGGCGTCGCGGACGGCGCGACCGGTAAAGCGTCGGAGATCAAGCTCGCTCCGCTGAAGAGCCAGCTCGAGCTCGCCACCCCGGAGGCGCGCGAGTTCTACAAGACCGCCGTGCAGCCGGACTTCAACAACCCGCCGCCGTTCGCGCAGGGGCCGCGGCGCATGGGCACCGACAAGAACGCGGATGTCCTGTGGGTCGGCAATTCGTGGGGCGCCAACTTCGCGCGCATCGACACCCGCACCAAGGCGGTGACCTATGTCGACCTGCCGGGGCGCATGCAGCCTTACCACGTACATGTCGACAGCAAGCACCGCCCGTGGACCAACCTGTGGGGCGCCGATCGCGTGATGCGCTACGACCCGGCGACGAAGGCCTGGACGGCCTTCGACCTGCCCACGCGCGGCGCCGAGCCGCGGTACATCTCGGTGCACGAGGCCGACGGCAAGACGCAGGTGGTCCTGCCGTACTTCCGCGCCCGCAAGATCGCGGTCATGACCCTGCGGTAAGAATCGGGGTCAGAGCCCGATTTTTAATCGGGCTCTGACCCCGATTTCGGCGGTATCCTTTGAGCTATGGATACGCCCATCAAAGTTCGCATCGCCCCGAACAACCCGGTCTTCGACCTTCCCGTCATCGTCGGCATAGAGGAAGGCCTGTTCGCCAAGGCCGGCCTCGACGTCGCTTTCTCTGCCACTTACGCCGACCGCGAGCGCGACAGCGCCGAGAAGCCGGTGCTCGAGCGCCTCAAGGAAGAGCTGTTCGAGTGCGGCTCGGCCGACAGCTACAACGTCTGCGAGTGGGCCAGCATCGACCGCCTCGAGCGCGGCAAGCGCGGCGGCAAGCTCGCGGCGTTGCGCGCAGCGGTGGCGGCGCAGGCCATCATCAGCTTCGACGACCAGCTGCAGACCCCGCGCGACATGTCCGACGTGCCGGTGGTGGTGCAGGAGCTCACCGGCTCGCATTACACGACGATCCAGATGCTCGAGAGCGCGGTCGGCCGCGAGCACGTGAACATCAAGCAGGGCGGCCTGCCGCAGAAGCGCTGGCAGGGACTGAAGGACGGCACGTATCGCGCGATCACGGTGATGGAGCCCTTCATCAGCCTCGCGGTGAAGGAAGGCGCGCACATCATCGCCGCGTCGTTCTATCGCGGCGGCGAAGTCGTCGCGGCGGAGCTGACGCCCGAGCAGCGCAAGTGCTACTACGACGCCGAGAACCTCGCCGTCGACCTCATCAACGCCGACTTCTACAAGTACGCGCACCACGTCACGGCGCACGCCAAGGGCGCGCTCGAGCCGCGCGAGCTGTTGCGCGCCTTCGTGCATTACAAGCATGTGGATTACTACGACCCGGCGCTCTTCAACCGGGCCTATGAGTGGATGAAGGCCCGCGGCATGACCGAGGGCCAGAGCCAGCACGGCGCGCTGGTCGTCGGCTGAGCAAAAAAGCAGCATAGAAAATAAGCAGGAGGATGTGATGATCCGCACCCTGGTGCGCGCGTGGGCCTGCGCGCTGCTCGTCTTTGCGCCACCGCTTTGGTCGCAGGGCTACCCATCGGCCCCGATCAACCTGGTTATCCCGCTTGCGGCGGGCGATGCCACCGACATCGCCGCGCGCGCCATCGCCGATTCGCTTTCCAGGGACCTGAAGGTGGCGGTGGTGCCGATGAACCGCCCGGGGGCGGGTGGCGCGCTCGGCACCGACGTCGTGGTGAAGGGGCCGAAGGACGGCACCATGATCGGCATCCCGAACAACGCGGCGCTCGTGTTTCGCGCCATCATCGATCCGAGCACGGCGAACTACGACCCGCTGAAGGACCTCACGCCGCTTGCGCTCGCCATGCGCTCGCCGAGCATCCTCGTCGTCGGAGCCGAGCAGCCGTTCAAGAACTTCCGCGAGATGGTCGACTACGCCAGGCAGCATCCCGGCAAGGTGCGCATCGGCACGGCGGGCGTCGGCTCGGTCGGCGACTTTTGCGTGCAGACGCTGAATTCCCTCACCGGGGCCGGCTTCACCATGGTGCCTTACACGGGCGCGGTGCCCGCGGTGACCGCGATGCGCGGCGGACACATCGAAGGCGTGGTCCTCGCCCTTGGCACCATGACCTCGCACCTCGCCGCCGGCACGGTGCGCGGCATCGTGATCTCGAGCACGTGGCCGGAATATCCGGGCATCCCGACGCTCGCCGAGCTCGGCTACAAGCAGCAGCTTTTCGGCGTGTGGACCGGGATCTTCGCGCCGGCCGGCGTCTCGTCCGAGGCCGTCGCCGTGCTGGTACCGGCCCTTGCGCGCGCGATCCGCTCGCCCGAGCTCGCCGCGAAGCTGAAACCCCTCGGTATCCTTGCGGACTACGCGCCGCCGGATAAGCTTCTGGCGGAGATGCGCGATGAGCACGAGCGGGTGATGAAGATCGCGCGCTCGGCCGGACTCACCAAGGAGCCATCGAAATGAGACTCGCCGCCGCCGTCCTGTCGCTTCTATTCTCGACGCTGGTCCAGGCGCAGGCCTATCCGAGCAAGCCGGTGAGGGTGATCGTGCCCTGGCCGCCGGGACAGGCGACGGACATCGCGGCGCGCGTGGTCGCGGAGCGGCTGCAGGCGGCCCTCGGCCAGCCCTTCATCATCGACAACAAGCCCGGCGCGGGCGGAATGATCGGCACCGACGCGGCGGTGAAGAGCCCGGCCGACGGCTATACGCTCCTCGCCGGCTCGAGCGGGCCGGTGTCCATCATGCCTTCGCTGCAGAAGGTGCCTTACGACCCGCTGAAAGACCTCGCGCCGATCAGCCTGATCTGCCGCAATGCTTACGTGCTCGTCACCAATCCTTCGTTCCCCGCGAGCAATGCGCGCGAGTTCATCGCCGAGCTGAAGGCGAACCCGGACAAGTACACCTTCTCCTCATCGGGCACCGGCGCCACCGCGCATCTGTTTGCGGAGCTGTTCAACCACCAGGCCGGCATCCAGGCGCGCCACGTGCCGTACAAGGGCACCGCGCCCGCGATCACCGACATCATCAATGGCCAGATCACGTACACGATGGAGACCGTGGCCGCCACGCTGCCGCATATCAAGTCCGGACGCCTTAAGGCGCTCGCCGTCTCGACGCAGAAGCGTCCCGGCGGCCTGCCGGAGGTGCCGACCGTCGCCGAAGCGACCGACATGAAGGATTTCGACGCCTTTGCCTGGATCGGCTATGTCGCGCCCGCCGGCACGCCGCGCGAGGTGCTGCAGAAATTGTCCGCCGAGATGCACAAGATCCTGCAATCCGGCGACACGAAGGATAAGCTCACGCAGCTCGGCCTCGATCCGGCCCCGAGCTCGCCCGACGAGATGGGCGGGTTCCTGCGCCGCGAGCAGGAGCGCTACGCTTCGATCATCAAGATGGCCAACGTGAAAGTGGAGTGAGAAAAACATGCGCAAGCCCCTAGCCGTCGCCGTAGCCGCTGCCCTTTCGGGCTGCTCGACCCCTCCGCCGGTCGACAACACCCCGGAAAATCCCACCGCCGTCTTCGAGACGCGCGTCTCGTCCACCGGCATCGCCGGCAATTTTCCGTTCGAGACCACCGAGAAGCGCTTCGTCCGTGCCGACATGCAGCGCGAGGAGCGCGCGACCAAGGGGACCGGCCGCTTCAGCGGCTTCCTCGTCACGCGCGTGATCGGCGGACCGGGCGACACGAACATCGCGCGCCTCGACCGCAAGCTGCTGTGGACGGTGAACGAGCGGCGCAAGGAATACGTCGAATGCCCGCTCGCCGGCTGCCCGCTGCCCGGCGGCGCCGAGGCGCCGGCCAAGCCCGAAGCGCAGCAGCCCGAGCAGCCCAAGCAGAAGACGGAGGAGGGCTGCACCACCCGCATCTCGAGCAATCGCTTCGACGTGAAGCCCACCGGCCAGAAGCGCGACGTGAACGGCTTCAGCGCCGAGCAGTACGAAGGCGCCTGGGTCATCCGCATGGAAGACAAGCAGAAGCGCGCGACCACCAGCACGATGAAGTTCGACATCTGGACCAGCCCGATCAACGGCGAGATGAAAAAGGCCATCGACACCGAGACGGCGTTCGCGCGCACCTACATGGCGAGCGTGCCGCAGAGCGCCATGCCGATGATGCACGGCAAGCCCGGCGAGCAGCCGGTGCTGCCGCCGGAGATCATGGCGCAGATGACGGGCTACCTGGGCACCCTAAGCGCAACCGACCGCGCTGCCTTCACGCGCGCCGCGAAGGAGCTCGAGAAGATCAAGGGCCATCCGGTGTCGACCAAGATCGACTGGTTCGTCGACGGCAATGCCTGCGGCGCCAAGGACGAAGAGCAAAAGCAGCAGCAATCCTCGTCGCCGACTTCCATCAGCGGCGCGCTCATGTCCGGCGCCATGGGGATGCTGAACAAGAAGGAAGAAAAGCCGGCCGGCCCGCAGCCGATCTTCTCTTTCACGGTGGAAGTGAAGCAGATGGGCGTGGTGCCGGTGCGCGACAGCGTCTTCAACGTGCCCGCGAGCTACAAGAAGGCCAACTAGAAAAGGAAAAGCCCGGATCGGCGTTCGCCTGTTT
>DATLDY010000348.1:0-6983 GCA_035525655.1 Burkholderiales bacterium
CGCGCATGAGCGCCATCATGAACGGCGGTGCGATCCCCGAAGTATTCGATTACCGCGTGGTGCTCGAGCCCGAAGGCCATACCGTCGGCACGCTGAACGAGGACTTCGCGATCGAATCACTGCCGGGCGATGTGTTCCAGCTGGGCAACACCTCATGGCGCATCCTCAAGATCGGCAATGGCGTAGTGCGCGTGGCCGATGCCCAGGGCCAGCCGCCCTCGATGCCGTTCTGGCTCGGAGAGGCGCCGGCTCGCAGCAATGAGATGAGTGTGGCGGTGTCCCGCCTGCGAGCGGCGGTGGACGGCGTGTTGCCCAACGTCGAGGCTGCCATCCAGCTCCTCGAGCGTGACTATTTCCTCTCCCCTGAGGCCGCCAGCCAGATCGCGACCTACCTCGACCAGGCCAAGCGCATGCTCGGCGTCATACCGACGATCGACGTCATCGCGCTCGAACGCTTCTTCGACGAGTCGGGCGGCATGCAGCTGGTGCTGCACGCGCCCTTCGGCAGCCGCATCAACCGCGCTTGGGGCTTGGCGCTGCGGAAGAAGTTCTGCCAGGGCTTCAATTTCGAGCTGCAGGCGGCGGCGACGGAGGAGGGGATCATCCTCTCGCTCAACAACTCGCACTCCTTCCCGCTCGACGAAGTGTTCCGCTATCTGCACCCGAACACGGTGCGCGCGACGCTCGTGCAGGCGCTGCTGCAGTCGCCGATCTTCGAGACGCGCTGGCGGTGGAGCACCACGCTCGCGCTCGCCGTGCCGCGCAACCGGGGAGGCGTTCGCGTGCCGAACCAGCTGCAGCGCATGTATGCCGAAGACCTCCTGCAGGCGGTTTTCCCGGACGCCATTGCGTGCCAGGACAACGTCGGCGCCGGCGAACGCGAGGTGCCCGACCACCCGCTCGTGAACCAGGCCATGCGCGATGCGCTCGAGGAGGCGGTCGACGCGCAAGGCCTCGAAGCGCAGCTCACGCGCCTCTACGGGGGTGAGATCCGGGTGGTGTCCCGCGACACGCCGGAGCCCTCCGTGCTGAGCCACGAGCTGCTCAACTCCGCCGTCTATACATTCCTCGACGACGCCCCGCTCGAAGAACGCCGCACGCGTGCGGTGTACACGCGACGCGCCACGGAGCTGCGCAACGCCGATGATTTAGGAGCGCTCGATCCGGCCGCGATCGAGCGCGTGCGCCAGGAAGCCTGGCCGGTGGCGAACACGCCGGACGAGATGTACGACGCGCTGATGGTGGCGGGCTACATCAAGCAGTCCGAGCTCGCCCCTCATTGGGTTCCCCTTTTGGATTCCCTTGGGGAAAGGGCGGTCAGCAAGGGCGGCGCATGGTTCGCGCTCGAGCGCGCGGACGACGAGCTTCTGGAGATCATCGCCAGCCGCCTGGAAGTACTCGGGCCGGTGGTGGAGTCCCAGCTCGAGCTCCCCGACGCCGGCATGGCACTGCAGGCTTTGGAGACGCAGGGCCGAATCCTGCGCGGCCGATTCACCGCTTCGATTGCCGAGACCGAATGGTGCGACAGGCGCCTCCTTGCGCGCATCCATCGCTACACGCTGAATCGGCTACGCGCGGAGATCGAGGCGGTCAGTGCCGCCGATTTCATGCGCTTCCTCCTGCACTGGCAGCATGTAGCGGGCGAAGACCAGGTGCAGGGCGTCGAAGGCCTCGCGGCCGTGGTCGAGCAGCTCGAAGGCTTCGAGCTTGCGGCCGCGGGCTGGGAGTACGACGTGCTGCCGGCTCGAGTCGCGGACTACGGCTCGGAGCAGATCGACCAGCTTTGTCTCAGCGGCCGCGTGGCATGGGGACGCCTCACGCCCGGCACGCGCGCGCCTTTGCGCACCTCGCCGATCGCGCTGCTCCTGCGCGAGCACGCGAACATCTGGAAAGCGCCCGCCGACCCGGCGTCCGAATACTCATCCGAGGCCAAGGCCGTGCGCGAGGCGCTCGAGAAGCGCGGCGCCTCGTTCTTCCATGAGCTGGCAAAGGCCACGGGCCTGCTGCCGGCATACGTCGAGCGCGGGCTTGCCGAGCTCGCGGGGGCCGGCGTCGCCACCGCCGACAGCTTTGCCGGCCTGCGCGCGCTGCTGGCGCCACCGGAAAAACGCCGCAACCTCGTCGAGACGGCGGGGCGCTGGGCGTTGCTCACGGCGGAGAAGGCCGATGACGTCGAGGCGGTCGCTCGCACGCTGCTCAAGCGCTACGGCGTGGTGTTCCGCTCGATGCTGCAGCGCGAATCGCAGCTGCCACCGTGGCGCGATCTCGTGCGCGTGTACCGCCGCATGGAAGCGCGCGGCGAGATTCGGGGCGGGCGCTTCGTCGCCGGCTTCGGCGGCGAGCAGTTCGCTGGCGCCGATGCGGTCGGTCGCCTGCGCGCCGTGAGGAAGACGGAGAAGGTGGAAGAACTGATTGTGCTGAGCGCGGTTGATCCGCTGAACCTGGTCGGCATCCTCACTCCCGAGGACCGCGTGCCCGCAATCCACCGCAACCGCGTCCTCTACCGCGACGGGCTTCCGATCGCGGCGGTAGAAGGCGGGCAGCTGCGCCGCCTCGCCGAGTCGGACATGAGCGACGACAAGCTGCGCACACTTCTCGCGCGGCGCTCCCTGCGCCATCCACTGCGCCCGCACCTTCGCACCCCGACCGCGCGCGAGGCCGCGATCATGGCGCGACGCCAGCGGCCGCCGGAGAACGACACACCGCCGGCCAACGCGACGCGGCACTAAACGCTTCTATGGGTGGGTTAAGAACCGAAGAGGGCGGACGCCCTCAGCTGGGCTACTTACGGTAGGCGTTCCGGATCGCTTCGGCAGCGATCACCAGCATGCCGATGATGCCGATTGCCATTCCAAGAACGGGGACCCATTCCATCAAAGTGTCTCCAGTTCACGGATCTTACGATAAGCGGAACGGTGATTGCCGCCACCACGGCGAATAGCACCTTCAGCCAGCCAAGCTCCTCCTTTGCGCCGTCGAGCTTCGCCACCCCAGTCCTCCCTAAGATGGCAACGCGTTGGTTCCCGCCAGGTTGACGTGGGCGGCGCGCCGAAGCGATAAGGGCAGGTATGCGGCTTTTGCGGGTGGTGCGCGCGGTCCTCTGGTCGATCTTCGGCGTGCGCCGGCGAAGCGACGCGACGCGCGATCTGCAGGGGGCGCCGTTGCCGATGGTCATTGCCGCGGGCGTCATTGCAGCAGGGTTGGTCATAGGCGTCATCGTCACACTCGTTCGCGTGGCCACGCCGGATCGCGCGCGCCAAATCGTAGAGGCGCAGGCTCCAGTACCGATCACCAAAGCGCACGGCCCTGTCGTTGTCGCGGACACGATCGAAGAGCGCGTGCGGCCGTGCACGGCGTGCCACGGCAGCGAGACGCAGGCGACGAAGGACGGCTTCTCACCGCGCATCGCGGGCAAGCCGGCCGATTACCTCTTCAATCAGCTCGTGAGCTTTCGCGACGGCCGGCGCGGCTATGCGCCAATGGTCTATCTCGTGCAATACATGACCGACGAGTATCTGCGCGAAATGTCCGCCTACTTTGCGCAGCTACAGCTTCCCTATCCGCCTGCCGAACGGGCGGCGCTTTCCGACGTACAGGTCGCGCGCGCCCGGCGCATCGTGGAGCAGGGCGATGCGGCGCGTGGCGTACCGGCGTGCATCGAATGCCACGGTAAGAGCCTGTCGGGCGTCGAGCCGGCCGTCCCGTCGGTTCTTGGGCTGCCGCGGCAGTACATGAATGCGCAGTTCGGCGCGTGGCGCAACGGCAAGCTCCGCTCCGTGGCGCCCGACTGCATGGCAGAAGTCGCGACGCGCCTCGCGGCGGACGACGTGCCGGTGCTCGCGGCGTGGCTCGCTTCTCAGCCTGTACCACCGGGGATGAAACCGGTGCGCGGCGCACGCAAGCTGCCGCTCGAGTGCGGCAGTCCTGCGCCGGCCGGGAAGTCCGCATCGCAGCCCACGGGGCGTGGCGCGTATCTCGTTGCGGCCGGGGATTGTGTGGCTTGCCACACCGCGATCGGCGGCGCGCCGTTCGCCGGCGGCCGGGCGATCGAGACTCCATTTGGTACGGTCTATTCGACGAACCTCACCGACATCCGATCATGGTCGCGCGACGAATTCTGGCGCGCGCTGCACGAGGGGCGCTCGAAGGATGGGCGCCTGCTGTATCCGGCGTTTCCGTATCCCAACTTCACGCAGGTGACGCGCGAGGACGCCGACGCGATGTACGACTATCTGCGCACGCTGGCGCCGGTCGAGCGCGCCAACACGCCGCACGCCATCCGCTTTCCCTACAACACGCAGGCTGCGCTCTCTGCGTGGCGAATGCTTTTCTTCCGCGAGGGCATCTTTGAGCCGAAAGCGGGCGAGAGCGCCGAATGGAACCGCGGCGCGTATCTCGTGCGGGGGCTCGGGCACTGCGATGCCTGTCATGCAAGCCGCAACATGTTTGGCGCGGTGAGCCACCAGCTCGACCTTGGCGGCGGGCTCATCCCGATGCAGAACTGGTTCGCGCCGCCGATCGCCGGCTGGGATGCGGCGCATGTGGAGGCGCTGCTGAGGAGCGGGGTGTCGCCTCGCGCGAGCGCGATGGGGCCGATGGCGGAAGTCGTGTATCGCAGCACGCAATTCCTCACTGCGGAGGATGCGCGGGCCATCGCGACTTATGTGCACTCATCGGCGGCGAAGCCGGCGGCGGTGGTCTCGCGCGCGCCAGACGCCCGCACGATGCAGCGCGGCGCGGCCGTGTACGGCGAGCATTGCGCGGAATGCCACGGCGACAAAGGCGAAGGCGCGCCGCCTGCGTATCCCGCGCTCGCCGGCAATCCGAGCATGAACGCCGCGGTGGCGGCGAATGGCATCAAGGCGATCCTGAATGGCGGCTACGCGCCGGTTACGGGCGGCAACCCGCGTCCCTATGGCATGCCGCCGTACTTCAGTCGCCTTTCCGATGCGGAAGTGGCGGCGGTGCTGACTTACGCACGCGCCTCGTGGGGCAATTCCGGTACGCCGGTTTCGGCCGCCGACGTGGAGCGTTACCGCTAGTTCGCGTCAAGGGCGGCAGGGGACTCGTCGAGGTTTAGCGCATCGGGGGAAGGAGATAGCCGCGGTGAGGTCGTAGTTGCCGCCGGCGCGTATCGGCGCGGCGCAAGAAGGTTCAGCATCCCGCTTCTCAAATTTCCTCATGCTACGGATGAGCAGGAATCATTTGTCCACGGCCCTCGGCCGGCGCATCGTGCTCGGCAACCTACACGGAGATTTTCATGAAGCCCATCGTCATTGCCTCGTTCCTCGCCGTCCTCGCCGCCTGCGCCCAGTTGCCCGATCGCGTGAGCCATCCCTTCGCGGCGAGCGGCGGCTCGGCCTCGTCCGATTCGGCCGGGAACACGCAGTTCGCCAGTCCGTATCCTTATAACTCCCCGTACGGAATCTGATGAAGATCGCCGCGATCGTTGCTGCTTTTTTCGTATCGAACGCAGCTCTCGCCGGGGAATCGAGCCTGATCGTCGCCGGGCGCGGCGCCAGCCTCGAGGAGGCGCTCGCGCAGCCGCATGCATCGAACTTCCGCCTCCTCGTGCTGCGTGAGGAGCTCTTGCGCTTGCGCGGCTCCCGCGCCGAAGACGATGTGCGAATGCTGCTCAAGAACGCGCGCCGCGAAGGCGCCGTGGTGTTCGTTTGCGAGCGGGACCTGCGCGCCGAGCAACTCGAGCGCTCGGACCTCGTGCCCGGGATCGTTTCGGTTGCGGCGTCCAGCGAATGGGCGAACGGAACGCCTAGCCAGGCCGACCGGGCGTTGCGCAGTCTCTGTTCCTGAAGGACGTTATGCTCCCTGGGCATGCCGAAATCGAGCAAGGAGTGGCTTCGCCGGCACGTCACCGATCCTTTCGTGCGCAAGGCGCGCGAGCAGGGGTATCGCTCGCGAGCGGCCTATAAGCTGCTCGAGCTAGACGAGCGGGACAAATTCCTCCGGCCGGGCGCCGTGGTCGTCGACCTGGGCGCCGCGCCCGGAAGCTGGTCGCAGATAGCCGCGCAAAAAACCCGGCCGGGCGGCAAGGTGATTGCTGTTGATCTCCTCGATATTGCCCCCATCTCAGGTGTGACGGTGCTCAAAGGCGACTTTCGCGAAGCGGGACTCATCCAGGCCTTGGAGGGAAAGCACGCGGATGTCGTTCTTTCCGACATGCTTCCCAACCTGTCGGGCATACCAAACGTCGACCAGGCCCGCGCCGCCGAGCTGAGCCATGCGGCCCTCGACTTCTGCCAGAAGGCGCTGAAATCCAACGGCGTTTTCATCCTGAAAGCCTTCCAGGGCGGTGCTTTCGACGAGGTCTTGCAACGTTTGAAACAAGACTTCGTCAAAGTGAACGTGCGCAAGCCCGGAGCGTCGCGGCATGAGTCGAAGGAGACCTATGTGGTCGCGAGCGCATTACGCAACAAACCCGCGTAAGATGGACCCTCTCCCGCAGTCTCCGAAAACAGGAGCAAGTCTTTGAACAATATGCTTAAGAACCTGGTCATCTGGCTCGTAATCGGGCTGGTGCTGATGACCGTGTTCAACCAGTTCAACACCCGCCAGGCGGCCGTGGCGCCGATGGAGTACTCGCAGTTCCTGGAGGAGGTGAAGTCCGGGAAGATCGCCAAGGTCACCATCGAGGGCCGGCAGCTCAAGGCCACGACCGCCGACGGCAAGCGCGTGACGAGCTATTCGCCGGGCGACATCTGGCTGGTATCGGACCTGCTCAAGTACGGCGTCAAGATCGAGGCCAAGCCGGAAGAGGAGCCCTCGCTCCTGATGAACATCTTCGTGTCCTGGTTCCCGATGCTGCTCCTCATCGGCGTGTGGATCTTCTTCATGCGCCAGATGCAGGGCGGCGGCCGCGGCGGCGCGTTCTCCTTCGGCAAGTCGCGCGCCCGGATGATGGACGAGTCCACCAACACCGTGACCTTCGCCGATGTCGCCGGCTGCGAGGAGGCGAAGGAAGAAGT
>DATLDY010000349.1:0-34388 GCA_035525655.1 Burkholderiales bacterium
CGCCTCATCGCTGCCGCGCTCGCGCTCGAGCCCGATGAGGCACAGACCATCGAGCTTGCCGCGCCGCTGCACGACATTGGCAAGATCGGGATCCCGGACCAGATCCTGCTCAAGGCCGACCGCCTCGACGCCGCCGAATGGGAGATCATGCGGCGCCATCCGGTGATCGGCCACGAGATCCTGAAAGGCAGCGCCTCCAAGTACGTGCGCATGGGCGCGCTCATCGCGCTCGGCCACCACGAAAAATACGACGGCTCGGGCTACCCGAACGGCCTGGTCGGCGACCACATTCCGCTCTGCGCCCGGATCGTGTCGGTGGCCGATGTCTACGACGCGCTGACCTCGGTGCGGCCGTACAAGAAGGCCTGGTCGAGCGAGCAGGCCTTCGAGTACGTCGCCACGCAGGCGGGCCGGCACTTCGATCCGCGAATGGTCGAGGCGTTCCAGGGCATGAAGAAGCAGGTCCTGCAGATCCAGCACGAATGGCGCGACCCACAGCCGGCCTGATCGCCGGCCTGCGCGCGCGGCTCGCGGCGCGGCCGGACACCGAGCACGAGCAGGGCATCCTGCGGCTCGTCATCAGCTCGCTCGTATTCCTCTACCTGCTGCCCGACGCGCTGCTCAAGCACGACACGGTGCCGCTGTACGTGATGGGCATCCACCTGGTGCTGGCGACGGTCATCTTCCTGCGCATCGCGTATTCGACCAACATTTCGCCGGCGCGGCGGGTGTTCGCGCAGCTCGCCGACGTCGCCGCGATCAGCTGGTACATGGCCGTCTTCGGCGAGCCGGCCGGGTGGCTGTTCCTGCTCTATATCTGGGTCACGCTCGGCAGCGGCTTCCGCTTCGGCGCGCGCTACCTGATCTCCGAGCTCGCCATGAGCATGGTCGGCTTCGGCATCGTGCTGTATGTCAACGATTTCTGGCAGGGGCACCGCGGCCTCGGCGTCGGCATGCTGCTCGGCATGCTGGCAGTCGATATGTACGTGCTCAGCCTGGTGCGCCGCATGTTCGATGCCATCGCGCGCGCCGAGGCAGCCAACCTGGCGAAGCGCCGGTTCATCTCCATGGTGAGCCACGAGCTGCGCACGCCGCTCAACGCGATCATCGGCATGGCGGACCTGCTGCGCGACACGCCACTCAACCGCGAGCAGGCGGACATGCTGCAGACCTTGCGCGGCTCGTCGCGCGTGATGCTCGGTCTGGTGGAGGACGTGCTCGATTTCTCGAAGATCGAGGCCGGCAAGGTGCTGCTCGAGAAGATCGATTTCGACCTGCACGCGCTCGTCAACAGCACCTGCCGCATCGTCGCGGCGCAGGCGGCGGCGAAAGGCATCGAGTTCGTCGTGTCGATCATGCCGGAGGTGCCGCCACTCGTGCGCGGCGACCCGCACTACCTGCGCCAGGTGCTGATCAACCTTGCCGGCAACGCCGTGAAGTTCACCGAGCGCGGCAGCGTGACCGTGCACGTGTCGGCGCAGGGCGAGAGCGAAAACGACGTACGCGTCAAATTCTCCGTGCGAGATACGGGGATCGGCATCGCGCCCGAGGCGCAGGGCCGCATCTTCGAGAGCTTCGCTCAGGCCGACGAGACCACCACGCGCCGGTTCGGCGGCACCGGGCTCGGAACCACGATCGCCAAGCAGCTGGTCGGCATGATGGGCGGCCGCATCGGACTGGAGAGCGCCGTTGGCCTGGGCAGCACCTTCTGGTTCGAGGTGCACCTCGCGAAGCAGGCCGAGCGCCTCATCGCCGGCACCGGCGAGCTCGCCGATGCGAGGATCCTGCTCATCGGGTTTCCGCAGGAGGAGCGCCAGCCGCTCGAGGCGGCGCTCGCCGGATGGGGTGCGGCGCCCGTCGTGGCCGAGGACATCGAAGGCGGCGTGGCGCGGGTAGTGGCCGAGATCAGCCGGGCCAAGCCGTATCACAGCGCGCTCATTTATGCGGCGGCGGAGGATCTGAAGAGCGCGCAGCGCTTCCGGCGTGCCGCTCCAGATCCCGCCCCGCCCGTGGTGCTCGCGGTTCCGCGCTCGAGTGGCGTCGCGCGGTTCGCGGCGCTTTCGTCGGGATTCGCCTCGGTCCTCGAGCTGCCGGTCGACAAGCGGCAGCTCTTCAACGTGCTGCACTCCGTGGCCGCGGGGGAAAAGGTCCACGAAGGTGTCGTGCGGCTGCGCGACTACGCGCAGCGAGGTGCCGCCGCGCGGAAGCTGCGCATCCTCGTCGCCGACGACAATCCGACCAACCGCGAGGTCATCGGCAAGATCCTCGAGCGCGGCGGCCACGCGGTGACGCTGGTCAATGATGGCGACCAGGCGCTCGACGCGATCGAGCAGGCGGCCTATGAAGTGGTGATCCTCGACCGCAACATGCCGGGCATGGGCGGCCTCGAGGTGCTGCAGGCGCTGCGCCTGATGACCCGCGCGCGCGAACGTGTGCCGGTGATCATGTTGTCGGCGGACGTCACGCCCGAAGCGAAGCGCGAGGCCCTCGAGGGCGGCGCGGACGACTTCCTGCCCAAGCCGATCGAGGCCCTGCGGCTCCTCGATGCCGTGCGTGCGCTCGCGGGCGCCAAGCCTGAAGCGCTCGCCAAGCCCGAGGCGACGGCGGCGCCGACGCCCGGAGCGCCCCAGGTGGTGAACGCCGAGACGCTCGGTCACCTCGAGGACCTCGGCTCCTCCGTGGCGTTCGTCGAGAAGCTGATCGGCGTTTTCCTGAGCGACAGCACGGGGCTTCTCACCCGCATCGAGCAGGCGCTCGCCGGGCGCAACTACTACGAGTTCAGATCGCTCCTGCACGCCATGAAAGGCTCATCGGCGAGCGTCGGCACCGACCGCCTGACGCGGCTTTGCGGGCAGCTCGGCGGGCTCTCGGATGCGGAGCTCAGGCTGCAAACTTCCTCGATCGCGCGCTCGCTCGGCGAGGAGCTCGCCGCCGTTCGCACCCAACTCGAGCACTACCTGCAAGAGCGCCGAAAGTCGGCCGGGTAGGTGAATAGCCCCCACCGTCCCGGACTTAGCGAGACGCTCGCGGTCCGGCTTGAGGCGTCCGACGGTTGCCCGCTCGCCGGGCTCCTCTACTCAGCACCCGGGCCGAACGTGCCCCGCCAAGTTGTCGTGCTGCATTCCGGCGCCGGCATCGCGCAGTTGCGCTATCAGAACTTCGCGCGCTTTCTGGCCGATGCCGGGATACCGACGCTCACTTACGACTACCGAGGCATCGGCGCTTCGCGGCCGGCGTCGTTGCGCGGTTTTGGCGCCGCCATGGAAGATTGGGCCGAGTACGACTGCGCGGCTGCGATCGGCTGGCTGCGCGGGCGCTTTCCCGCCAGCGAGATCGTCGGCATCGCGCATTCGATCGGCACCTTGCTGCAGGGCGCGGCACACAACGCCGCGGAGCAGGCGCAGGTCCTGATGATCGGCGCCCATGTCGGCTACTACGGGGACTACCGCAGGCTCTATCGGCTGCCGATGGCGGCGATGTGGCACGGTGTGATGCCGGCGCTCACGCGTCTGTTCGGTTATTTCCCGGCGCGCGCCGTAGGACTCGGGGAAGATATTCCTCGCGCGGTCGCCCTGCAGTGGGCCGGCCGGCGTTCGGCGGATCTGCGCACGCGCCCCGGGGAGAAGGGGCACGAGCGCAGGTCGCGGCTCCTCGACCATTGCGCCGGGCTCGGGTACCCGGTGCGCATGATCCTCGCCAGCGACGATGCTTTCGCCACGCCAGCGAGCGCGCGGCGGCTGCTCTCGTACTACCCGCGCGTGCGCGTCCTCGAACAGCTCACCGTCACTCCGGCGGAAGCCGGCGTGCAGCGCGTCGGCCACTTCGGCTTTTTCCGGCGCAGGCCGGGGGCGCTCCTCTGGCCGCGCATGCTAGCGACGCTGGACACGCTCGCCGCCTGAGCGTCAGAGCGCGGCCGCGACAAGCTCGCGCGCCTTCGGCATGGTCTCCCCTGGCACGACGGTTTCGAGCCGCTTTTGCTGCGCGCGCACTAGGTGGCTGATCATCTTTAGGTCGCGCTCTTCCAGCCGCAGCGCAGCGTCGACCCAGGCCTCGGCGACGGAATCGAGCTCTTCGCGCGTAATCGGGTTGACGATCTGGCGCGCCCGCATCACCGCCTGCAGGCCGTTGCGCCGCTTCCAGTTCTTGGCGATCCATTCGCGCACCGCGGATTCGCCCTGGCCGTCCTCGGCGAGGACGTCGACGATGCCCATCTCGTGCAGCTTGGTTGCGTCGAGCATGCGCCCGGAAAGGATAAGCTCCTCCGCCGCGCGCATGCCGATGCGGCGCGACAGGAGACTGTAGGCGCCCATGCCCGGAAACAGGTTGAACAGGATTTCCGGCAGCCCCATGTGCGCGCTCTTCTCGGCGACGATGATGTCGGAGGACATCGCGCACTCGAACCCGCCGCCGAGCGCGTCGCCTTGCACGAGCGAAATGGTCACCAGGGCCGGCGCGTAATAGTTGTGGATACGGCCATGCATGTTGTCGATGCAAAGGCGCGCGTAGGCGGCGAGCGCCTCGCGATCGCGCGTCTTGATGAGCAGCGAAAACAGCGCAAGGTCGCCCCCCAGGTTGAAGATTCCCGGCGTGCGCGAGCCGCACACATAGAAGTGAGCGGGGTTGAGCTCACCCTGGATTTCCACCTTGCCGCCGTTCACCGAGAGCGCGCTGTCGTGCAGACGGATGTCCCTCAGCATGCCCGGGCTGAAGCACGCAGTGCCGCGCGGGTGGAAGTAGCCCCAGATGGTGCCGGTGGCCGGCTCGTACTCCGTTTCAAACTGCCCGTTAGTGTTGCCGTACTGGATGCGCAGGCCCATTGCGTCGCTCATGTTGCTCATTGCCGTTCTCCCCGATAAGAAAACGCCCCCGGTCTGGGGCTAATCGCAACTAGGCCTTGGCAGGTGAAGCCCTACCAGGCCTCCCGTGACCGATTTAACGCCCCGCTCCCCTAGGGGACAATCAGGGCCTCCCTGATGTTGGGCCGTGGGGCCCCGAGGCGGCGCCTTGTTGGGCCGAGGGCACATCGGTTAAATTCGGCCGCGAGGGGGGCCGCATGTACGCAATCGTCTACAAGTCGGACGGGTTTCCGATCTGCCGGCAGGTACCCGGGGTGACCCCCGACCCGGTCGTGACCTGGAACAATGAAACGGCCGCCAAGGCGTTCATCTCTTCCAAGGGCGGGGACGCTGAATTCCAGGCCGTGCAGATCACCGACGAGGCGATGGACAAACTGGCAAAAGCCATCGGCTGCCCCGTCGAGCAGATGACCTTCGAACCCTATCCGGGGTAGCTGCCGGCTAGAGCTCTAGGTTGTCGATCAGCCGCGTGGTCCCGAGCCGCGCCGCGGCGAGTACGATTAAACCCGAATCATCCGGTTGCGCCGGCGCAAGGTCGCTTTTGCGCCGCACCTCCACATAGTCCGGCTGCCAGCCCGACTCAGAGAGCTCCCGCAACGCCTCGCGGCTCGGTAGCCCCTGCTTCACCTTCTGCAAAACCCGATACAGCCGGGGCGCCTCCTGTCGCTCATCCGGCGACAGATAGGTGTTTCGCGAGCTCATGGCCAGGCCGTCGGCCTCGCGGAAGGTCTCGCCGGCAACGATGGCGATCGGGAGGTCGAGCTGGCGGACCATGCCGCGCACGATGACGAGCTGCTGGTAGTCCTTCTTGCCAAAGACGGCCGTAGCCGGCTGCACGCAGTTGAAGAGCTTCAGAACCACCGTGCTCACGCCTTCGAAGAATCCGGGGCGCACGCGCCCTTCGAGCTCGGCGGCAAGCGGCGGCGGCTGTACGCGGTAGGTCTGCGGCTCCGGATACAACGCGCGCTCATCGGGGGCGAAGAGGAACTCCACGCCTTCCGCCTCCAGCATCCGGCGATCGTGCTCGAAGGTGCGCGGATAGCGATCGAAATCCTCGCTCGGCAGGAATTGGAGCCGGTTGACGAAAATGCTCACCACCACGGACCGCGCCTCGCGCCGCGCCAGTCTGACCAGCGACAGATGGCCTTCGTGCAGATTGCCCATGGTCGGCACGAAGGCGACGGGGCCGGCTTGCGCCAGCGCCCGGCGCAGCTCCGCGATGGTGGGCAGGACCTGCATCAGCCGAGGTTGAAAAATTCGCGCCGGCTGCGCATGGCACGCAGCCGCGACACGAGCAGCTCGAAATCCGCGTCGCGCTCGACGAAGTTGAGGTTGTCCGAATTGACGATCAGCACCGGCGCGGCGGTGTAGTGATAGAAGAACCGCGCGTAGCTTTCGGCCAGGACCGCGAGGTATTCCTCGCTCACCGGACGCTCGTAGGTTTTTGCCCGCCGGCGCACCCGCTCCACCAGCGTGGCCGGCTGCGCCTGCAGATAGACGACGAGATCCGGCGTCGGCGAGCGTGGCCGCAGGGCGTCGTAGATCTTCTGATAGAGCGCGAGCTCGTCCGCGGACAACGTGATGCGCGCGAAAAGCGGGTCCTTGTCGAGCAGGAAGTCGCCGATCACCGGCCGCCCGAACATGTCTGGCTGCGCGAGCGGCTCGAGGAGCCGCGCACGCTGGAAGAGGAAGAAGAGCTGTGTCGGCAGCGCAAAACGCGCCATGTCCTGATAAAAGCGCCCGAGGAATGGATTTTCCTCCGGCTGCTCCAGCACGACATCGGCGGCGAGGCGCGCCGCGAGACGGCGCGCGAGCGTCGTCTTGCCCGCGCCGATCGGCCCTTCCACCACCAGGTAGCGAAACTTATCCACGAAACACGAAGTACACCGCGCCCACGATACACAGGGAAGCCCACAGGTAGTCGAGCTTGATCGGCTGGTTCATGTAGAGAACCGCGAAAGGCACGAACACCGTGAGCGTGATCGCTTCCTGGAGGATCTTGAGCTGCGCGAGGGAGAGATCGGCATAGCCGATGCGGTTCGCCGGCACCTGGAGCAGGTACTCGAAGAGGGCGATTCCCCAGCTCACCAGGGCGGCGACCCACCAGGGCTTCGCCGACAGTTCCTTCAGGTGCGCATACCACGCGAAAGTCATGAACACGTTGGAGGCGACGAGCAGGAGTGCGCAGAGGGCGATGGGGGGCAATTGCATCACGGCGCGACCCTCTCCACCTTCTGGTCCGCGCAGCGCCGCAGCCAGGCCGCCGCATCCCCGCGCCCCGGAATCGACAGGTCAGGCGCGATCTCGATGAGCGGCTGCAGGACGAAAGCCCGCTCGTGCATGCGCGGATGCGGCACCACGAGGTCCGGCTCGGCGATCTGCCGCTCGCCGAAAACCAACAGATCCAGGTCCAGCGTGCGCGGCGCATTCGCGAAACTGCGCTTGCGCCCATGGCGTGCTTCGAGCTTCTGCAGCTCGCCTAGCAGGGCCCGGGCGTCGAGCCCGGTCTGCAGCGCGGCGACGGCATTGATGTAGTCGGGCTGCTGTGCAAAGCCGACTGGACTGGAGCGGTAAAGGGACGAATGCCGCGTAAGGCGCGATCGGGGCAGTGCCGCCAGCTCCTGCAAAGCCTGTTTCACGTGCAGCAGCGGCTCATCGAGGTTGGACCCAACGCCGATATAAGCGGGCGTCACGCCGTCTCGGGTGCGGGCGCCGCAGGCGGCTTTTTACGCCGGCGCCGGCGCCGCTTGCGCGTGCCGTTTTCCGGCAGCAGCATCGCTTTACGCGTGTCGGCATCGCCGGCCTGGAAAGCGCGCCACCAGGCCTCGAGTTCCGCCGGTACCTCGCCGCTCGCCGCGCGCAGCGCGAGAAAGTCGTACGCCATCCGAAAGCGCGGGGACTCGACCAGCCGATACGGGCGCTGGCCGGAACGCATGTCGAAGCGCGGCTGCATGCTCCAGACCTCGCGCATCGTGGCGGTGAGCTTGCGCGTGATGGCGAGCTTTGCGCATTGGGTTTCCAGCACCTCGTCCATGGCGTTCTCGAGCGCCGGGATCGAGCGCTCACCGCGTCCTTCGCGCACCTTCCAGGCGGCGAGGACTTCGTGCCATAGGAGCGCGGCGAACAGAAACGCGGGGGAAACCGGCCGATCGGTGAGCACACGCTCGTCGGTCTGTGCCAGTGCCAGGGTGACGAAGCGCTCGCCCAGCGGCTGCTCGAGAATCACGTCGAGGAGCGGCAGCAACCCTTCGTGCAAGCCGACGTCGCGCAGCTGCCTCAGGCAAGCGCTGGCGTGGCCCGAGAGAAGAAGCTTCAGCATCTCGTCGAAGAGGCGCGCCGGCGGTACCCGGTCCATCAGCGGAGCAAGCTCGCGAATCGGCGCGCGCGTCGCCGGGTGGAGGGTAAGGCCGAGCTTTGCGGCAAGCCGCACGGCGCGCAGCATTCGCACCGGATCCTCGCGGTAGCGCGTTGTGGGCTCGCCGATCACGCGCAGCATGCGCTTCTTGAGGTCGGCAAGGCCGCCGTGGAAATCGACGAGCTCCTCGGTCGACGGATCGAAGTAGAGCGCATTCACCGTAAAATCACGGCGGCGCGCGTCCTCGGCTTGCGTGCCGAACACGTTATCGCGCAGCACGCGCCCGTGCTCGTCCTTTTCCGCCGTATCGGGATCCGCGGCGCGGAAGGTCGACACTTCCACGGTGTCCGAGCCGAGGATCACGTGCACCAGGCGGAAGCGCCGCCCGATGATCAGTGCGCGGCGGAACAGGGGCTTGATCTGCTCGGGCCGCGCGTCGGTCGCCACGTCGAAATCCTTGGGCTCGATGCCAAGCAGGAGATCGCGCACCGCGCCGCCCACCACGTAGGCGGAGAACCCACCTTCGCGCAGCACGGTGCACACCTTGGTAGCTGCAGGAGTGAGGGCGTCACGCGACAAGCCGTGCTTCTCGCGCGGCACGCGCTCGATGTGATTGGAAGAGAGCCCGAGGACCCGCCGGATGAACCGCTTGATCATTCGCGGGCGGCCATTCTACCGGCGGCGGGCTATCGGCGCAGGGACAACGTCGCCCAGCCGCGCCGGGCCGCCTCCGCCGCCAGCGCCTCGTCGGCATCGACCGCCACCGGCCGGGTCACACGCTCGAGCAGCGGCAGATCGTTGTGCGAGTCGCTGTAGAAGGTGCTCTCCCCAAAGTCGCCCAGGCGATGGCCGAGCCCCGAGAGCCAAAGCTCCAGGCGCTCGATCTTGCCCTCGCGAAAGCAGGGGGTACCGTGGACGGCGCCGGTAAATCGGCCGGCGCGCCTTTCCGGCTCGGTGGCAACCAGGTGGCGTACGCCGAACTCGCGCGCGATGGGCGCCGTGATGAAGCTGTTCGTCGCCGTGATGATGGCGCAGAGATCGCCCGCCTCGATGTGACGCCTCACCAGGGATCGTGCCGCGGGCGTGATCATCGGCACGATGCGCAGGCGCATGAATTCGGCGTGCCACTTCTCCAGTTCCTCGGCGGTGTGCTCGGCAAGCGGCTTAAGGGCGAATCCCAGGTACTCGTGAATGTTCAGCGTACCAGCCACGTATTGCTCGTAGTACGTGCGGTTCTGCGCCTCATACCGGTCGCGCTCGAGCACGCCGTGGTCGACCAGGAACTGTCCCCACTCGTAGTCGCTGTCGCCGGTGAGGAGGGTATTGTCGAGATCGAAGAGCGCCAGGCGCATGAGCGCCCGGAGTTTAACTGCGGCGGTAACCTGCGACGGCGGCTAGAAGCGGCGCTGGACGCCGATGCGGAAGTCCTGCAGCCGCAAAAGGCCGGTGGCGTCGCGCGACAGCGATTCAGCGCTCACCGCCCAATCCGGCGAGAACCAGTAGCGCCCAAAGACCGATACCGGGCGGTGATCGAGCTCGGACTCGCGGCCATTATTCGCCAGCGACATGCTGAGGCTGCCGCGTTCGCCGATGGCGTAGGACCATTGCATGCGCGGCGCCGGGGCGAAGCCATAGGCATCGCGCCACTGAAAGGCCGCGAAGCCGAACCGGTCGTATTCGGGCGCCAGCCAGCCGCGCGCGAACGTCGGATCGAGCCCCGGCTCGCCGCGATCGGGCAGCTTCAGGCCAGACTGGGCGAGGGCCGGTATCGCGAACAGGAGAGTGCCGAGAAGGGCGAAGCGGCGAAGGCAGGGCATGCAGGAAATCTACTCACCGCGATGGTGGCTGTCCATCCGGGAATTTGTCCGCCAAGGCCTCTCTTACCAGCGGTAACGTGAGTGCCCGCTGACGCATAAGCGAATACCGATCAAGGACTTCCAGCGCCGACCGAAGGGTCGCCAGGTCCCGCGGCAGGCGCTGCAGCAGGTAGCGCACGATGTCGTCAGAAAGCTGCAAACCGCGCTCTTGAGCAAGGCTTTTCAGGTGCCGCACCTTGTCTTCGTCGCCCGCAGGTACGAGCTCGTAGACGAGCCCCCACGCGAGACGCGTTTTGACGTCCGGACGCAGGGCGAGCTGCGCGGGCGGCTTCGATCCCGCGGCAAGCACGCCCGGCCCGCCATCGCGCGCCTCGTTGATGGCCAAGAACAGGGCCTGTTGCGTGGCTTCGTCGAGCGTCTCGACATCATCGGCGATGAAAAGCGCCGGATTCGCGCCGCCGGCGGCCTTGAGGAGATGGCTGCGCCCCGATCCCGGCGCGCCCCACAGATAAATGATGCGCTCGCGCGGCTCGCCTTCCGCGAGCTCGCGCACGCGCGCGAGCGCCTCGGCGTTGGGCCCGGCAACGAAGTTGCCGAAGTCGGCTTGGATCGGCGGCGAGATCTCGAGCGGGAGTTGCTGCATCACGTACCGTCGCTCAGCCATTCGCGCGAACGCGGGAAGCGAGGAGCGGCATATCGTCGAGTAGAATTTCCGACTCTAACATGCCGACTCGGCTCACCTGACGCATGTCGAACGGTCTTTCCTACCGCGACGCCGGCGTCGACATAGAGGCGGGTGACGCGCTCGTCGAGGCGATCAAGCCTCATGCGCGCAGGACCATGAGGCCAGAGGTTCTCGCCGGCATCGGCGGCTTCGGCGCGCTCTGCGAGATCCCGAAGAAATATCGCCAGCCGGTGCTGGTGTCCGGCACCGACGGCGTCGGCACCAAGCTCAAGCTCGCATTCGCCTTCCACCGCCACGACACGGTCGGCATCGATCTCGTTGCGATGAGCGCCAACGATGTCCTGGTGCAGGGCGCGGAGCCGCTTTTCTTCCTGGATTACTTCGCTTGCGGCAGGCTCGATACGAAGGTGGCAACTGAAGTCGTGAAAGGCATCGCCGAGGGCTGCGAGCTCGCCGGGTGCGCGCTCATCGGCGGCGAAACCGCGGAGATGCCGGGCATGTATCCCGAGGGCGAGTACGACCTTGCGGGTTTCTGCGTCGGGGTCGTGGAAAAGGACCGCATCATCGATGGTCGTTCCATCGAGCCTGGCGACGTCGTGCTCGGACTGGCCTCTAGCGGGCCGCATTCCAACGGCTATTCGCTGGTGCGTCGCATCATCGGCGAAGAGCACCTGAGCTCCGATCTGTCCGACTCGCTCATGGAGCCGACGCGCATCTACGCGAAGCCGGTGCTGAAGCTCCTTGCAGCCGTCCCGGTGAAAGGTCTCGCCCACATCACGGGCGGCGGTCTCGTCGGCAACGTTCCGCGCATCCTGCCAAAGGGCACGAAAGCCGTGCTCGACAAGAAGAAGTGGCCGCGGCCGGAGATCTTCCGCTGGCTGCAGAAGACCGGCAACGTCGCCGAGGAGGAGATGTTCCGCGTCTTCAACTGCGGCATTGGCATGGTGATCGTTGTAGCGAAGGACAAGGTCCAGATGGCGACGATGCTGCTTCGCCGGGAAGGCGAGCTCGCCTACGAGATTGGCGCCATCGAGGCCTCCTCGGGCGCCGAGCCGGAAGCGCTCATCGCCTAGCGGGATCCGCGCCGCGCCAGATAGATGCCGGCGAGCACGATCGCGCCGCCGACGAACTGCAGGTTGCCCACCGGCTCGGCGAGCAGCAGCCACGCGAAGAGCGCCGCCATGACCGGCTGAAACAGCAGGCTGACGGAGGAAAAGGCCGCCGGGAGATGCGCGAGCGAATAGGCGATCAAGCCCTGTCCGGCGCAGTGCGATATCCATGCGAGGCCGACGAGCTTCAGCCAGCCGATCGCCGTCGATGGCAGCATCGCCTCGCCGGAGGCAAGCGCCAGCGGGAGCAAGAAGATCGCGGTCATGGTGCTGGTCACCGCCATGAGATGCAGCGTGCGAGCGCCACGATCGCGCAAGCCCTTCACAGCCAGGATGTACGCAGCATAAAACGCGGCCGTGATCAGGCCCAGGGCGTCGCCGAGCAAAGCCGTCGCAGAAAATTCCAGGCTTGAATGCACCAGTACGCCGACGCCGATTAACGCGGCGGCGAGCCCGGCGACGAACATGCGCGTCGGCCGTTCGCGCCAGAACATCCACATCGCGAGCGTTACGAAGAGCGAGGCGAGGTTGGCGAGCAGCGTCGAGTTCGCCACCGATGTGTACTGGATCGACCAGTGCCAGAACGCGAGGTCGCCCGCGAACGCAAGCCCCGCGACCAGCAACGCCTTCCAGTCGATGCGGGAAGGCGCGGCGCGCGACAAGGCCACCAAGGGCCAAAGCAGCGGGGCGGCAAGCGCGACGCGCCAGAACGCGCTCGCGGTCGGACCGACATCGGAGACGCGCACGAAAATGGGGGACAGCGCAATGCAGGTGGCGCCGAGGAGCAGGGCAACGAGCGCGGGCTGCATACCCGCGCGATCTTACTGCGGCAAGTACTGCCGCTACTTCAGATCGTTCCAGCGCTTCATCGCCGCTTCGTAGCGCTTGCGGGCGATTTCGACGTCCTGCTCGAGGATCCCCTGGCGGGCGAAATAGTTTTCGTTCGGGCGGCTGCCGCCCGCCGCGCTCCCCTGGCGTTCCCCCGCCTGCGAGTCGATGCCCTGGTCGCGCCGCGCGATCGCGCGCTGCAGTTCGTTGTAGGTCGTGCGAGCTTCCTCGTATGCCTTGTCGAGATCGGCGGAACGATTCTGTGCCGCAACCGCGGTTGCAGCGGTCAGAAGGACGACGAAGAGCAGGCGTTTCATCGAGGGCTTTCCGGTAGAATTTTTTGACATGCGACGGCCGCTTTTCGTTCACCTGAGGATGCACAGCGAATACTCGGTGAGCGACGGCATAGTCCGTATCGACGAGGCGGTGAAGCGTGCCGCGGCCGATGACATGCCGGCGCTGGCGCTCACCGATTTGGCCAATCTGTTCGGCATGGTGAAGTTCTATGGTGCAGCGCGCGCCGCCGGGGTTAAACCGGTCATCGGCGCCGATTGCTGGATCGAGAACCCCGCCGAGCGCGACAAACCCAGCCGGTTGCTGCTCCTGTGCGCTTCGCGCGCGGGGTATCTGCGACTTTGCGCGCTCGTTTCGCGCGCCTGGCTCACCAATCAGCACCGCGGCAGGGCGCTGATCGCCCGTGGCTGGCTCGACGAAGGCACCGAAGGCCTGATTGCGCTCTCGGGCTTCCTGGGCGGGGAACTCGCCGGAGCGCTCCTTTCGGATCAGGCCGACAATGCCGAACGGATCGCGCGCGCGTGGAGCGAATTTTTTCCCGGGCGCTATTACATCGAGGTGCAGCGCGCCGGCCAGCCGAACGGGGACGCGCTGCTGTCGCGCTCGGTCGCGCTTGCCGGGCGTTTGCGCCTTCCGGTGGTCGCCACGCATCCGGTGCAGTTCCTCGAGCCGGATGATTTCAAGGCGCACGAAGCACGCGTGTGCATCTCGCAGGGTTTCCTCCTCGCCGACCAGCGCCGGCCGAAGCTTTTCACCCCCGAGCAGTACTTCAAGTCGCAGGACGAAATGGCGCGGCTTTTTGCCGACACGCCGCAGGCGCTCGAGAACTCGGTCGAGATCGCACGGCGCTGCAACCTCGAAATTACGCTCGGCAAGACGCGCCTGCCGGCCTTCCCAACGCCGGCCGGTGTGGGCATCGACGAGCACCTGAAAAACGAGGCCGAAGTCGGCCTCGCGCGGCGCGCACAGGAACTCGCACTCGCGCCGGAGGCGCTCGGCCGCTACCAGGCGCGGCTCGCCTTCGAGATCCAGACCATCGTGCAGATGGGATTTGCCGGCTACTTCCTGATCGTCGCCGACTTCATCAACTGGGCGAAGTCGCACGCGGTGCCGGTGGGGCCGGGGCGCGGCTCGGGCGCAGGATCGCTGGTCGCCTATTCGCTGGGCATAACGGACCTGGATCCCCTGCGCTACGACCTGCTGTTCGAGCGCTTTCTCAACCCGGAGCGGGTGTCGATGCCGGATTTCGATATCGACTTCTGCCAGAACGGGCGCGATCGCGTCATCGATTACGTGCGCGCAAAGTTCGGCGAGGCCAGCGTTTCGCAGATTGCGACGTTCGGCACGATGGCGGCGCGCGCGGTGATCCGCGATGTCGGCCGCGTGCTCGACCTCGGCTACAACTTTTGCGATCAGATCGCGAAGCTGATACCGGTGCAGCCCGGAAAGAACGTTACGCTGGCGGATGCGCGCAAGGCGGAGCCGTTGCTCGCGGAGCGCGAAAAGGACGAGGATGAAGTGCGCGAGCTGCTCGCCCTCGGCGACAAGCTCGAGGGCCTGGTGCGCAACGTCGGGATGCACGCGGGGGGCGTGCTGATCGCGCCGGGGCAGCTCACCGATTTCTGCCCCCTGTACGCAGCCGAGGGAACGAACCACGTCATCTCTCAGCTGGACAAGGATGACGTTGAGGCGATCGGCCTCGTGAAGTTCGACTTTCTCGGGTTGACGACCCTGACGATTCTCGACTGGGCGGAGCGCTCGGTGCGCGAGTTGGGACGCGATGCCGGGCTCGCGAACTTCTCGCTCGCGCGCATTCCGCTGGACGACGCAGCTACTTACCAGCTCCTCTCGAACGGCAATACGACCGCGGTGTTCCAGCTCGAATCGCGCGGCATGCGCGACCTGATCCGCCGCGCCCGCCCCGATCGCTTCGAAGACGTGATTGCCCTCGTGGCGCTCTATCGGCCCGGGCCGATGGATCTCATCCCGGACTTCATCGCGCGCAAGCACGGCGAGCAGCGGGTCGAATATCCGGACGCGCGCCTCGTGCCGATTCTTGGCCCGACCTACGGCATCATGGTCTATCAGGAGCAGGTGATGCAGATCGCGCAGGTCATCGGCGGTTACACGCTCGGTGGAGCCGACCTCTTGCGCCGTGCGATGGGCAAGAAGAAGCCGGAGGAGATGGCGCAGCAGCGCGATATCTTCGTCGCGGGCGCCGAGAAGAACGGACTCTCGCGCGGCAAGGCGACGCAACTGTTCGACCTGATGGAAAAGTTCGCCGGCTACGGCTTTAACAAGTCGCACGCGGCCGCGTATGCCTTGCTTGCATACCAGACGGCCTACATGAAGACGCACCAGCGTTCGGCCTTCCTAGCTGCGAACCTTTCCGCGGTGATGGACGACACCGACAAGGTGCGCCAGTTGTACGAAGACGCGCTCGCGAACGGACTCGCCATCCTGCCGCCGGACATCAACGCGTCCGAGCATCGCTTCGTCCCGGTTGACGCGAAGAACATTCGGTATGGGCTGGGTGCGGTGCGTGGCACGGGCGAAGCCGCTATCGGCGCCATCGTCGAGGCGCGCCGCGAGGCGCCCTTCGCCGACCTCTTCGATTTCTGCCGGCGCGTTGACAAGCGCATGGTCAACCGCCGAGTCGTCGAGGCGCTCGTGCGCGCCGGGGCATTCGACCGCGTCGACCCGCGCCGCTCGCGCCTTCTCGCATCCGTCGGACGCGCCCTGGAGGCGGCCGAGCAGGCCGAGCGCGCAGCCTCGCAGAACAGCCTGTTCGGCGAGGCGGAAGCCCCGCGCGGCGGCAGCCATGCATACGTCGACACTGCCGATTGGAACTTGCGACAGAAGCTCCTCGAGGAGAAGACGGCCCTCGGTTTCTCCATCTCGGGCCATCTGTTCTCGGTATATGAGAAGGATCTCGTCGGATTTTCCCGTACCGCGCTTGCAAAGCTGGCGCCGGGCGAGCGTGTATGGATGGCGGGCGTCGTGGCGGAGGCGCGCATGCAAATGACGCGCCGCGGCCGCATGATGGTGGTTACGCTCGACGACGCGACCGCGCAGATCGAAATTACCGTCTTCAACGAGTTGTTCGAAAAGGAGCGCGACAAGATCAAGGAGGACGCGCTGCTGGTGGTCGCAGGGAAGGTGCAGCGCGATGACTTCTCGGGTGGTCTGCGCGTCGGGGCGGATGAAGTGCTGGACCTCGAGTCGCTGCGCGCGCGCTTCGCAGCGCGCATCCGCATTTCCATGAACGGCCAGGCGGATGCGAAGCGCCTTCAGGAGCTCCTCGCCCCGTATCGCGCTTCCGGAGGAGGCGCCTGCCTCGTCGTTGTGGCCTATCGCAACGCCATGGCGGCGTGCGATGTTGCGCTCGGCGAGGGCTGGCGCGTACGCCCCGATAGTCGCTTGCTGGCCGAGCTAGGCGCCTGGCTCGCTCCCGAGAACGTACAGCTTGTGTACGGCGCCGCAGGCAGCGCCTAGTGCGACCAACGCACCTCGCAGTTGTCCCGCTTTAGCAAGTCGCGCTGGTGTAAATACCAGCCATTCACTACGCGCTCATAGGGATCGAAGCGTCGCTTTTCGACCAGGAACGACTTCAGCTGCGGATAACAGGCCTCCGTCTGCTCCCGCGTGGCATCCGGCGTGGACGCAATCTGGAAGCTGCCTCCCACTGCAATCGCGGCGTCGATAAGCTCGCGCCTGAGCTGCGCGCTGCGTACTGCGCCGCCCAGCCCGCCGGGGCGGGCGAGCGAGAGTCGAACCTCGGAATATTCCCGATGTGCCCAGCGCAGGTAAGTCTCGTCCTCGCTGAGGGTACGTCGCATGCCCACCGCCTTCAGGGCGATGCGCCAGTCATTGCACCGGCTGTCGGTTTCCTCGACGAACGCATCGACCGCCTCGGGCGGGATTAGCAGGTCGAGCGTCTGCTGCGCCGGGAGCTCCGGCCGCAGCTTCAGCAGTTGGGGCCGGCCTTGG
The DNA here is from genome assembly GCA_035525655.1 of Burkholderiales bacterium. GTDB lineage: Bacteria > Pseudomonadota > Gammaproteobacteria > Burkholderiales > SG8-39 > SCGC-AG-212-J23. The sequence goes on from DATLDY010000349.1 coordinate 16,935, forward strand.
CGCTCGACCGCGCGGGCAAGCGTAGGGATGTTGAGCGTCACGCTGTACATCGTGCCGAAGAGTCCCTGGCCGCCGATGGTCAGAGCAAACAGCTCGGGGTCGCGGTGACGGCTGACGCGGCGCAATTCGCCATCGGCCATGACCAGGGTAAGAGAGGCCACGTGGCTGATGGTCGGAGTGCCGTCAGGCCCGGCGGCATTGCGGGCGATGCTTTCGCCTACCGTGGGCATCGTCGTCGACACGTTGGCACGGGGGTCGCCCGGGCGCATTTCTGCCGCGATGGATTGCCACGGCGTTGCCGCCTGAACCTCCAACAGGCCGCGCTGTGGATCGATTCCCAGGATTCGATTGAGACGCGAAGTGTCGACCGGTTGACCGTTGCGGACGGCCTCACGCAGTTCTAGTGCGGACAGCGGCATTGTGGCGAGCATTGCGTTCCTCCTCTTGGTTGGCCCGGGCGCAAGTTGCGCTGAGTGCGGGGCCGACGCAACGACGCCGTGCGAAGTATCCGGATTTGATACTGCAGGTACCGCCAGACGCTACGCGGTGGCCCAGCGCTCGAACTGCGCGTAGGGTCGATCGAACCTCGGCTCCGGTGCTTCGTCGTCGACGGAGCGCACCTCCGCGAGGATCGGACCGCGGCGGGCCCAGTCGATCAGCCGCTCGACCGAGACGGCATCTCCCTGCAGGAGCGCCTCGACGCTGCCGTCGGCGCGATTGCGCACCCAGCCTGTTACGCCGATGCGCTGTGCTTCGTCGCGCAACGCGTCGCGGTAGCCCACGCCCTGAACGCGCCCCTTGACACGAATTTGCCGGGTTCTCATGTCAGCCGACGGGGTCGCATGTTAAGCTGCCCGCGGAGAGGGAGCGGTTCAGAAAAAAAGGGGATTCGAAATGCGCATCGGCTTGCTGATAGTGGCGGGGCTCGCCCTGATCGGGTTCTTGGTGGTGGCCGTGGTCTTGCCCCAAATGGCCGGAAGCGAAGCGAAGGAAGCGGCGCAGGCGCTTGTGTCGGGCGCCGAGCCGGCGCGGCAGCAGGTCAACGCGGTCGCGGAGAAGTCCGGCAACCTTGCCGGCGCCGGCAAGGGCGTGAAAATCGCGCAGCGTAACGATCCCAAACACGGCGAGCTGAAGTGGTTGGTCGGCGACGACGGCGCCATCCGTGGCTGGAACGAAAGAAACGCGCTTGAGGTGGCAATCACCCCCGCCGTGCAAGCGGGCAAGGTGAGCTGGAACTGCAAAGGCTATCCGGTGAGCGCGATGCCCGCTAACTGCGGTGGGCGCTGACCACAGCGTCAGGACTGCCTTGCGGCTTAGCGTTTGCGTCCCAGGATGGCGCTTGCCGCCAGCGCACCGCACACGCCCGCCCCAACCACCACGAGCCAGTCTCGCCGCCGCCAGCGTGGCGATGCATCGCGCGGCATCGACTTGATCGCCTGAGTAGCCGTTTGCGGCGCAGTAGCACCGGTCAGTGAAGCGAGGCGCTGGGTCGCCTCCGCAGAATCAAATGATGGCGCGAGACCGTGCGCCGGCGCCGCCGGTGCGTCGGGGGCGCTGCGGTCAGCTTCGCGCGTGCGATTCACCGTTTGCGCGAGCACGAGGGTCTTGGCGACAGCGTCGACCAGCCTGGGTTGGGGCGGCAGCGCAAGCGTACTCGTGGCTTGCGAAGGCGGCGCCGGGATCGTCGCCGCCGGCGCGGCGAGCTGCCGCTCGCACTCGCGCAGGTCGCGCGCCACCTCCGCGGCGTCCTGGTAGCGCTCCTCGACGGGCTTGGCCAGCATCTTCGCGACGATGAAGTCGAGCACCGGGGGCACCTGGGGATTGACGCTGCTCGGCGCCGGCGGCACGAAGTTCACGATCTGGTACATGAGCGCGGTGACGTTCTCGCCGTTGAAGGGCGCTGCGCCGCAAAGCATCTCGTAAAGAATCACGCCGAGGGAGAAGATGTCCGAGCGGTGGTCGGCGCGCTTGCCGATCACCTGCTCGGGAGACATGTATTTCGGCGAACCGAGCAGCATGCCGGTCTGCGTCAGATCGCCCGCACCGCGCATGCGCGCGATGCCGAAGTCGGTGATCTTTACCGGGCCATTGGCGACCACCATGATGTTGGCAGGCTTGATATCGCGGTGCACGACGCCGCGCTGGTGGGCGAACGCGAGGCCTTCGGCGACCTGCGCGGCGATCGAGACCGCCTGCGCGGCGCGCAGCGGCCGTCCCTCGCCCGTCAGCGTGCGAAGCTCGACCCCTTCGATGTACTCCATCGCCATGAAGACCACGTCGCCGGCCTTGCCGACGTCATGGATCGTGACGATGTTGGGGTGGTTCAGGCTGCCGGCGGCCTTGGCCTCCTGGTAGAAGCGTTTTTCGTACTTGTCGGCGTATTCCCGCTCGAGCGTGATGTTCACCGTCTTGACCGCTACGGCACGCTCGAGCACCGAATCGGTCGCCTTGTACACCACGCCCATCGCGCCGCGTCCCAGTTCGGACTGGATGATGTAGCGGCCGAGCTGCGCGGGCTCTGTGCCGACGCCCATTACCGCTGCGCCTTTACGGCGCGGAAGATCGGCCCCCACACCGGATGGCTGGCCTCGGCGGGGTCGAGCTCGAGAGAGGGATCCACCGTGATGGCGCGACGAAACTCGTCGCGGCACTGCTTCTCGCGACTCGCGGCGCAATGGATGAACGCGAGATGCTTGTGCGCGTTCGCGCGCTCCTTGTCGCCGAGCCCTTCGCGCAAGGCGCCCTGGAAATTCTTCGCGGATTCGGCGTAGTTGCCGGCGTCGTACTGCTGCAGTGCGAGCTTGAAGGGCGATGGCGTCGCTTTGAGCTGGGCGAAGACCACGCCCCACACCGGATGTCCGGCTTCCGCGGGCGCGAGCTCCAGGTCCGGGTCTACGGAAAGCGCCTTGCGAAATTCCTCGCGGCACGCGCGCTCACGGCTTGACGAGCAGTGAATGAAAGCGAGGTGCTTGTGCGCGTTGGCCCTCTCGCGGTCGGTAAGCCCGAGGTCGATAGCCCCCTGCAGGTTGCGCGCGGCTTCGGCGTAATCCCCCTCTTCGTATTCGCGCACGCCGGCGCTCAGCGCCGTCGCACCTTTGCTTGGAAGCAGAAGCTCTCGCAACGGCTGCGAGCCGCATGCACCGAGCGCGAGCAATGCCACCAGGGCGGCGGCACGAGGCATCATTTGAAGCGATGCCGGATCTTCACCGCTTCGCCGGGCTTCACGTGGACCTGCTCGATATGCGCGGGGAAAGTGGAGTTTCGAATTTCCACAGTATGCCCCCCCGGCGGCAGGTCGAGCACGCGAAGCGGCGGGCTGAGCCCGCGGCTCTTGCCGTCCACCAGGATCTCACCCCAAGGGGCTACGGCGAGCTCGAGCCGGCCGGCGCCCCCGGCAGGGCCGGGCTGCTTCTCGAGCCGCTCCGGCTTTTTCTCAACGCGGGCCTTCTTCGTCGGTGCGCCTTCGGCCGGCGCCGGCGGCTGTGCCACGGCGACCGGAGGGGCTGCCACGACCGGCGGCTCGAGCAATGCGCGCGCGGCGACGCTGCCCGCGACGATCGCGAAGAAGGCCAACGCGGCCGTCAGGAGCGCGGAGCGGCGCAGCCCGAGCGGGCCAGTACGTGCGAGCCATCCCGGGGCGGCTTCGCCTTCGAAAGTCTCGCTGACGGTATCCGCCAGGCGTCGGCTTGAAGGAGTGCCTCCCACGACCGAATACACGTCGTGCTCGCGCACGTGCTTGTCGGTGCGGGCGCCTTCGTGGTGGAAGAGGTTGGCGTAGTCGCGCGAAAGGCAGGAAACCACTTCGTAGAACGAGCGCGATACCAGAAGCTGCCCCGGGCGCGCAAAGCTCATTACGCGCTGCGCCACGTTGATGCCGTCGCCGATGATGTTGAGCTGTCCGTTGAGGTCCTTGACGAGGCGCACCGGGCCGAGATTGACGCCGCAGCGCACCGCGAGGGCGCCTGCGCCATCGCGCATCGCCATCGAGGCGAAAAGCGCGTCCTCGGGATCGCCCATGAACGTGACGGCTGCGCCGTCGCCGGTGTCGAGAATGATGCGATCGCGCGGCGGCACGTGCTCGAGCGCGCGCGTGAGGACGCGGTTGAATTCCTGCTTGAGCTGAAGCTGCTCGGAAACCGGCTTCTTCGAGTACTCGACGATGTCGAGGAAGAGCACGCTGCAGACTAGCGTGCGGCCGGAGCTCTCCATCGGGCTATTTTATTTCACGCGCATGCCGGGCTCGGCCCCGGCATCGGGCAAAACGAGAAATATGCCCGCGCCGTCGCCCGCCTTGGCGTCTTTGCCCGTCCCCTTCTCCCACGAAGCGGCAAGCACCATCCCTTCCGATACCCCGAATTTCATCTTGCGCGGCTCGAGGTTCGCGACGACAACCGTCAGGCGGCCTTCCAGCTTGTCGGGTGCGTAGGCGGTCTTGATGCCGGCGAACACCGTCCGGGTGCTGCCGCCGAGATCGAGAGTGAGCTTGAGGAGCTTGTCGGCGCCCTCCACCTGCTCTGCGCGAGCGATGCGGGCGACGCGCAAGTCGAGCTTGTTGAATGCGTCGATCGTGATCGAGTCGGTCACGGCATTTGCCTCCTGGGGAGCGCTCGGCGGCTGCACGGGGCCGGCGTCGAACAATCGATCGAGCTGCTTCTCGTCAACGCGGCCGAGGAGGTGCCGATACTCCTCGATACGATGGCCGGCCGGGAGCAGCTCGGCCGCGTCTTTCCACTGCAAGGGCGCGACGCCCAAGAAACGCTCCGCCTGCGCCGCCGTCTGCGGCAGCACGGGCTTGAGATAGATCGTCAGCAAGCGGAAAACGTTGAGCGCGGTCGAGCACACCTCGGCAAGCCTCGCCTCGGCACCCGCCTGCTTCGCTAGATCCCAGGGCTTTTGCTCGTCGACGAACTGGTTCGCCCGGTCGGCAAGATGCATGATTTCGCGCAGTGCCTTGCTGAATTCGCGCTCGTCGAAAAGCGCGCCGATTGCCGCAGCTTTGGCCTGGCACTCGGCGAGCAGCCGCGACGCGTCGACGGCGGCGACGCGGCCGCCGAACTTGCGGTTGATGAACACCGCGCAGCGGCTGGCGATGTTGACGTACTTGCCGACCAGATCGCTGTTGACGCGGGCGACGAAGTCTTCGGGGTTGAAGTCGAAATCCTCGACGTTGGCATTCAGCTTGGCCGCCATGTAGTAGCGCAGCCACTCCGGGTTCATGCCGAGCTCGAGATAGCGCAGCGGGCTGATGCCGGTGCCGCGCGACTTCGACATCTTGTCGCCCGACACCGTGATGAAGCCGTGCACATTTACATGGTCCGGAGGCTTGTAGCCCGAGAATTCGAGCATCGCCGGCCAGAACAGCGTGTGGAAGTAGATGATGTCCTTGCCGATGAAGTGCACCATCGCGGCCGTGCCGCCGGGCTTCACGAAGGCGCCGAAATCGAGCCCTTTGCGCGCGCAGTAATTTTTCAGGCTGGCGAAATAACCGATCGGCGCGTCGAGCCACACATAGAGATATTTCTCCTCGGCAATGTCGGGAACGCGGATGCCGAAATAGGGAGGGTCGCGCGAGATGTCCCAGTCGGACAGCGCTTTGTCGCCCTCACCGTCGAGCCACTCCTTCGCTTTGTTGACGACCTGCGGCTGCAGCCGCCCGGGCGTGTCGATCCACCGCTGGAGAAATGCCCGGCACTTCGCATCCGACAGCCGGAAGAAGTAATGCTCCGACGAGCGGACAACCGGCTTGGTCCCCGAAAGCGTGGAGTAGGGGTTGCGAAGCTCGGTCGCCGAATAGACGCTGCTGCAGTTTTCGCAGGCGTCCCCGTACTGATCCTTCGCGCCGCAGTTCGGGCATTCGCCCTTGATATACCGATCGGCGAGGAACATGCGCTTCACCGGGTCGTAGAACTGCTCGACCGGTTTGCTGTAGACGAGACCCGCCGCCTTCAGCCGCCGGAAAATATCCTGCGAGAGCTCGGTGTTCTCGGGCGAATGCGTGGAGTGCCAGTTGTCGTAGGAGACGTGGAAGCCGTCGAGGTATTGCTTGCGCCCGTGCGCGATGTCGGCGACGAAAGCTTCGGGAGATTTCCCCGCCTTCTCCGCCGCGAGCATGATCGGCGCGCCATGCGCGTCGTCGGCGCCCACGAAATGCACGGTATGGCCCTGCATGCGCTGGAACCGCACCCAGATGTCGGCCTGGATGTATTCCATGATGTGGCCGATGTGAAAGGGCGCGTTCGCGTAAGGCAACGCCGTGGTAACGAAAAGCGTGCGCGCAGGCATCAACGGCTGAGGAGGGGAAAAGCGCAAATTCTAGCGGCGATTAGGTACACTTAGCGGCTTTTCCTCTATGCCGCTCAGCGAAGCACAAGTCCAGTCGGTCCTGCGAAGCCTGGTCGATCCGAATACCGGCAAGGATTTCCTCAGCACGCGCTCGGCGCGCAACATCAAACTCTCCGGCGATGACGTGTCGCTCGACATCGAGCTCGGGTATCCCGGCAAGAGCCAGCAGGAGCCGATCCGTCGGCAGGTGACGCAGGCTCTCAAGCAAGCGGGCGCTGGCTCGGCCACGGTGAAGGTCAGCTCTCGGGTGGTTGCGCACGCCGTGCAGCGCGGCGTTAAGCTGATTCCCGGTATCAAGAACATCATCGCGGTTGCCTCGGGCAAGGGCGGCGTAGGCAAATCCACGACGGCCGTGAACCTGGCCCTGGCGCTGTCGGCTGAAGGGGCATCCGTCGGTGTCCTCGACGCCGACATCTACGGCCCATCGCAGCCGATGATGCTCGGCATCGCGGGCCGACCCGAGTCCAGGGACGGCAAGTCCCTCGAGCCGATGGAAGGCCATGGATTGCAGGCGATCTCCATCGGCTTCCTGATCGATATCGACACGCCGATGGTGTGGCGCGGCCCGATGGTGACCCAGGCGCTCGAGCAGCTGCTGAAGGACACGCGCTGGCGCGAGCTCGATTATCTGGTCGTCGATCTGCCCCCCGGCACGGGAGACATCCAGCTCACGTTGGCGCAGAAGGTCCCCGTGACCGGCACCGTCATCGTCACCACGCCCCAGGACATCGCGCTCATCGACGCGCGCAAGGGGCTCAAGATGTTCGAGAAGGTCGGCATCCCGATCCTCGGCATCGTGGAGAACATGTCGTTCCACGTCTGCCCAAGGTGCGGCCACCAGAGCCACATCTTCGGTTCGGGCGGCGCGCAGAAGATGTCGAGCGAGTACGGCACCGAGCTCCTCGGCCAGCTTCCCCTCGACGAGTCGATCCGCAGCCAGGCCGATTCCGGCAAGCCGACCGTGGTGTCGGATCCCGACGGCCCCGTGGCCGAGATCTACCGCCGCATCGCTCGGCGCTGCGCAGTGAAGATCGGCGAGTCGCAGCGCGACATGAGCTCCAAATTCCCCAACATCGTGGTGCAGAACACGTGAGCGTCAAGTCGGACCGCTGGATTCGCCGCATGGCCGCCGAGCAGGCGATGATCGAGCCCTTCGAGCCCCGCCAGGTGAAGGAGGTGGCTGGACGCCGGGTCGTCTCCTACGGCACCTCCAGCTACGGCTACGACATCCGCTGCTCGACGGAATTCAAGATCTTCACCAACATTAACTCCACCATCGTGGATCCGAAGGCGTTTGACGAGAAGAACTTCGTCGATTACCGGGGCGACGTCTGCATCATCCCGCCCAATTCCTTCGCCCTTGCACGCACGGTTGAATATTTCCGCATCCCGCGCAACGTCCTGACGATCTGCCTGGGCAAGTCCACCTATGCCCGCTGCGGCATCATCGTGAACGTCACGCCGCTCGAGCCGGAGTGGGAGGGTCATGTGACGCTCGAGTTCTCCAACACGACCACCCTCCCGGCGCGCGTCTACGCCAATGAGGGCGTCGCCCAGGTGATCTTCATCGAGTCCGACGAGCCCTGCGAGACCTCCTACCGCGACCGCGGCGGCAAGTACCAGGGTCAAAAGGGCGTCACCCTGCCGCGTATTTAGCCCCTGCGTTTTGCGCGGCCACTACATCTAGTGGTGACTCCCCCGGCGGGGCGCTATAGGGACCATAAAACGCCCGAAAAAACGCTTGACGGGCGCGCAATATTCTCCATAATCGGCGCAACGTTTTTCGTGTCGGCACGCTTTGTGCGAGGAGCAGGAGGTCATCATGAGAAGCCAGAGGATTTCGTTTCAAGTGATCGAAGTTTGCGTTCGGGATATTCCTGAAACTTAGTTCGCGACCTGGAGAACATTGATGGGGGATCGACCCGTAAACGTAGTGCGCACCCGACAGACCGCAGTAGCCAAGCAGCAACCGCAAGAGCAACTCTTCGACACGCATCCCGAGGTCAGCCTTGACTTCGAGATCGTGCGGCAGGCGGCAAGCCAGAAGTACACCCGACCGTTCCTGATCGTCGACACGGCCATCGTGCGCGGCAAGGTACGGCGTTTCCGCGCGGCCATGCCCCGGGTACGGCCGCACTACGCGGTGAAGGCGAACCCCGACCGGCGCGTGCTCAAGGTGCTGGTGCAGGAAGGCTGCGGATTCGAGATCGCCTCGATCGCCGAGCTCGACCTGCTCATGAGCCTCGGCGTGCCCGCGGCCGAGGTGTTCTATTCGAACCCCGTCAAGTCGCGCGAGTCCATAGCCTACGCGGCGGCCAAAGGCGTGGACTGGTTCGTCGTGGACAGCCTGGACGAGATGCGCCGCGTATTCCAGGTCAAGGCCGATGCTAAGCAGTACCTACGCATCGCGACCCCCAACATCGGTAGCGACTGGCCGCTTTCCGGCAAGTTCGGCGCGAGCGCGAGCGACGCCCGCGAGATCATCGCAGCCGCCGCGAAGCTCGGCGTGGACCTGGCGGGCATTACGTTCCACGTCGGCTCACAGTGCCGCAATCCCGAGAATTGGCGCGTGGCGCTGGAAAAGGCGCGCACGCTCTTCGATGTGATGCTCAAGGCTGGGCTCAAGCCGAGGCTCCTCAACATCGGCGGCGGCTATCCCGTTCGCCACGTTAGGCCGATCCCGTCGATCGAGGTGATCGGCAACGTGGTGAATGAGGGCCTCAAGGCCTTCCCGGACGACGTGCAGGTGATCGCCGAGCCGGGCCGCTACCTCGTTTCCGACGCCGGCTATTTCGTGTGCCGGGTCCTGGGCACGGCGAGCCGCGGCGGCAAGCGCTGGATGCATTGGGACGCCGGGCTATTCGGCGGGGTGATCGAGTCGAGCGAGGGTCTCAAGTACCGGATCCGCACCGATCGCGCCGGCCCGGATGTCTCGTGGACGGTCGCCGGTCCAACCTGCGACTCGGTGGATATCGTCATGCGCGACGAGGCCCTGCCTTCTGACCTGCAGGAAGGTGATTTCGTCTACATACGCAACGCCGGCGCCTACACCACGGCTTACGCGAGCCAGTTCAACGGCTTTCCGCTGCCCGAGGTGCGGGTGTTCGAGTCGAAGGCGCGGGGCTAGGAAGCCCGCTCGTAGAGGACGAAGGCGAACTTCGTCCCATCCTCGGCGACATGGTGCTCGCGCTGGCTTTCGCGCCAGCGCGAGTGGTCGTACTGGGGAAACCAGGTGTCGCCTTCGTAGTCGCGCTCGATCTCGGTCATCACCAGGCCAGCGGCGATCGGGAGGGAGTCCGCGAACAGCCGGCTGCCGCCGATGACGAACGCCACGGATTCGCCGGCGCACAAGGCGATTGCCCCTTCGAGCGAATTCGCGACCGCCGCGCCCGGGGCGTCGTAGCCCGGACTCGCGCTCACGACGATGTTGTCGCGGCCCGGAAGCGCACGCGGAAGCGACTCCCAGGTGCGCCGGCCCATGATGATGGGGTGGCCGAGGGTCAGCCGCTTGAAATGCTGCAAGTCCTCCGGCAGATGCCACGGCAGGTGCCCGTCCCGACCGATGACCCCGTTGCTCGCGACCGCGGCAACCAGATAGATTTTCGGGTTCGTTTCCGACATTTCGCTTAAATTATAAGTACATGGCGTTTCGCTTGGCCCTGGTGGGCCTCATCCTGGTTAGCGCGGGCTGCATCTCGCTCCCGCCCCTGCCGCCGTTCGCGTCGGTGGACGCCCTTATATCTGATGCGATCCAGGCAGCGCGGGCGCCCGGCATGGAGCAGAAGGCCGCCCTGGCTCGCGCCGAGCAGGCTTACGGCGCGGATCCAACGCCGCTCAATCGGCTAAGAGTCGGCGCCCTGCTTGCCACGCTGGCGGAGCCGCTGCGCGACGACGCACGGGCGCTGGAGTTCCTCGACCCGCTCGCCGATGCCAGCCAGCCGGGCATCGGGCGCTTCGCGGCGCTGCTTTCGTCGCAGATCGCGGAGCGCCGACGTGCTGCGCGCGAAGCCGACCGGCAGGCGCGCGAGCGTGAACGCGCCGAGAAGGAGCGCGATAAGCGCGAGGAAGGCCTGCGCCAGCAGCTCGAGGCCCTTAAGGGTATCGAGCGCGGCATCCTCGAGCGCGAAGAGCGCCTGCGCCGCCGCCAGAACTGATCACGCGCGGCCGAAGGCCCAAGTGCGCGCACCCGCTATCATCAATGCGCCGCCGAGGGCAAACCCTCCGAGCACGTAGAAGCCGGTGACGATGCCGTAATGGTCGGCGAGGAAGCCCATAAGGAGCGGCGTGCTGAGGTGCGACACGCTCCAGCCGAGACCGCCGAGGGCCAGCGCCGAGCCCCGTTCCTCGGCCGTGCTCGCTTCCGAGATCGTGATCTGGAAATACAGAGTCATCGCTGCGGTGCCCGCACCGACGACGAACATCCAGAAAGCGATGGGCAGTGCGTGATTCACCAAGGGCACGAAGCCGATCGACGCGGCCACTGCCAATCCGCACACCACCGGCCATAGTGTGCGCGGCCCCGTCCTGACGAAGCGCGCGGCAAGCAGACTCGCAAAGATAGAGCCCACCGCGCGCAGGCCGAGCAATACGCCCGACTCGCCCTCGCCATGGCCGAACTGCGCGAGCAGCAGCGGATAGAACGACATGGTGAGGGAGAAGGGCAGCGCGGATAGGTAGGCGCAGAGCATGGTGTAGATAATGATCCGCTTGCGCAGCAGAGGCAGGTAGGACGCCATCGGGTGTCCGCGGCCCGGTACGGCTTTCCTGGGTTTGGCGGTCGTGGCAAGGCCCGCGAGAAGTGACACGATGCCGGTGGCGGCGAGTATCAGGAAAGTCGCCTGATATCCCGCGGCAGCAAGGAGGAACCCGCAAAGCACCGTGCCGCCGATCTGGCCGAAATTGGTGATCGCGTTCAGGCGCCCGAGCTGTATCCCGCGTTGCCCCGGCAACTCGCTTGCCATGGCCCAGGTCGCCGGCCAGAACGCCGCACGCGACAGGATCAGCGCGATCTGCCCGACCATCAGCATCCAGAATCCTTCGGCCACGGCGAACCAGAGGCCGGCGGCGAATACCACCGCGCAGGAGGCGAGCATGATGCGGCGGCCGCCAATGCGGTCGGTATACGCCCCCCCGGCCAGATTGAGGGGGGCCTGCGCGAGGACCGGGGCGGCAAACAGCGCGCCGATCTCGGCGTTGGAGAGCCCTTGCGAGTAGGCGTATAAGGGCACCGCCAGCCACGTCATGCCCAGACCGAAATTCCACGCCGCGGAGGCGAGGAAAAAGAACGCGTGCGGCACGCCGCATTATGGGCGGCCAGGCAAAGAAGCCGCTGGCCGTTTCGACCCATGCACATAGCTATAGCCGCCCTTCTCATTGTGGCTGCCGCGTTGGCCGCGGACGCCTATGGCGGTACGTGCTCGGCGCGTTCCGGCGCGCATACCACGGGCTTGCTGGAGTTCTACACCGCCACGGGCTGTAACACGTGCCCCGCGGCCAACCGCTGGTTTTCGGCGCTGGCGAGCCGATACCCGCCCGAGCGTCTGGTTCCAGTCGCCCTGCACGTCGACTATCTCGACTACACGACCGATGCTCGTGCGCGGCGCGATGTTTTGCAGCGGCAGCGGCGCATGTCGATGCGACAGCGCCTCGCGCTTGTCTACACGCCGCAGGTGCTCGTGCAGGGCAGCGCCTACGCCAGCGGGGACGGCGGCGAGGTCGACCGCGTCATGGCGGGTATCAATGCGTCACGCGCCCGCGCCCAGATCGCTTTGCAGCTGATCGCGAGCCATCGAGGTGGCTTGCAGGTGCGCGCAGAGGCCGCATCCGACGATGAGGCCCGCCTTTACATGGCAACGTATGAAAGCCGCCTCGAGGGCCCGGTTATCCTCGAATGGACGGGTCCTTTTGCCCTCGGACGCCACGAGGTGACGCTTGCCCTGCTGCCCAAGGCGACGCCGGCCGGCTCCGGCGTGGTGGCTTTCGTGCAAAAGCAGCGCACCGCCGAGGTGCTTCAGGCCCTGATGCTGGCGGCCTGTTCCCCGTAGATTGCGAATAGCTCGGGCTCTAAGCCCGTTTTTCCTTTATATTCGCGCCGGTACGCCCGCCGGGGGGGCGGGAGCACAGAGGAGCGTCCATGCAAGCGACGCAGATCCGGCAAAAGGACGGCGTCTTTTACTTCGTCAGTTACCGCGCCAAAGACCTTATGGGCAAGGTGCGGTTCATCAGCCGTTTCTATGGCGAAGGCGAAGAGATCGCACCGTCCCGCGTCGCGGAGGACGATGACATCGCGCAGTTCATCGCGAAAATCGAGCGCAACGACGAGGCATTCCAGCGCTCGGTGTCGCGCTCGAAGGTCAAGCAGCTCAAGAATTTCTACGAGACCGCGGTATCGCAGCCGCCGATTCCGGGAACCGTGCTGCTGTTCACTTCCGAGCGGCTCAATTTCCGCGCCGGCGGCGACGGCGGGCAGGGCAGCCTGTCCGAGCCGTCCTCCAAGTACCTGATCATCGACGGGCAGCACCGCCTGGCCGCGCTGCACTTCTACATGCAGGAGCGGCCCGACGACGCTTCGACGATCAACGTGCCCTGCATCATCTTCGACGGGCGCAGCGAAGATTTCGCCACCGAGATGTTCGTCATCATCAACTCGACGCCCACGCGCATCAACAAGAGCCACCTCGTCGATTTGTACGACCGTGTGTCCTTCGCCGCGCCCGATCGCAAATTCGCGGCGCGCCTCGTCGAGAAGCTCTACATGGAGGGCGACAGCCCCCTGCGCTACCGCATCAATCGCTTGGGCGGGCGCAGCCAGCGCGACAAGTGGGTGCTACAGGCTGAGCTCTTCAACGAGCTGCATCGCTGGGTCCGCGGCCGCTGGCGCTCGATCCAACTGGCCGGCGGAAGCTCGAAGGAGGTGCCCCGCTACTACGGCATCATCCGCGACTTCTTCAAGGCTGCGCGCGCGGTGGTTGGCGAAACCGTGTGGGGCAAGGACAATTTCATGATCACCAAGCCCGTCAGCATCAAGGCTATGGTGCGTGTGTGCGCGGACCTCGCGCGCGACGATGCCGAGCCGGAAGCCGGCCGGGTGGCGCGCTGGGAGCAGCGCCTCGCGCCGTGGTCGGAGATGGCGAAGCAGTTCCGCGAGGAGGGCTTCTACGAGCGCTTCCCCGCCAAGGGGGAAGTCGAGCGCGTGGCGCGCGTGCATCGAGACCTTGCGCGCGCCGCTGGTATCGAAACCGCCCGTCCGAAGCAGTAGCCCGGCGGAATACGCCGGGAGCGGCGCTGTTTGCAGGGGCATGAAACTCGCCTCGCTAATGGCTTTCTTTTTCCTTGCAGGCTGCGCAAGTCTCGACAACACGCAATGCGCGGCAGCCTACGATACCGGCTACCGCGATGCGATCATGGGCCTGCAGCGTCAGGACACCGTCATTGAACCCGTATGCACGCGGCAGGGCGCCCGCCTCGACACCGCGCTCTACCGGGAAGGCTGGCTGGATGGCAGGCAAGAAGCCGAACGGCGCGTTCCGCATACTGAGTAGCGTATTGCTCGCTGCGACCACGCTGGTCGCAGCCTGCACTACGATGAGCGCCCAGGAGTGCAGGGCCGTCGACTGGTACCAGTTGGGTTATCGCGACGGCGACGTCTACGGCATGCGGCCGCGGATCGACCAGTATGCAGATCAATGCCGCGCCGCCGGGGCCGACGTACGCGAGAAGGCGTACATGGCGGGCTGGGTGGACGGGTATCGCGAGTGGGCGAGCAGGGTCATGCCCAACGAAAGCCCGTAAGCGGCTACACCACGCCGTCCGCGGCGAGCTTGCTCATTTGCTCTTCCGTATAGCCGAGCTCGCCCAGAATGGCGCGTGTGTGCTCGCCTACGGAGGGCACGGCTTCCATGCGCGGCTCGAAGCCGCTCAAGTTGAACGGGGGCTTTAGCGCATCGATTGGGCCGTGAGCGGTCGGTACGCTCGCCCAGCGTTTGCGCGCGGCGAGCTGCGGGTGCCGCCAGAACTCCTCCATGGTGTTCAGGCGCGCGTTGGCGATATCGGCCGCTTCGAGGCGCTCGATAACCTGGGCAACATCCAGCGTGGAGAAAACCGTCTCGATTGCCGCATGCAAGGCGTCGCGATTAGCGAGGCGGGCCGGACTCGTGGCGAAACGGGGGTCTCGAGCAAGAGCACCCTCTTTCAGCACGCCTTCGCAGAAACGCGCGAATTCCCGCTCATTCTGTACGCTTAAAAACACGCTCGCCCCGTCCCCGGTCTGGAAGGGGCCGTAGGGCACGATCGTCGAATGGTGCGCGCCCGAGCGCGGCGGCGGGCTGCCGCCGTACGCCGTGAAATACGCGGGGAATCCCATCCATTCGCCAAGCGCTTCGAACATCGTGATGTCCAGGGTCGCGCCCTCGCCCGTGCGCATGCGGCCGAGGAGTGCAGCCAGGACGGATGAGAATGCATACATGCCGGCCGCGATGTCCGCGACCGGGATTCCCGCTTTGCTCGGAGCGTCCCCGGTCCCCGTAACGGAAAGCAGGCCGGCTTCGCACTGGACGAGGAGGTCGTAGGCCTTCTTTTTCGCGTAAGGCCCGCTAGGGCCATAGCCCGAGATGCCGCACCAGATGAGTCGCGGATGCCGTCCGCGCAACACTTCGGCACCCAGGCCGAGGCGCTCGACCGCCCCGGGCGCGAGGTTCTGCACGAAAACATCCGCGCGCGCGACCAGCTTCTCCAGGATGGCGCGCGCGGCCGGATGCTTCACGTCCAGCGCGAGGCTCTCCTTCGAACGATTCGTCCAGACGAAATGCGACGACTGTCCGTTCACCGTCTTGTCGTAGGCGCGAGCGGCATCGCCGGTGCCCGGGCGCTCGATCTTGATCACGCGAGCGCCGAGCTCGGCGAGCTGGCGGGTGGCGAATGGGCCGGCGATCACTTGCTCGAGCGCAACCACCGTGATGCCTTCCAGCGGCCTCATGCGAACTCGAGGGTGAGCCCCGGAAGCGGCAGTCCGTGGATGCGGGTGCTCCAAGTTTCGCCCGCGCTCACCGGATGGGCATCGGTAATCACGCCCGTGCTGACCAGTTCCCCGGCGGCGAGCGGCGCCGCGTCGGGTTGTTTGCCCAGCAGGGCGACGAGATGAGCGAGTGCGGCGAGCGGACTGTCGAGCACGTTGGCGCCGACGCCGCGATCGACTAGCGTCGCGCCTCGGTAGAGCTCGACCTGCGCCGCCGGCAGCCGCGCTTCGATATCCGAGGGCAAGGGCACGGGTGTGCCGACGACCAGACGGCCATGCAGGCCGTTGTCTGTCGTCGAATCCGCGAGCGTCACCTTCCACTCGGGGTGATGGCACTGCACGATCTCGACCGAATGCGCCATCCACTCAATGCAATCGACCAGGGGTCCGTCGCCGGGCGTGCTGCGCAGGCCGAAGCAGATTTCCGGCTCGATACGCGGATTGATTAGGCCTTGCAGAGGAACGCGCGCGCGATCGCCGCTCGCGCGAATGAGCGTGCGGTCGTAGACCGTTCCCCAGATCGGTTCGTACACGCCGTAACGCGGCCAGATGGTGCGGTTGGTGAAACCGATCTTGCGGCCGACGCTGCGCCACCCCGCAGCCACGCGATGCTCGTGCAGTGCGCGCGCTGCACGGTAGCCTGCTTCGGGCGTCAACCCGGGATAGCGCTCGCTAAACCGCGGCACCTCGCGCGGCGTTTCGTGGACCGAGATCAGCTCGCGCACCAGCATGCGGCGATTTTAGCTGCGGGTTGCGTAATGCGGCCCCGCGTGCCAAATTACCCCGCATGGACCCCGCGCTCTTGTGGCTGATCGTCGCGATGGTGCTGGTGATCGCCGAATTGCTGAGCGGCACCTTCTATCTGATCATGCTGGCGCTGGCCGGGTTCGGCGCGGCAGGTGCGGCCTACCTCGGACAGGCATTTCCGGTCCAATGTGTCGTCGCGGCCGTCCTCGCCGCGGCAGGCTGTTATGGCGTGCATGTCTACCGATCGAGGTCGGGCGGCAAGCGGATGGCGCCGATCGACGCGGGCATGCCGGCAAGCTTCGAGAGCTGGCTCGACGCCGGGGCGCGGCTCGCGCGCGTGCGCTACCGCGGTGCAAGCTGGGACGCGCGCGTCGAAGGGACTGAAATGATGGAGCCGGGCGCGACGGTATTCGTGCTCGCTGCCGATGGCAACACGCTTAAGGTCGCCAAGAACCGCCCCGCCTGAGGGAGGCGAGGCGTCTCACGCTCAAGGGGGAAACACCATGTTCTGGAAGCTCGCCGCCGCGGTCATCGCGGCCATCGTCGCCGCGCAGGTCCCCGGCTTGCAACACCACTGGGGCTGGGTGCTGCTGATCGGTGTGATCGTTGCCTTTGTGATCGAGGGCGTGCGCATCGTGCCGCAGCAGAGCGCCTGGGTCATCGAGCGCCTCGGCCGGTTCGAGGGTACGCTCGAGCCCGGCCTGAACCTCATCATCCCCTTCTTCGACAAGGTGGCGTACATCCACTCGCTGAAGGAAGTGCCCCTCGACGTACCGGAGCAGGTCTGCATCACCAAGGACAACACGCAGCTCGGCGTCGACGGCATCCTGTACTACCAGGTCACCGATCCGCGGCTCGCATCGTACGGCTCGTCGAACTATGTGTCGGCCATCAGCCAGCTTGCGCAGACGACGTTGCGCAGCGAGATCGGCAAGATGGAGCTCGACAAGACTTTCGAGTCGCGCGACGAGATCAACCGCCAGATCGTGCACTCGCTCGACGAGGCAGGGCGCAACTGGGGCATCAAGGTGCTGCGCTACGAGATCAAGAGCCTGACGCCACCCGAGGCGATCCTGCGCTCGATGCAGCAACAGATCACGGCAGAGCGTGAAAAGCGCGCCCTGATCGCGAAATCCGAAGGCGAGCGTCAGCAGGAGATCAACGTCGCCGATGGCGAAAAGCAGGCGGCGGTGCTGAGATCCGAAGGTGAGAAGCAGGCAGCGATCAACCGCGCGCAGGGCGAGGCGACCGCCATCCGCGTGCTGGCGGAAGCCACGGCGGCCGGCGTTCGCGCTGTCGCGGAAGCCATCGCGGACAAGGGGGGTATGGATGCGGCCAACTTGAAGGTAGCC
>DATLDY010000007.1:0-37771 GCA_035525655.1 Burkholderiales bacterium
CCCCTCGGCATCAATGGATGCAGCGCGCGCCAATGCGTCCAGCGTATCGGCGCAATGGACATAACCGCGCTCGACATGTCGACGCAGGTTGCGCGTGCCGGGATGGATCATGCCGAGCCCGTAGCGCCGCACGAAGGTCGCGTCGCAGATGAGATAGGCGGGAATCGCCTGCGCGCGGAACATCGCCTCGACGAAGTCGTGATACGAGCACGCTTCGTTCACGAACCGGCGCCCCGCGCGGTCGACGGCGATCAGCCCGGGCTTCGCGCGATCGAGGATCAGGTGCGGGAAGAAGCCGTCCGCGTCCTTGCGCCCGGTGGCGGAGACCGGCGTCCACAGCCCGCCGGTGCGCCCGCCCGCCACACCGGCGCCCGCACGCAGGGCCGCACCGACACCGTCGCCGGTGTTGCTCGTGGCGGTGAGCGAATATTCCGTGAAGGGCGCGGGCATCAGGCGGCGGCGAAGCTCGGCATTGCGGCCAAGGCCGCCGGTCGCCAGCAGCACACCCTTGCGTGCCCTGATCTGCACCTTCTGCCCTGCGTGCGAAACGATCGCGCCGCGGATGCCTTCCGCGTCGCGCATGAGGTCGGTGAGCGAGGCCTGAAACAACATCGGCACCTTGCGCTCGCGCAGGCTGAAGAACAGGCGCGCGACGAGCGCGTTCCCCATTACGAGACGTGTGCCGCGCGGATGGCGCAGGCGGTCGAGCGCGTAGCGAGTAACGAGCGCCGCCGAGCGCAGGAATTTCGACAGCGAGCGCTTCGCGCCGAGCAACGTCACGATGTCGGCTTTGCCAACCATCATGCCGCCCAGCAGCATGAACTCTGCGATGGGCGGTCGCACGCGGTTGAAGTCCGCGCCGAGGAGGCGGCCATCGAACGGGACCGGGACGAGCGCGCGTCCGGATGCCGCCGCGCCCGGCGCTTCGACATAGTCGGGATGCATGCCGGCGGCGAGGAACTTCACGTCGCTCTTTTCGGCGAAGAACTCGATGGCCCGCGGACCGGCGGCGAGATACGCCGCGCGCAGCGTGCGGCCGGTTCCCTCAGGCAGCAGCGCATCGAGATAACGCTCGGCGTCTTCGGCATCGCCGGGAATCCAGAGCGTCCCCGCGGACGTGGCGGCCGTGCCGCCGACCTGCGCGCTTTTCTCGCACACCAGCACGCTCATGCCTTCGATGCTCGCCGCGAGCGCCGCTGCCATGCCGCCGGCGCCGGCGCCGACTACGAGGAGGTCGACTTCGTCCAAGCTAGGCGACGAGCCGCCTGAACTGCGCTTCCATGCGCGCCGGGTCCGCATCGGCGCCGGTGAAGAGCTTGAACCCGCGCACGGCCTGGCCGACATTCATGTGCCCGCCGTCGACGACCGCGCAACCGATGCGCCGCGCCGCCTTCAGCAGTTGCGTCTCCAGCGGGACATAGACGACTTCCGAGACCCAGAGCGATGGGCGCAGCAGCGCCTCGGGAATGGGCATGCCGGGAAAATTCGCCATTCCCGTCGGCGTGGCGTGGATCAAGCCACTTGCACCTTGCAGCGCTTTTGCCGGGTCTTCGCTCGCCTTTGCACGCGCGCCGGGCAGGTGCTGGTTCAGCCGCTTCGCGAGCTCGGCGGCACGGGGTGCGTCGCGGTCGTAAACGATCAGCTCATTGGCACCGAGACGCAGCACTGCATCCGCGCATGCCGACCCGGCACCGCCGGCGCCGAGGAGCACGACGCGCGACAGGTCGGCCTTTGGCAGCACGCGCCGGAAGCCCCAGCTCCATCCCGGACCGTCGGTGTTGTAGCCGACGAGGCGCTCGCCTTCGCGCACGACGGTGTTGACGGCGCCGATGGCGCGCGCCTCCTCCGAGAGCGAATCGAGCAGCGGGATGACCGCCTGCTTGCACGGGAAGGTGATGTTCAGCCCGGCGAAGCCCATGATGCGCACGGCAGCGATGAGCGTGGGCAGCGCATCCGTGCCGGCGTCGATGAGCTGGTAATGGATGCGCAGGCCATGATGCCGGCCCTCCTCCTCCTGCAACGCCGGCGACAGCGAGCGCTGGATGCCCGCGCCGATAAGGCCGAGGAGCAGCTTCTTCATCCGAGCTCCGGCGGCTCGGCGGCGTCGATGAACACCATGCCGAGGCGGCAGACCGACGCGCCGCGATTAATCCACGCGTGGTTGGTGCCGCGCTGGACGACGACATCGCCCGCGCCAAGGCGAACTTCGCCATCGTCCAGCAGCAGGTCGATCTCGCCTTCGAGCACGATGACGTAATCGAGGCTTCGGGTGCGGTGGATCGCCGGATGGCGCGGCGGATGTCCGCGCCGCACATCGGGGCCGATGCCGAAGTCGCGCAGTACCGTCTCGTTGTCGCGCACTTCGCCGCCCGTATGCGGCGGAAACTCGGCGATGCGGAAAATGCTGCCCCGAGGCGGCGGCGACACCGCGATGTCGCGCGCGGCGCGGTCGGCGCTGCCGGAGAGGCTGGCGGGCGATTCCCCGGTGACCCAGAGCAGCGTCGACGCGTTGCCAGCCTCTCGCTGCTTTACATTGGGCGCGGGACCGTCGACCAGCACCGTCGAGCGTCCGTCGGCGCGATGGCCGGTGATGATGCGGCGAACGGACGTCGCCATTACTTCGTTCCGAGGCGCCGCACCATCGCTTCGACGGCCACGCGATAGCCGTCGGGGCCGAGGCCCATCATCACCGCGGTCACCACGGCAGACATGAGCGAGTGGTGATACACGGCTTCGCGACGATGGACATTGGTGATGTGCAGCTCGAACACCGGGCCCGGGAACATCTTCAGCGCGTCCATGATGGCGATCGACGTGAAGGTGAACCCCGCCGGGTTGATCACGATGCCGCCGGCGCCTTTGTCGATCGCCTCGTGGATCCAGTCGACGAGCTGGTGCTCGGCATTGGACTGCCGGAACTCGAGCGCGTGCGCCCCGGCCGCCTTGCGGCACAGGGCCTCGACCTCCGCGAGCGTCGTAGTGCCGTAGATCTCCGGCTCGCGCTTGCCCAGGCGGTTCAGGTTGGGGCCGTTCAGGACGTAGATCGGTTTGTTCATGACGGGGAGAGCGAATAGGAAACGCGATAGACGTCCAGCGCAGCGCCCGGAAGCGCCAGCCCTTGCGCAGCGTGCCGAACGGCGTCGGCGTCATAGCCGCCGATCAGCAGCGCCTTGTCGACAGTCGCGTCGCCGCCGCGGATTTTCTGCTCGGTAGTGGGCGCGCCTGGCATGGGCTGGGATTCGAGCAGCGCTGCGCTCGTGATGCCTTTGCCTTTGGGCAAATCGGGCACCGCACCGGAAAAGCGGACGGTCGCCATCGCGTGCGCGAGTCCGGTGCCGTAGCTTTCGCGCACGAGGCAGAGGCTGCGCACCATGTTGCGATGGTGCGGCATCATCTCGCGCGACCAGGGCGTTGGATTGTTCAGCCGCTCGAGATACTTTCCGGTAGTCACGGTGGCTAGCGCAGCGGCCTCGTAGAGGACGAAGTAGGCGCCCGGATCCGCGAGTCCGACGCAGCGCGTGCCGCGCAGGAATCCCGGAATGCCCAGGCGCTCCGGCATGTGCTCCACGGTGTGCCAGTGCTCCCATTGCGCCCGTACGTCGGGTGCGATGTTCCACCACATGGCGATAGCGGCCTGGCCGAGCATGTCAGCCCTTATAGCCGAAGAGGCGCGGCAGGGAGAGGACGATCTCCGGAACGAACGTCATCAGCAAGAGCGCGCCGATCATCACCCAGAGGAAGGGCAGCACTTCCTTCACCAGCTCGGTGAGGCTCACCTCCCCGATCTTGACCATCATGAACAGCAGCAGGCCGTAGGGCGGGGTCACCAGGCCGATCATGATGTTGACCACCACCACCACGCCGAAATGCACGAGGTCGATTCCCAGCGCGGCCGCGGTGGGCAGCATCACCGGGACGATCACCAGGAGGATGGTCGTGCCCTCCAGGAAGCAGCCGAGCACCAGCAGGATGATGTTGGCGAGGAGCAGGAACGTGAGCGGCGAGAGCTCGTAGGCCTTGAGCATCGCCGCGACCGTCTTGGGAATGTTCTCGACGGTGACCACGTAGTTGAAGACCAGCGCGCCGGCGATCAGCATGCCGATCGAGATGGTGATGCGCGCGCTCCCGAGGAGCGACTTGTAGATACCGTCCCAGCGCACGCTTCGGTAAAGGATGGCCGAAGCCAGCAGCGAATAAGCCGCCGCCGCGGCCGCCGCCTCGGTGGGCGTCGTCACGCCGGAATAGAGCAGGCCGAACAGGATCACCGGCATCATCAGCGCCGGGAACGCCTCCCACGTCACGCGCGGCAGCTCGCGCAGCGGCACGGCGGCCTCGACCGGGAAGTTGCGCTTCTTCGCGGCCGCCGCGATCAGGGCCATCTGCACCCCGCCGAGGAGCAGGCCCGGGATGACCCCGCCGAGGAAGAGATAGGCGATCGAGGTGTCCGAGATCAGCGCGTACAGGACCATCGGGATCGATGGCGGGATGATGGGCCCGATGACCGACGACACCGCGGTCAGCGCGGCAGCGAAGGCCGGCGGGTACTTGCCGTCGCGCGTCATCAGCGACTGCATCACCTTGCCGGAGCTCGCGGCGTCGGCGAGCGCCGAGCCCGACATCCCGGCGAAGATGATGCTCTGCACGACGTTGACGTGCGCCAGGCCGCCGCGCCAGCGGCCGACCAGCGCGTTGCAGAAGGCGAGCAGGCGATCCATGATGCTGCCGCTGTTCATGAACTCCGCGGCGAGGATGAAGAGCGGGATCGCGAGCAGTAGGTAGCTCGAATACATCCCGTTCAGCAGCTGCTCCGCCGCAGTGCCGAGGTCGATGCCCTTCACCCAGAGGTAGAGGACAGAGCCGGCGATCATGGAGTGGCCGATCGGCAACCCGAGCAGGCTGAGCGCCACGATCGCCAGGAGACAGAGCGCGAAGGCCGTGGTCATAGGCCCGAGCTCACTTTCGTCACGTCGCCTGCCTCCGGATCACGGCCGCGCAGCAGGCGCGACAGCAGCCACAGGTAGCGGGCGATGATCGCGACCAGGAACACCACGTAGATGGAGTACATCCAGTCCATCCGGATCTTCAGGTAGGACGCCTTTTCGACCTTCATGAAGCTCACGTAAGCGAAGGAAGCCTTGAGCGATGCGCCGTAGAGCACGATAAGCGCGAGCGCCGAGAGGATCGCCATGCCGATGCGCACGCGCGGGCGCACCGAGCTGTAGATCAGATCGAAGCGGATCTCTTCCTTCTCGGAGAGCACAAAGGCGGAGCCGAACAGCACCAGCCAAAGCCAGGTCGCCACCGTCAGCTCGGAAGCCCAGCCCACCGGGAAGTTGAACACGTAGCGGAAGACGACCTGGACGACAAAGGCGAGGAACATCGCCGCGAGCAGGCCCGCAGCGACGTTCTCCGCCCGGCGCCTGAGCCAGGCGCCCGCTTGCAGCCAGGACACGGGCCGCTACTTCAGCGCATTGATCTTCTCGAGCATGCCCTTCGGCCATTCCTTCGCCTCGTCGGCGGCGAGGTAGACCTTCTGCGCATGGGCGCGGAAGGCATTGACGTCGGGGGCATACACCTCGAGGCCCTGCTTCTTGAAGCCATCGGCGAGCTCCGCTTCCCTCTTCAGGTGCTCGGCGGCGCTCCAGGCGATCGCCTTGTCGGCTGCCGCCTGGAAGGATTTCTGCTTCGCCGCGCCCATGGCATTCCAGGCCTTGAGGTTCATCGACAGCAGGTCGTAGCCCAGGACGTGCGAGGTCAGCACGATCTGCGACATCACCTCGTAGAACTTCATGTTCTGCACGTTGGGCAGCGGGTTGTCCTGGCCGTCGATGGCGCCGGTCTGCAGGCCGGTGTAGGTCTCGGCGTAGGCCATCGGTGTCGGGTTCGCGCCGAGCGAGCGGCCGAGGAGCTGCCACGCCTCGCCGGGCGGCATGCGCAGCTTGATGCCGGCCATGTCGGCCGGCGTGTTGATCTTCTTCTTCGACTTCAGGCCGACCTGCCGCGTGCCGAAGAAGGTCGGCCCGAGGACCTTGATCTTCACCTGCTCCTCGGCCTGCTTCTTGTACTGCGCGCCAAGGTCGCTCGACCAGAAGCGCGCGAGGTGGTTGGCGTCGCGGAACAGGTACGCCGAAGTGAGCAGGCTCCACGCCGGGATCTGCTTCGAGATGTCCGCCGGAGCGATGTTGCTGATCTCCAGGTTGTCGCGCTGCAGGGCGACGAGCTCGGTGCCCTGCTTGAACAGCGAGGCGTTGAAGAACGTCTCGATGGTGAAGTCGTTGCCGACCTCCTTCTCCAGCATGCGCACCATGTCGGCGCGGATGTCCTTGTCGGAGAACACTGCGGCGAAGCGCAGGGTGGGCTTGGCTTGCGCCCAGGCGGGAAGTGCGGCGGCAGCCGCAACGGCGGCGCCGGCTTTCAGTACGGTACGGCGGTTCATGGCTACTCCTCCTTGGTGAGATAACGGACGATCATGTCTGCGACGATGTCGCGGCGGCGCGCGACGTCGCCCTTCGATCCCATCTCCCGCTGGAAGATGGCGCCGAAGGTGAACTGGTTGGTGACGTTGAACATGCCGAGCGCGGCGATCGCCTTGTGGATCTCCACCGGGTCGACGTCGCGGCGAAAGCGGCCTGCCGCCTGCCCGCGCTGGATGACGCGCGAAAGCCGGTCGATGATCGGGCGGTTGAGCGTGCGCATGGTCTTCGACTTGCGGAACTGGCGGCCGCGCGCCTGGTTCTCGGCGACGACGATGCGCACGAAGCCCTCGTGCTCGAGGTAGTAGTGATAGGTGAACTCGACGATGCGGCGGATCGCCGCCTCGGGATCGAGGTGGTCGAGGTCGAGCTGCCCCTCGGCTTCGCGGATCTCGGCGTAGACCTGCTCGAGCACCGCCAGGTAGATCTTCTCCTTGCCGCCAAAGTAGTAGTTGATCAGGGCCCGCGTGGTGTGCGTGCGCGCCGCTATCGCGTCCATGCTCGCGCCCTTGAAGCCGCGCGCGGCGAATTCCTCGATCGCCGCCTTCACGATGCGGGCGCGGTTCGCTTCCGGCTGCTTGGGCTTGCGCATGGCAGCCGTGCGCGCCGACAGGGGCGTGGTCTCGAGGACCTTCACGGGTGGCTTGGAATTAACAGAGTCGTCAGGATAGCTCAAACGGGTGCGCGAGTGCATTAAGATGCGCCATGGCCGCCAAGGAACAGCACCCCGAGCCGTCCAACCCGCTGGGCATCGACGGCCTCGAGTTCGTCGAGTACGCGACCTCCCAGCCGCAGGCCTTCGGCGCGCTCCTGCAGAAGATGGGCTTCGCCGCCGTCGCCCGCCACCGCTCGCGGGAAGTGATGCTCTACCGCCAGGGCGGCATGAACCTGATTGTCAACGCGCACGAGGCGGCGAGCAGCGCGCCGGCGCTAACAGCATTCGCGCTGCGGGTGCGCGATGCGGCTGTTGCGCACAAGCACTCGCTCGACCTCGGGGCCTGGGACATGCCGACGCGCGCGTCTGCGATGGAGCTCAACATCCCGGGCATCCATGGCGTCGCCGACACCTTCATCTACTTCGTCGACCGGTACCGCGATTTCTCTATCTACGACGTGGACTTCGTCCCGCTTGCCGGCACCGAGCTGCGCCCGCCCGCCGTCGCCGGCCTGCACTGGTTCGGCATCGTGCAGGCGATCCTCGGCGATCGCACCGCCGACTGGCTCGACTTCTACCAGAACCTCTTCGGCTTCACCGTGCTGCCGCGCGGCGAATACTTCGGCGTGCTCCCCAAGGGCACGCTGCTCGAGAGCCCGTGCCACAAGTTCTACCTCCAGCTCGTCGAGCCGCCGCCGGGCAGCGAGGACGTACGCTGGGATGAAGGCCTGGTTCGCGTCGGCCTCGGCGCCGCCGAGGTGGCCGCCACGGTCAAGGCACTGCAGCAGCGCGGCATCGTCTTCGTCGACCGCGGCAGCGTGCAGCCAAGCGAAAAAGGCGCGCTGACCCAGCCGTACCTAGGCGGCATCACCTTCGAGCTGGTGCACAGCCATCTCAAACCATAAAGGGGTCAGAGCAATTTTCCTGAAACAAATGGCGCGCAACCGTGAATCGTTTTGTAACAGGAAAATTGCTCTGACCCCTTTATGAACCTGGATCACTTCGGGATGGACACCATCACGCTCGCGGGGCCGCTCGAGGCGAAGCTGAAGGCGGTGCGCGACGCGGGGTTCACGCAGATCATGCTGAACGCGACGGACATTGTCGGCCATCCCGGCGGCGAGGAGGCGGCGGTGGCGGCGGTGAAGGCGAGCGGGCTGCGCGTTACCGGGTTCCAGGTGCTGCGCGACTTCGAGGGGCTGACGGGCCACCTCCACGCCTACAAGGTCGACGTCGCGAAGGCGATGCTGGAGATGTGCCGCGCGCTCGATTCGCGCGTGCTCCTCATCTGCTCATCGGCGAGCGCGCACGCCACCGGCGACTTCGATGTGCTGGTGAAGGACCTGCGCAAGCTGGCGATGCTCGCCGTGCCGCTCGACATTCGCATCGCCTACGAGGCGCTGTCGTGGGGTCGGCACGTGAACCTGTATACGCAGGCGTGGGACATCGTGCAGGCCGCCGACCGCGCGAACCTGGGCTTAGCGGTCGACTCGTTCCATATCCTCGCCCACGACAGCGGGCTGGAGGCGCTCGGCGAGATCGAGCCGCGCAAGATCTTTCTCGTGCAGCTGTCGGACTTCCTCTGGCAGGAGGTGCGCTCGGCCGAGGAGCGCATCGAGACGGCGCGCCACTCGCGCGTGTTTCCCGGCGAAGGCGTGCACAGCGAGAAGGTGATCGAGCTGGTGCGCGAGCTCGACGAGATGGGATACCGCGGGGATTACAGCTTCGAGGTGTTCAACGACGACTACCGGCAGCTTCCGCTGCCGGTAGTGTCTGATCGCGCGCGCCGCTCGGTGAAGTGGATCACCGGCCGCGTCGCGCGCCGCAGCCTGCCGGCACGCCGGCAGGCTTAGCTTTTTTTCCTTACTTCGACGTCGAGCCCGTGCCGGCGCTCTTGTCCTTGTTGCGGTCGATGGCGTTGCCGACCTTGTTCTTCGCGGTCGTCGCGTCCTGCTTGGTCATGACCGTGAGGTACTCGGTGCGCGAGAGCTTGCCGTCGTTGTTCTTGTCCGCTTCCTTGAATTTCTTCGACAGGTTCGGGTTGCCCTTGGCCTCGGCCTTCGAGATGAAGCCGTCGTTGTTCTTGTCGAGGGCCTTGAAGCCCGGGTCGTTCGCGTCCTTGCCGATCTTGTCTTCCGCTTGTGCCGTGCCGACCGCGAGGGCGAGCGCCGCCGCGACCAGGAAAAAGAGTGATTGAGCGAGTCTCATGGATGCCTCAGTTGAATTTTCGAGAGGCGCCACTATGGAAGCCGCAGCGAAGGGCGGCAATCCTCCAAGGCGCCTGTTACCGGCGCCCGACGTATCAGAACGGCGACGCTGTGCCGAGCTGCAGTCCGTGTTTTTGCAAGAGCGCCGCGTGCTGAGGCAAGGCGAGGAACCTGAGGAAGGCGAGCGCCGCATCCGGCTCGCGGGCGTTCACATGCACCCCGCCGGAGAACACCGTGGTCTGCTGCAGCGCCTCGGGCAGCGCCCCGATGAACTGGATGCCCGGATAGTGGATGAGCTCGCTCACCTGCTGGAAGCCGATCTCGGCCTCGCCCTTGGCGATCAGCTCGCCGATGGCGGCGCCCGAGGGCGGGGTGCGGAACTTCGGCTTGACCTCATCCAGCACCCCCATGCGCTGGAAGAGCCCCGTCATGTAGACGCCGCTCGGCCCAGTGGAGATGCCGACGGTCTTCGCGGCAGCGAGGGTGCGCTTCAGCGCCTCGGGGGATGCGACATCCGGCCTAGGGGCGCCGGCGCGCACCGCGACGCCCACCTGCGAGCGCGCGATGTCCGATCGGCTGCCGGCCATCAGCCGCCCGGTGTCGGTGAGCTCCTCCAAGGCATTGGAGGGCGCGACCACGGCATCGAACACCTCGCCCGCCTTCATGCGCTTCAGGACGTCGGCGGTGCCGGACCAGGTGGTGAGCACCTTGTTGCCGCTGGTCTTCTCGTACTGCGGCACCAGCGCGAGGTAGGCCTCCTTCACGCCGGCGGTCGCGATCACGGTAATGTCGGCGGCCTGCGCCGCGCCCCCGAAAGCCAGGCTGGCCATCATCAGCAGCTTTTTCATGTCCCCTCCTCATGTTCCCGACTGCGCGCAGTCTAGCGAATACCGGCGAGCGCGAGGTAGCGAAGGTCGACGAAGCGCTCGGCTTGGGGGGCCGCGCCTTCGAGCTGGGCCGCCTCCCCCATGAAGGCGATGACCTGGCGCAGGCCCGCCAGGTCGATTTCGCCCTGTCGCGGCAGCACCCGCCTGCCCGGCTCCGCGTACAGCGCAAGGACCTTCGTGGCTATGGGGAGTGAGACGCCGGTAATCTCGGCCAACGTGGCGGCCACCTGGTCCCGCCTTTGCGGATCGTCGATGAAGCGAAAGGCCCTGGCGAGCGCCTTCACATATCGGACCGCCGTATCGGTGTTCGCCGCCGCCCACGACCGGCGGGCCGCCGTAACCGTATAGAGGTACGGCGGAACCGCCTCGTTCGATCGCCCGAGCAGGCGAAAGCCTTCGCTTTGCGCCAGCAGGTCCTGCGGCTGGCCGAGCGGCACCGCGGCGCAATCGGCGCGGCGCAGGCACCCCAGGCGGGCCGGCGTGCCTTCCACCATCTTCACCTCGATGTCGCGCTCGCCTAGCCCATGCAGCGCAAGGAGCTTGCGCATCGAATAGCTGATGCTGCCGCCGGGGTCGGCGAGCCCGACCGTCTTTCCTTTCAGGTCGGCGATGCGCGCAATGCCCGGCTGCGCGATCAGCGAGTAGATCGGGTCGTTGAATTCGGCGGCGATCGCCACGGCATCGGAGCCGGCGAGCGCCGCGCGCACGAGGAACGGCGTCGCCACGTGCGTCACGTCGATGGTGCCGGCGTGGAGCTCGGCGATCATCCGGTCGGCGCCGCCGTCGATCGGGATCACGAGGCGAAAGTCGACGCCTTCGGCCTGGAAGAAGCCTTCGCGCTGCGCTACGGCGCTCGGCAGCGAATAGACGCTCTTGTGCGCCGAGGGCGCTTGTCCATAGCGAAGAAGTGTGCCCTGTGCGGCGGCGCTCGCCAGGGCAGCGAGGCCGAGGACAGCGGCTATTAGTTTTGCCGCTGCAGGCGGCATTCGGTCTCGACCGACTTGACCGGCTTGCCCTTGGCGAGCGGATAGCGGAACACGCGCGCCTGGCGATAGCCCTCCTTGGCGCATGAGATGACCACCTCGTCCGGGTTCACGTTCTTGGCGAAGACATTGAAGCGATAGCCGCCGGTGGCGTTGGTGTTGGCCATGAAGCTCACGTTCTTGTGGGTCGCCGTGACGCGCGCATCGCGCACCGGCACGCCGCTCACGTCTTTCACGAAACCGAAGAACGGCGGCCCATCGTCGGGGCCGGGCTCGTCGTGGTCGGCTGCGCCCGCACCCGCATGGGCCGGGCCGGCGAACACGAGCGCGAGCAGCAGTAGGACGGTTTTCATCGGACGAAGAATCCGCGCAGCAGGTAGCAGAACGCGAGCATTACGCCCAGCGCAACGATCCACGTCGCCGACGAGGCGCGACGCGTCCAGGCGTCGGGCAGCAACGTCGCGAGCAATGCGGCGGCGAGCGCGACGATGCCCGACGTCGCGAGCCAGCCGTACCAGTACATCGCCGGGCCATCGCGGCCTTTCTGCACGCCGACATTCCATTCGTTGATCGCCGGGTGGTAGGTGAACAGGGCGAAGTTGTTTTCCACGCAGATGAAATAGGCGATGGGATAGACGAGCGCGAACGTTATCGCAAAGGCGGCGAAACGGGCCGGCGCCATCAGCCGCCGAATCCGCGGATGTTGTTCACGACGTGCCCCACGAGGAAGCTCCACCACACGATGAACGCCAGCAGGACGGTCACCGCGGTGCGCGCCCGTGAGTGTTCAATGGCCCGCCAGTAGTGCCAGTACACCGGCAACAGCCCCAGGCCGATGGCGGCGAAGTGCTCCTTTAGCTCGAAGGATCCGTTCGCCGCACGCTGCTCGAGCTGCTCGATGACGGTCCTCACCGAGATGCGGTACTCGGCATACACGATGGCGCCGAGGATGCCCGTGACGATGTAGAGCAGCACGATGGCGTTCGCGTACGACGCCGCCGGCACGGCGCGGAAGCGGCCGGCAAAGGAGCCGGCCGGCCGGCGCGCCGGCAGCAGCACGCTAGCCGCCTGGTGCGTGATGGCGCCGAGCAGCGCGACGGCGCACAGGCCATGCAGGATCAGCAACGCCGTCGTGCTGTTCATGCGCCCGGCGCGCGCGCTTAGTTCGCGAGCGGATCCGGGCGCATCTGGATATGCACCGCGCGCGGCTTCGAGCCCTTTCCGGTTTCCATCAGCCACGGCGTGCGATCGCCGTTGGTGCTCCACAGCCCGCGGCCTTTCCAGCCGGCCTTTGGATCGTCGATGCGCCCGTCGAATCCCTTGGCGTAGAAGCCCATGGGGTACGGGATGCGCAGCAGCACCATCTTGCCGTCCTTCAGCGCGACGAAGCCGTCGTTCAGGTTCGCGGTGGACATCGGCACGTTCTCGCCGAGGCCGAGCGTGTTGTGCTGGTCGACCCAGGTGTAATAGCTCGACTCGGCGCTGTTCTCGCCAAGGCCGCGGAATCCCGGGCCGGGATACTGGTACGACGCCCAGCCCTCGGGGCAGTGGTTGCCGGTGGCGTTCGGACCATTGAGCGGCCCTTTGCACTTGCGCCGGTCGAAGCTGACCAGGTGGCCGCTGGAAGCCGAGCCCCACAAGACGCCGTCCTTGTCGATGTCGCCGCCGCGGATGCCGAACGCCGGCATGGGCACGTTATAGACCTCGGACAACCCCGTTTTCGGATCGAAGCGCAGGAATCCCGGCGGCCCGCCGAACACGCCGACGGTGTACCAGATCGAGCCGTCGACCGGACTGGGCATCACCGCATAGGGACCCGATCCCGGCACGATGCGCTTGTCCTTCGCCGCATCGACCGGCTCGTTCGGCTCGACGTACTCGTCGCGCTTGCCGTTGCCGTTGGTGTCGAGGATGAAGGGCGACCAGCCCTGCGCCTTCGCGGCGTCGCCGGTCTGGTCGAACACCTTGGTGTTGATCCAGCCCGCCACGGGCCCGGTTCCGGAGAGCCACAGCGTGTTGTCCGCGTCGTAGCCGAACTGCGGATGATGCGTGCCGAAGCAGGTGTCGACGAACGAATACTTCATCGTCTTCGGATCGAGCATCGTCACCTGGCGCGACGAGAGATCGAGCGGAAACACCTTGGCCGACGGATGGTCCGAGCCCTTCTTGCAGAACGCCGGGTTCTCGCGGCCGCGCACGTTGGCCGCCATCCAGATGCGCCCCTGCTTGTCGAACATCGAATTGTGGTTGTTGGCGCGCGTATCCCAAAGCTTCTCCTCGCCCCAATAAGCCGACGGCGCAAGCGGCCGCACGCTGGCCGCGTGGCCCGGCCCCAGCGCTTCGGGCATGTTCGGGTCGCCGACCGGCATCTTGAAAATAGTGACCTTGTTCGTCTTCGGATCGAGGATCGGCATGTTGTCGGTCGAATACTCCGGCGAGCCGAACAGCGGGCCGTGAGCGTTCACCGTCGGGTTGCGCCGGTCCGAAGCGATGAGGTCGTGCAGGTAATGCTTCTCCGTGCTCCATTCCCACGAAGTGACGACGATGTTGCGCTCGACGCCCTGCGGCCGCGGCGGCTTGGCGAACGGCAGCTCGCCTTTCTTGATGCGGTCGGTCCAGGCGCCGAGATACTTGTAGGGCTCGCCGCCGAAGTTGCCGGCGAGCTGTCCCACCATCTGCTCGCCCGACTGTCCGGACTGCGTGCGCCGGATCCAGGCTTCCTCCGACGTCTCGAACTTGCCGAGCGCCTCCGGGATGGTGCGTGTCGAGGCCTGGCCGAGCTGGTGGCAACCGATGCAGCCGATGTTCTTCATCTGCTTCAGCCAGTCGACCTGCGTCTTGTCCTTGGGGATGCGATTGGTGCCGGTGCCGAATTCCGAAGCCGGCGGGATCTCCATCATCGAGTACCAGTAGATCGCCGGGTAGTACTTCGCCGCCTCGGCCTCGTTGGGCGCGACGACCGCGGTGAGGTTGAGCGACTTGCCCGGCTGCGCCTGCACCTTGGGCGAATCGACGAGCCCATAGCCGCGCACCCACACGTTGTAGGTCGCCTTCGGCAGGTCGGGAACGAGATAACGGCCCTGGTCATCGGTGACGACGATGCGGGCGAACTTGGTCGGCAGGTTGGTCGTCTCGGCGATGACCCACACGCCAGCCTCAGGGCCGCCAGGGCCGCGCACGACGCCGCCGATGTCCGAGTTGCCGACCTTCTGCGCGTAGGCCGGCAGAGCGATGAATGCTGCAGCGAGAAACGCGAAAAGAGCCCTCATGGTTTCCTCCTCCGTGGTGATCGCAGGATACCCTTGGCCGATGCGACTCGTCACGTTCAGTACCGCAAAAGGGGCGATCGCCCACGTCGGTGTGCGCCGCGGCAAGGAGATCGTCGACCTCGGCCCCGGCCGGATGAAAGACCTCCTCGCCTCTGGTTTGGCAGGCGCGCGCGACGCGAAGGGGCCGGTCCTGGACGAGCGCGCGGTCACTTATCAACCGCCGATTAGGTGCGGCGCAACGCCAAGCTGAATTCCTGCCTCGTCGGCCGTATCGCGACGCTGCGCACGCACATCATCGATTCCGTACCCGGTACGTAATTATCTTGTCAGCATGAGACTCGGCGCATTTCTCATTGCCCTCTGTGTCTGCGCCGCCGCAGCGGCCAAGGCTTTCCCACGAAACCCGTACGCATCGTCGTTCCGTTTCCTCCGGGCGGCGGTGCCGATGCGCTTGCGCGGCTCATGGCGCCGCAGCTCACCGAAAGGTGGAAGCAGCAGCAGCAGGTGATCGTGGAGAACAAGCCCGGCGCGAGCGGGCATATCGGCGCCGATGCGGTGGCGCAGTCCGTCCCCGACGGTCACACGCTGCTGATGAGCTCCACCGCTTCGCTCACCGAGAAGAACGTAGATCAGTTCGCCCCGGTGACGCTGGTTTCCGCCTCGCCTTATGTCGTAACCGTCAACCCGCGCATCGCGTCCAAGGACGTGAGGGAGCTCATTGCGCTCGCCAAAGCGAGCCCGGGAAAGCTGAGCTACGGCTCATCGGGCACCGGCGCCGCGTCGCATCTTTCCGCGGAGCTCCCGCGCAGACGGTGATGTCCCACGTGCGCGCCGGGAAGCTGAAGGCGCTGGCCTCGACCGGCGCCAGGCGCGCGACGACGCTGCCCGAATTACCGACGGTCGCGGAATCGGGGCTGCCCGGCTATGAAGCAGTCGGCTGGTTCGGGCTTCTTGCGCCGGTCGCCACGCCGAAGGCGGTGGTCGATCAATTGAGCCGCGACGCCAACGTGGTGCTCGCCGAGCGCGGCGTGCGGGAGAAGATGGAAGCGATGGGCGCCGAGCCGGCGGGAAACGCGCTCGAGGAATTTGCGCGCTTCATCCGCGACGACCAGGCGAAGTGGTCGAAGCTGATGCGCGAGCAGGGAATCAAATCGGAATAAATGCGCAGAATAAAAAACGGGATCAGGACCGCCAGGCCCTGATCCCGCGCTGTTGCGTTCGATTCCGGTTAAACCGGGGGAACGCGCGGTCCGCGGCCGCGGTAGCCCATGACGAGCGACACCACGAACGCGATGACGAACAGGAAGAAGAGCACCTTGGCGATGCCTGCAGCTGCGCCGGCCAGGCCGGAGAAGCCGAGGAACGCCGCGATGATCGCGACGATGAAGAACCCGATTGCCCAGCTAAGCATGTACGCCTCCAACAGTTGGTAAAAGACAACCGTGGTGCTGCAAGGCGCGTGCCGGAGCGCTCAGGGGAGAGCCGGTTGGACCTCCGCGGATACCGGGGGCTGCGTGGCTTCCAGGGCGACTTCGTGCTCGAGCTCGGCGTCTTCCAGGTCGAGCTCGGCGTCCGCATCGACCTCGTCGTCGTCCATGTCGGATGCGATCGCCGGCTTGCCGTAAGCGGTGATCAGGCCGAACACGCGCAGGTCTTCCTTGGTCGCGGGATTCAGCGGTCCGAGCCAGCTCAGGAATTGCGCGAGATGGGTGATGCGCTCCGGGTGCGCGCAGGTCGGCTGCGCACTCGGGTCGAAAAGGCTGCCGCTCTGCGTGCGGGCGACGCGCTCGGGGATCAATGAGAGCGTACGTGAAACGGTGGCTGCGTTCATATTGTTCTCTCCTCTTTAGACAGCGATCGCAGCGTAGCCACCGCGCACCGGCTTGCCTAGCGCAAATGCCCGCGACGTTTTAGAACCGAAAATTGACCGGCTGTCGCCTAAAAGCGTCAGGAGCGACCCGACGGGGAGCGAAAATTGCTCGACCATGTCTGCAATGCGTGCATTTCCCACAGTGCTAGCCGCAATTTTTCTAGCTGCCTCCTCGGCGCTCGCGCAAACACCGGGCATCGGCGAAACGCGGCCTGCGCCGGACAGGAAAACCGGTGCGCCCGACGCTCAGAAACCGGAGCCCGGCGCCGAGCGCGCGCTGAAGCGCTGCTCTGAAATTGCTGGAACGGTGCGCGAAGACTGCCTGCGCGAGGAACGCGACGCCACGGGCGCTGCCGTGAACGAAGCCGCTACCGGCGGCACGCGGCGGCCGGAGCCGCCCACCGCCCCGCCGCCGCAGAACCCAAGATGATTCGAATACTTCCGGCTCGCTAGCCGCCTTCCACCTTGCCGATCGCCTGCACCGCCTTGCGCAGCATGGCGGCGTCGCGGTCGAGGAATTTCTGGAAATCCGGCCCATCGAGATACGTCGTCGGCGTCTTCATTTTCTCCATCGCGCCGCTGAACTCCGGCGAGGCGACCGCCTTGCGGATGGCGTCGCGCAGCGTGGCGAGGATCGGCGCCGGCGTGCCGGCCGGGGCAAAGGCGCCGGCCCATACGTAGAACTCGATGTCGTAGCCGAGCTCCTTCAGCGTGGGGGTGTCCGGAAAGGCGGGATGGCGCTTCGCGCCGAACGATGCGAGCGGCCGCATCTTGTTCGCGCTCACCTGCGACACCGCCATGGCGGGCGGTGAAGCCCACATCGCCGAGCTGCCGCCGAGCACGAGCTGCATCGTCGGACCGCCGCCGACCGCCGGCAGGCCGCGCATCTGGATGCCGGCGGCGTGCAGCAGCATCTCCATCGGCAGGTGCGAAGGCCCGTAGAGGCCGGAGTGCGAATACACGATGTCGTCGGGACGCTTCTTCGCATCGTCGACGAGCTCCTTCAGCGATTTCCATGGATGCTGCGCGCCGACGACGAGGACCGGCGGGTCGGCCACCAGCAGCGCGAGCGGCGTGAACTGGTCCAGGGTGTACGACAGCGGGCGGCCGTACATCTTCTCCACCTCCGGGATCGTGCTGATGGAGACCAGCGTGACGAGGATGTTGTAGCCATCGGGCGTGGCGGCGGCGACGGCGCGATTACCGACCGCGCCCGAAGCGCCGGGGCGGTTCAGCACCACGAACGGCTGCTTGAGGACCTGCTGCAGCGCATAGGCGAGCGGACGCGCCGCAAGGTCGGCCTGGCCGCCGGGCGGATACGGCACCACGATGGTGACCGGCTTCGCCGGGTACGCGTCCTGCGCGCCCGCGCCCCAGGCCGCCGACAGCGCGACGAGGGCTGCAAGGATTCGGATGAACATGATCCTCCTTATGGTTTTGTGACGACGACGCGAATCGGCGTCGGGTTGAAATCGTTCACCGGATTATTGATCTGCGGGCAGTTGGAGATCACGGCGAGCACGTCGGATTCTGCGCGCAGCTCGACGTAATCGCCCGGCTTGGAGATGCTCGGCCCCATGTCCATCTCGCCGTTCTCTCCCACCGGCACGTACATGAAGAAATTGACGTTGGCGGCGAGGTCCTTCGGTCCCATGCCGACCTTCGCCAGCTCGCGCAGGAAATTGTCACGGCAGTTCGGCTGGTAGCCGACGCCGTAGCGGAACTTGTTCAGCTCGGCGCTGCAGCAACCGCCGATGGTGTCGTGCTTGCCGCAGGTATCGGCGACGATCGTGAAGAGCGGCGTGAGCCCGACGCTGTAGAGCACGGTGCCCGTCGAGAGAAAGATGCCGGCGGGATTGATCTTCATGGTGTCCGCCGCGGCATAGCGGTCGGCGTAGTCGTGCGCGTTGTAGCAGAGGAAGTCGACCGCCTGCTTTCCCTCGAGGTCGACGATGCGCAGGTGCTCGCCCTTCTCCAGGCGGCGGCTCCACGAGCCGCGCGCCGGCACGACGCTGTCTTCGATCACCTTTGCCACGCCCGGGCCATGCTAGATTCGGCCGTTGCTGAACGTCAAGGAACACCTCGCCCGCGCCTGCCGCGTCCTCGCGCACCACGAGATGATCGATCTCTGGGGCCATTTGTCCGCGCGCGTACCGAACGGCGACGCGATCATGGTGACGCCGCGCTTCTCGAAGCGCTGCCTGCCGCGCACCATCACCGCGGCCGACGTGCTGGTTTGCAGCGCAGCGGGCGCCGTCACCGACGGTCGCGGCGAGCTTCCCATGGCCTTCTCCACCGACCTGGAGCTCTATCGCCATAGCGAGCGGAAGGGTTGCGTGTTCGGTGCGCCCCGCTTCGCCATGGCCGCGGCCATCGGCGGCTACGAGCTCAAGCCGCTCACCCACATGGAATCGGTCACCGGCTTCGGCGTCTCGCACCGCATGGAGGACCTCGCGCGCGCCACGGCGGTCCACCAGCGCGGCATCGGGGTGTGGGCCGCGGGCAGCGATGTCTATGACGCGCTTACCAGCCTGTACCATCTCGAGTACCTCGCACAGGCGAACTCGGTGATTGCCGGCGACGCGGGCGTGCGTGGCATTGCACGCGAGGATTCCGACAGGCTGTGGAGCCAGTTCCGCGGCCATCACCACTACCACGAGTTTTTCGACTCGCTGGATCCGGGGCCGCTCCGTCATCCATATGACCGCTTCGTGGCTGCAGCGGAAGACCGCCTGAAGGCGGCAATTGCCTGGAGCTGCCGGTCGCTCTGGGAGCGCGGCACGCTGGTCGCCTTCCTCGAGCACATCAGCCACCGCGCGCCCGACGGCAAGCATTTCTACATGAGCGCGTCGAAGAATTTCCGCGACATCGGCGTGGAGGACATCTGCGTGCTCGACTACGAGGCGAACTCGGTGGCGGGACCGAAGCCGCCGGGCTTCAAGTGGTTCCACGCCCAGCTCCTGCGCGAGCGCAAGGATGTGCTCGCCGTCGTGCATACGCACGACGTGCATGGGCGCGCTTATGCGCTGAGCAGCCGCAAGGCTGTGCCGAGCTACCGTGTGGGCCTCGACATAGGCAGCGGCCCGGTACCGAGCTACGGACGCTGCGACCTGATCGTCGACCCGGAGGTGCGGCGCGCGACGCTTGATGCGCTTGCCGACGGGCCGGTGGTGCACGAGGTCGGCCATGGCACCGATTTCGTAGCCGACACGCTCGAGAAAGCGACCGTGGATGCAATCCAGCGCGAGGCATTTCTCGCGATGGACAGCTTGTCTCGCCGATACGGCGAGCCGAAAGCGCTGCCGGAGAGCAGCATCGGACAAATAAGGGCCAGCGAGCGCGCCGCCGAGGACTGGTGGTGGTTCTATGCGGCGGAAGTCGGCGCACCGCGCCGCAGCGCCGCCGGCTTATAGAAGAAAAATGAGCGGAGGATGGATGGAATCGATCGCAAAAGAACTGCAGGGTGTCGGGTTGTCGGACGCGGACCGCGCCCGGGCCGTGGCGACAGCCGCGCCCGTCAACAAAGCTGTGCGCGAAGCGGCGGATGCGCGCCTCGCGTTCGAGGATGAGCCGGGCGGCTTCACTGCCTTCCTGAACCAGAAATGAAGGCGCTCGAGCTGTCGCTCGCCGAGGCGGCGGATGGCCTCGCGCGCGGCGAATTTTCGTCGGTCGATCTCACCAGCGCCGCCATCGCGCGCCTGCAGGAAGTGCAGCCGAAGGTCAACTGCCTCGCGCGGCTCGACGAAGGCGATGCGCTGAAGAAAGCGGAAAGCGCCGACCGCGAGCGCAAGCAGGGAAAGGCGCGCGGCGCGCTTCACGGCGTGCCGCTCGCGCACAAGGATCTCTTCTACGTGCGCGGCAAGGTGGTGGCGTGCGGCTCCAAGATCCGGCGCGACTTCGTTCCCGACACGACAGCCACAGTGCTCGAGCGCCTGGACGCGGCCGGCGCGATCAATGTCGGCGCGCTGCACATGGCGGAGTTCGCCATGAGCCCGACGGGGTACAACGAGCACTACGGCCATTGCCGCAACCCCTGGAACACCGATCACGTGCCCGGCGGATCGTCGAGCGGCTCCGGTGCCGCCGTCGCCGCCCGCGCGGTGTTCGGGTCCCTGGGCACCGACACCGGCGGCTCGATTCGCCATCCGGCTTCGATGTGCGGCCTCACCGGCTTGAAGCCGACCACGACGCGCGTCAGCCGCGCCGGCGCGATGCCGCTGTCGTTTTCGCTAGATTGCGTAGGGCCGCTCGCGCGCACTGCGCGCGATTGCGCGCGCATCATGGAAGTCATTGCCGGCGCCGATCCGCTCGATCCAACCGCCTCCAGCGAGCCGGTGCCGCGCTACGAGGCCGGCCTCGACGGCAATGTGCGCGGGCTTAAGATCGGCGTGGCGCGCGATTACTTCTACGACCCGGTGCCGCCCGAGATCGCAAAGCGGCTGGATGAGAGCCTGGCGGCCCTGCGCTCGCTCGGGGCACAGATCGTCGAGGTGGGCGTGCCCGACATGGCGCTCATCAACACGCTGATGCACGTGCTGATGACGGTCGAAGGCGCAACGATCCATCGCAAATGGCTCGCGACGCGGCGCGACGATTATTCGGACCAGGTGCGAAGCCGCTTCGAGCCGGGACTCTTCTATCCGGCGACGCGTTATCTGGAAGCGCTGTCGCTGCGCGCATCGGTCGCCCGGGAGTTCGTCGACACCGTTCTGAAAGGCGTCGATGTCCTGCACCTGCCGGCGGTGCCGATTCCGGTGCCGACCATAGATGAATCCACGACCGGCCCCAACGTCTCGCGCACCATCGGCCTCATCGGCCACTGCATGCGCGGCCTCAACTACGTTGGCCTGCCCTCGATCGGCGTGCCGGCGGGCTTCGACGGCCGGAAAATGCCGACCGGGTTCCAGCTCGTCGGCCGCCCATTCACCGAAGCTACACTTCTACGCGCGGCGGACGCGTACCAGCGCGTGACCGACTGGCACAAGAGGAAACCCTGATGGCAGTCCTGCGTATCGCGAAGATGGGGAACCCGGTCCTGTTGAAAAAGGCGGAGCCGGTGGCCGATCCCACCGCTGCGGACATCCGCCGCCTCGCCGCCGACATGCAGGAGACGCTCGAGGACATCGGCGCGAGCGGCCTCGCCGCGCCGCAGGTGTTCGTGTCGAAGCGCGTCGTCGTCTACCGCATCATCGCTTCGCGCATCCCCGAGGGCTCCGGGCTCCAGCCGCGGCCGTGGACGGTGATGATCAATCCCGTGATCACCCCCAAGCGCGAGCAGACAACGCCCGTGTGGGAGCGCTGCCTCTCGATCCCCGGCCTGCACGGCAAGGTGCCGCGTTACCTGGACATCAACATCCGGTATCAGACCCTCGAGGGAAAAACCGAGAGCCACGACGCCTTCAGCTCATGGGCGGCGCTGCTGCAGCACGAGTGCGACCACCTCGACGGCGTCGTCTTCCCGATGCGCATGACCGACCTCTCGCTCCTCGCCTACAACGAAGAGCCCGGGCCCCTCGCACGCGAAGTGCACGAGAATCCGAAGGGGATCGATCCGCTGTTCATCGACCTCGTGCAGCGCTGGCCGGGACGCGAGCGCTGGTTCCCGTCAAAGCAATAGCTTCCTGATCTGCTCGGCGCGCTCAGGCGTCATGCCGCCGGCCGCAAGAGAAAGCGGCACGGTCTTCAGCGCCATCGTGCAGTAGAAGTCACGGAGCTTCGGATCCAGCGCGGCGAGCGCGTCGACGTGGCGTTTGACGGTCTCGATGTCGCCGCGGGCGATCGAGCCGGCCATGGCGCGCGACGGGCCGGAATGCGCGACGGCGTCGGTGGCGCCGCGAAGGAGGGGCAGCAGGGCGGCGAGCGCGTCGTCGCGCGGGATGCCGATGCGCCCCCAGACCTCGACGCCTTCCGCCAGGAGCGCGCACGCGAAGGCCGCGGCGTAATGCGCGCCCGCGTGATAGGCCGCGCGTGCGCCGGGCGGTACGACGAGCAGACGAGCGCCGAGCGCCTTCACCATCGCGTGCAAGCTGCCCGCGAGCGGCTCCTGGGCTTCCACGGCGATGGCGGCACCCGCTAGATTGCGCGCCGCGACTTCGGGATCCGCGAACATCACCAGCGGATGAAACCCGCCCACGGCCGCGCCGGACTGCGCGGCGGCATCGAGCACCGACAATTCGGCCGCACCGCTGCAGTGGACGACGCTGCGGCCCTTTTTCCAGGAGATCGAGCGGCAGGTCGCGGCGAGCGCGTCGTCCGGCACGGTGAGAAAGACGATGTCGGACGCGTCCACCACCGCCTGCGCATCGCCCTGCT
The DNA here is from genome assembly GCA_035525655.1 of Burkholderiales bacterium. GTDB lineage: Bacteria > Pseudomonadota > Gammaproteobacteria > Burkholderiales > SG8-39 > SCGC-AG-212-J23. Next base: position 22,657 of record DATLDY010000007.1, read on the forward strand.
TCCGGCTGGCGATGCCGGCTATCGGATAACCGCAGCGCGAGAGCGCGAGCGAAAGGCCGCGGCCGACGCGGCCGGCGCCGATGAAACCGACGCGCTCAGTCCCGATAAGAAGGATCCTGCCGATCGAGCGCGCGCAGCAGCGCCGGCCACTCGAGGAGCCCGTAGCCGGTGCCCGCGCTCTGGCCGCCCGGCTTCACGTTCGGATTGGTGAGCGCCTCGTTGTCGAGCGTGATTTCCGTGCCGGAGAGCGCCTCTGCGGTGCGCTCGACCACTTCCTGCGGCGCGCGATGCAGCGGCCGCTGACACGAGAGGATGCTGACCTGGATGCGGCAGGCCTGCTCGAGCCAGTAGATGAGGTTGAAGGCCTGGGGAATGCTCGGCCCGCACACCAGCAGGCCGTGGTTGCGCAGGATCATCGCGCTCTTCTGCCCAAGGTGCTCGACGAGGCGGCCCTTCTCCCCGCGGTTGAACGCCGGCCCTTCGTAGTCGTGGTAGGCGACATGGGCGTGAAAGCGCATCGAGGTTTGCGAGAGCGGCAAGAGGCCCTCTTCCATCGCCGACACCGCGACGCCCGCCGGCGTGTGCGTGTGGATCACGCAATGCGCGTCCTCGCGCGCCTCGTGCACCGCGCTGTGGATGATGTAGCCGGCCGCGTTCACCGAGTACGGATGGTCCGCCTTGTCGATGATGTTGCCAGCGAGGTCGACCTTGATCAGGCTCGACGCGGTGACTTCCTCGTAGAGCATGCCGTAGGCGTTGATGAGGATGTGGTGCTCGGGCCCGGGCACCCGCGCCGTGATGTGGTTGTAGACGAGGTCGGTCATCCCGTAGCGCGCCACCAGCCGGTAGCACGCGGCGAGATTGACGCGCAGCTCCCACTCCGCGGCATCGACGCGCTCGCGCAGGGCGCGCATCGCGGGCTTGTTCATGTCTACTTCTTGGCCGCGGCCTTCTTCGCCTCGGCGGGCGAAGCTTCCTGCGGCCAGTAATAGTTCGCCGCGAAGGAGTACGGCGGGAACATGTAGCGCTTGGCCGGCACCACCTTCGCGGCGTAGGCGCGCTGCGACTCGTACACCTTCTTGAACGTCGGGCTCTTGGCCGAGTTCTCGGCGGCAACCTCGTCCCAGGCCTTGAGCGAGGCCAGCAGGATGTCCGGCGGCGTGCGGCGGATCTGCACGCCGTGCTTCTTCACCAGCTCCTCGATGGCGTCGGCGTTGTCCTTCTGCCACTTGGTGAGCCAGGTGATGAAGGCGTCCTTCACCGCGGAATTCACCGCGTCCTGCTGCGCCGGGGTGAAGCCCTTCCACACGTCGAGGTTGAAGCCGAGCTCGCCGACCGAGTTGTTCTCGTGCATGCCGGGCGTGTAGTGGTACTTGAATACGCTGTGCAGGCCCAGGCGCAGGTCCTCGACGCCGCCGACCCATTCGGCGCAATCGATCACGCCGCGCTGCGCCGAGGGCACGATCTCGCCGCCCGCCATGTTCACCACGCTCATGCCCATCTTCGCGTAGACCTCGGCGTTGAGGCCGGTCTGGCGGCACTTGAGTCCCTTGATGTCGGCGACGCTGCGCAGCGGCCGCTTGAACCAGCCGAACGCCTGCGGGCTCGACGGATGCGCCGGCCACACGATCACGTTCAGCTTGAGGTCGTTCTGGTAGAACTCGCGCCACATTTCGAGGCCGCCGCCGACGTAGAGCCAGCCGAGCCAGTCCATGTGATCCATGCCGAACGGGCCGCCCGGAGGCCCGGCGAAGAGCGCGGCAGCGGGATTCTTGCCGACCCAGTAGTACGAGATGGCGTGCCAGCCGTCGAGCACCTTCTTGTTGGTGGCATCGAGCACCTCGAACGCCGGCACCACCTGGCCCGCCGGCATCGCCTCGATCTTGATGCTGCCCTGCGTGAGCTTGTCGACGCGCTCGCCGAAGATCTTGAAGTGCTCCTGCAGCGTGTTGCTCGCCGGCCAGGTCGATTGCATCTTGATCGACTTCGCCGGCGCCTGCGCGCCCGCTCCCACACTGAATGCCGCGATGACGGCGGCGGCGGCGATGTTGCGGATACGCATGGCAATCCTCCCGGTTTGGTCGCCCCAAAGCTACCATGCGCGCGCATGCCGCGCATCGCCCTCTTTCTGTGCCTCGCGCTCGCCGCGCACCTCGCCGCCGCACAAGCGCCGGTGCGCTTCGTCGTCGGCTTCACGCCCGGCGGGCCGAGCGACATCCTGGCGCGCGCGCTCGCCAGCAAGCTCGCGGAGACGCTCGGGCAAGCGGTCGTAGTGGAGAACCGTCCCGGCGCCGGCGGCAATCTCGCCGCCGAGGTCGTGGCGAAGAGCGCGCCCGACGGCAACACCTGGCTGCTCGGCAATAACAGCATCCTGGCGACAAACCAGGCGCTGTATAGCCGCCTGGGCTACGACCCGGTGAAGGACTTCGCGCCGGTTGCGCTGGTCGCCATCCAGCCGAACATCCTGGTCGTGCATCCGTCGGTTCCAGCGCACAACGTCGGCGAGCTCGTCGCGTATGCGAAGCAGCATCCCGGCAAGCTGAACTACGCGTCGTCCGGCTCCGGCGCCGCCGCGCATCTCGCCGCGGAGCTGTTCAAGGCGATGACCGGAATCGAAATGGTGCACGTGCCCTACAAGGGCGCGCAGCCCGCGCTAACCGATGTGATCGCGGGACAATGCCAGCTCATGTTCGCCACTTCTGCCTCGGTGATCCCGTACATCAAGGCGGGCCGCCTTCGCGCGCTCGCCGTCACTACGGCCACCCGCTCGCCGAGCATCGCCGAGCTGCCGACGATCGGGGAATCGGGCGTGCCGGGATTCGAGGCCATCACCTGGCACGGCGTGGTCGTGCCGAGCGCGACGCCCGCCGCGAGCGTCGAGCGCCTGAATCGCGCCATCAACGCCGCGCTCCAGCAACCCGACCTGCGTGAGCGCCTGCAGGGCCTGGGGGCGGAAATCAGCGCGGGCTCGCCGCACGATTTCGCCGCCTACATCGCGCGCGAGATTCCGAAATGGACCCAGGTCGTACGAGACTCCGGAGCCAAAGCCGAATGAAACGCCGCCAGATCCTCCTCGCCGCGCTCGCCAGCCCTTTCGCCTGCCCTTTCCCTTTGCGGGCCCAAGGCATCTCCAACCGCCCGGTGCGCTTCATCCTCGGGCAGACGCCGGCCACCACGCCCGATCTCATCGCGCGCACGCTCGCGCCACGCATGCAGGCGAGATGGCACCAGCCGTTCGTGGTGGAAAACCGCGGCGGCGCCGGCGGCGCGATCGGCCTCGACGCCGTGGCGAAATCGCCGCCCGACGGGCACGTCATCACCATCAGCGTGAACTCCACGCTTACGCTGCCGCTCTTCTTCAAGATCGATTTCGACGTGCTGACGAGCTTCACGCCGATCTGCACCGTCGCGCAGAACATCTTCGCGCTCGCCGTGCATCCGTCGGTGCCGGCGAAGAGCTTCGCCGAGTTCGTGGAGTGGGCGAAGAAGGAAGGGGCCAAGGCCAACTACGGCTCGCCGGGCAACGGCACCCACCATCACCTCATCATGGAATCGGTGAAGCTGCGCACGGGGCTGCAGATGACGCACATTCCGTACAAGGGCTCGGCGCCCGCCTTTGCCGATCTGATGGGCGGCCAGATCTCGGCGATGTTCGTGCCGCTCGGCACGGCGCTCAGCCTCGGCCCGAGCGGCAGGATCCGCCCGCTCGCCGGCTCGGCGAAGGAACGCTCGCCGCTCGCGCCGGACCTGCCCTCGCTGCACGAGCTCGGCGTGAAGGACTTCGATTACTACTCGTGGTTCTCGGCTTGGGGCCCGGCGGGGATGGCGGCGGACACCGTTGCGAAGTACAACGCCGCGTTCCGCGAAGTGATGGGCGAGCCCGAAGTGCGCGACACGCTCGCCAAGCACGGCGTGTCGCCGCGCCTATCGACGCCGCAGGAGCTCGATCGCCTCAATCGCGAGGACTATGCGAACCTGGCGAAGCTGGTCAAGGATGCAAAGATAAAAGGCGACTAGTCCAGCGGCTCGAGCTTCACGATCGACGCGCCGTGGTTCGAGCCGACCCAGAAGGTCACCGGCGTGGTCGTGTTATCCACGAAGACGCGCCGGATGTTCGTCGTGCGCGGCAGCAGGTAGGCGACCGATTCGCCGGTGCGCGTGTTCACCCGCGTCACCTGGTCGGTGATCATCGAGCCCGTCCAGGCTTCCTCGTTCTTGTCGATCGCCACGTCGTAAGGCGACGACCAGCGCGGCGCCACGGCCCACTCCTTGAACTCGCCGCTCTTCGTGTCGAGCATGCCGATGCGATCGCCGCGGTATTGGCCGAACCAAAGCCGGTCCTGCGCATCCATCTGTCCGCGGCGCGGGGCGACCACTGCGGCCTTAACCGGGATCTCGTAGAGCTTCACTTCGCCGGTCTGCGCATCCAGGCGGCCGATGTGCTTCAGCCGGAAATCGGTGAACCAAGCGTTGTTCTTCGAATCCGGAATCACGTCGTAGATGTTGTGCGGCTCGCCCTTCGGCGCGTTCTTGTAAGGCTCCCAGGTCTCGACCTTCCCGCTCTTGAGATCGAGGCGATGGATGCCGGCGAAGCCGTTGTTCTGCGTCCACACCTTGCCGTCGACGTGCGAGGACTGCGGGCTCACCATGTTGACCTGGGCGGCGTCGATGTTCTGCTCCGCCGGCAGCTTCCAGATGGTGAACTTCTGCGTCTTGCGATCGAACTTCACGATCTGCGCCTGGTACATGTTGCCGAGCCACAGGTTTCCCGCGCGGTCCGAGCGCAGGCCGAGAAGGCCGGTGGGGAAGCCCGGCTTTGCTTCGGGGATCGCGAACTCGCGCACCCTGCCCGTCTTCGGATCGAGGCGGCCGAGATACTGCTCGCCGAAGCTCGAATACCAGGCGATGCCCTTGTCGTCGACGAGCACGTCATGCGGCGAGATCGTCTCGCGAGGCAGGTCATACTCCGTATAGACGACGCGCGTCGCGCGCCCCGTGGGACGCGGAAACTTCTTCAGCTCGTAGCCCCAGGCCGGCGATTCCGCCAGGTTGATCGTGCTCAGGTATTCCGCGGTCGAGCGGTACACCTGCACGCGCTGGTCGCCACGCTCCTCCATCAGCCGCTCGGCCTTTCGCAGCTGCGGGTGCTGCGGAATGCTCTGGTTCACGTAGCCCTGCATGCGCGGCAGCACGGTTTTCGTGAAGGTGTCGGCGTCGTGCTTCGACTTCACGATGCGCTCGAGCGTGTGGCAGCCGACACAGTTGAGAAGCTGGCCCTTCTGCCGGTCGTCGCCGGGGACGCTCGCCATCCATTCGCCGTTCGAGAGCTGCGCCGAGAGATCGGCCGCCTTCTTCAGCTTGAGATCCAGTGCCGCGTTATTGGTGACAGTCACCATTAACGGCGCCTCGAGCTCGTAACCGACGGCCCGCACACTGACCGCATAGTTGCCGGCCGAGAGCTTCTTGTCGGGGAACCGGTAGCGACCGTCCTGGTCGCTGACTACGGTGACGGTGATGGTCGAGCCCTGTTTTTTCGCGCTGACGAGGACGCCCTCCATCGCGCTCTCTTCCGCCGAGCTCACGGTGCCGCTCAGCACCTGCGCCTGGACCGATGACGCGGTGAGCAAAGCAACGAGTACGTAACGCATGACGCCTCCTAAGGGCGATTGAACTCGAGGATGTCGAAACCCGTATAGCGATCGACGATGTAGACCAGGCCGCGGCCGTCGACATCGACGTCGTTGGTCTGCGGCGCGACGCGGCCCGCGGCGGGCTCGGGGATGAACCAGCCGACCTCCTGCGGCGCCATCGGGTCGGCGACGTCGACGATGCGCAGGCCGCCCGAGAACCAGGCGCAGTAGACGAGCGTGCCTTGCATGTGCTCCTGGAACTGGTGAGCGCCGAAGCGCGCGGGCGTCGCGCGGCTCCAGGGCGAGTCGAGCTCGCTCACCTCGAAGATCGACAGCGGCTGCATGTTCGCCAGGTCTGTGACGTCCATCACCCACAGGCAGCCGTGCGGCCGGCCGCGCCGCCGCTCGAGCTCATCGGCGGTGTGCGCGTGGTCCTCTTCGTCGATGGCTACCGCGATGCGCTTGCCGCCGATTCGCTCCGGCACCGGCATGAAGGTGTGCGAAGGCTCGGGGAACGGCGGGTGGTAGTTGTACCGGCCGAGCGTCTTCGGCTTGCGGATGTCGGTGACGTCGATCACGCCGACGCCGCCGTGCCAGAGCCCGGCCCACAGCTCGTTGCCGAAGCGAAGCGTGTGATGCAGGCGATGCCGGCGGCCGACCCAGGTCGGCTTCTCGCCGCCGGCGATGTGCTGGCCCGGCATCCACCAGCGCGACACCTCCTGCGGCCGCGCCGGATTCGAGATGTCGTAGATGACGAGAATATTGCCGACATAGCCTTCCATCTCGGTCGAGATGTAGGCGTAGCGCTCGTCCATGTCGAAGCGGTGCACGCCGCGGCCCCACGTCTTCACGTGCGTGATGAGCTTCGGCTTCGCGCGGTTGGAGACGTCGTAGATCTTGAAGCCGCCGTGCGCGTAGGAAGTCTGCTCCGCCGAGCCGTCGACCCCTTTGCGCCCGAGCGCGCCGAGGTTCTGCTCCACGTTGACGATCATGAGGTCACCGATGACGCGCGCCTTGTGGCTGTGCGACTCGGGCTCCTCCACATTCACTTGGGCGAGCACGCGCGGCTCGCGCGGATCCGATACGTCGAGGATCGAGGTGCCGAGGTTGGCGCGGTTAGTGATGTGGCCGACGTACGCGGTGTTGCCGGTGACGTAGACCTGCCCCGCCCCTGGCAACTCGAGGCGCGAGAGCCGCCGTACCTTGTTTGCCAGGCGTTTGTCCATGAACCGATGATAGTGGGAACCGGTGTCGGGAAAAGCGGTCAGTTCAGCATGACACGCTCGATTGCAGTGATCGTTGCTTTCGCCGCCGTCAGTTCCATTGCCGCGGCGCAGGAGCCGGCCGTCAAGCCCGTAGCCACTAAGGAAATGCAGCCCGGCTACGGCGTGGTGGAAAGCATCACCGAAGTGCGCGTTGTCTCCAGCGAGCGCTCGGCGGCGGCCGGCGGCTCGGCGCCTTCAGATTCCAGTGCGGCGAGCCAAGGCCGTCCGGCCTATCGCATCGGCGTCCGTCTGGCGGATGGCACTTTGCAGTACCGCGATCTTCATAAACCCGAATTCAAGGTTGGTGACAATGTCCTCCTCACGAATGCCGGCGATGTGGTTCCTGACTGAAGCGCTTTGCATCCTTGGGCTGTCGCTCATCTGCGCGGTAGCCATCGCTCAAACCAGCGGCGACGGCGCGCGACCCGCCGACGGCGCGATCCAGGGCGGCTCGATCCTGCCCGGCGAGAAGTCCGGCGTGCCGAACAAGGCGCCGGCGACTGGCTCCACAGAGCGGGCGCAACGCTGCGCCGAGCTCAGCGGCAAGCTGCGCGAGGATTGCCAGGACAAGGAGCGCAGCGCCGGCACCGGCGCGAGCGCGCCCAGTCAATCCGACAAGGCGGACACGTTCAAGTCCGAGGTCCTCAAGCTGCCGCGCTAGCGGCTACTGCTTCGGCCGGCCGGCTTCGTCGACGCGGATCGTCGCGCTCGGGCCGACGCCCATGATCTGCACCACGGCTTCCTCGTCTTTCGCGCCGTCCCAGTGGATCTGGTTCGGATGGTGCACGACGGTGCTGCCCGCCGGCACCGGCGTCGTCGCATCCTTGTCGAACTTCGGCCCCGAGCCGACCCACCACGTCCCCTTGATCACGGTGATGTAGCGCGTCTCCGGGTGGAAGTGCGGCATGCTGAACGTGCCGGGCGAGAAGCGATTGCGCACCACATAGACCTCGCCCGGCTTCGCCGGGTCGCCCGAGATGATCGCCTGCGATATCCCCGGGACCAGCTTGCTCGGCGCGAACTTGAGGTCGCCTTCGCGATGGATGCTCATCACCTCTTTCGGCGGATCCGCGAGCACGGGAAAACCGACGAGCAAGGCAAGCGCAGTGAAGCAGGTCTTCTTCATGTTGCCTCCCTTACAAAATAATTACGTACCGGGTACGGAATTGCGCCGCTTGAAGAGATCGAGCGCGGCGCCCAGTATCCCCTTCGGCATGTAAATGATGAAGAGGACGAGCATCACTCCGTAGATGGTCGTATCTAGCGCGGGGTACTTGTTGCCGAAGGCAAGGCGCAGGCCTTCGGCAAGCAACAGGGTGAAGGCGGCGCCCACGGTCGGGCCGAGCATCACGAACATGCCGCCGGCGATTGCGCCGAACACCATCTGCAGGCTGATGGCGATGCCGGAGACGGTGTCCGGGTTCACGTACAGCTGGTACTGCGCATAGAGGATGCCGCCGACGCAGGTCATGAGCGCAGAGACGAGCGTGATGCGAAGCTTGGCGCGCGTGACGTGGATGCCGATCGATGCGGCGGCCTCCTCTTCCTCGCTGATCGCCTGCAGGGCGAGCCGCGCCATGCTGCGGTCGACCATGCGCCAGATCACGAGGCCGCCGATCCAGAAGGCGAACACGATCGCGAGCCAGATTTCCTTCGCCGCGAACTGCAGCGCGCCGAATGCCATCGTGTCGCCGCCGTGCAGCGCCCCGTTCGGCGTGGCACCGAGCGAGCCGCCGGTCTGGTCGCGCAGTGCGACGATCACGAGGCGCGCCACTTCCGAAAGCGCGAGCGTTACCAGCGCAAAGTAGTGGCCGACGATCTTGAACCGGAAGCACGGGTAGCCGATCACGATCGCCACGATCACCGTGAAGAGCAGCGCCACGAGCGCGCCGAGCCACGGCGTTAGGCCGAAGTGGTTCCACAGCATCACCACCGTGTAGGCGCCGATTCCCATGAACGCGCCGTGCCCGAAGCTGACCAGGCCGAGCCGGCCCATGAGAGACCAGCTGGTGTAGATGTAGCCCCAGAGGAGGACCAGGATAGCGAGGTGCAGCGGGTAATTACCCAAACAACCCTCGCGGCCGCCAGAACATCACGGCGATGAAGAACACGAAAGCAATGACGTAGCCCCACTCGAGGTGGAAGAAGAAGCCGCCCACCGAGATGAACTGCGCGAAGATGAACGCGGCGATGAAGCCGCCTAGCATGTTGCCCAGGCCGCCGAGCACGCAGATGAGGAAGGTGATCGGCCCGAACGAAAGCCCGATCGCGGGATGGATGTCGTACTGCAGGACGAGCAGGCAGGCGGCCAGGCCGGCGAGCGCGCCGCCGAGCGCCGAAGTGAGGCGGAAGATGCGCGCCGGGTCGACGCCCATCAGCGGCATCACGGCGCGGTCCTGGCTGATGGCGCGGATCGCGGTGCCCAGATACGTCTTGCTCAGGAAGAGCCACATCACCACCATCCCGCCGAGCGCGATGCCGAAGGCGACGAGGCGCGAGGCCGAGAACGACATCTCGCCGATGCGCACCGAAGGCAGCGTGACGCCCAGGTTCTTGAACTCGATGCCGAACACGAGCGTCGCCGCGGCTTGCAGGAAAAACAGCACGCCGCCGGTGACGAGGAGCTGGTTGATCGGCTCGGCCGACAGCACCGGGCGGATGATGAACTGGTGCAGGATCCAGCCGAGCAGCGCGACGAGCGCGATGGCCGCGAGCATCGCCAGCGCAAGCGGCCAGTGGTACTGCACGTACAGGTAGTACACCGTGTACATCCCGCACATGATCAGCTCGGCGTAGCAGATCCACACCACGTCGATCACGCCGAAAACCAGGTTCAAGCCGAGCGAGAGCAGCGCGAGCAATCCACCCAGCAACAGCCCGTTGAGAAAGGCTTCCAGCAGGAAAATGTCGAAGACTTCGCTCATATCCCCAGGTATGCCTTCTGGATCTCGGGCGCCGCCAGCAGCTCCGCCGCGGTGCCGCTCTGCACGATGCGCCCGGCGTCGAGCAGATACGCGCGGCTAACCACCTTCAGCACCTGGCGGATGTTCTGCTCGACGATCAGCACGGTGTAGCCCTCGGCGCAGATCCGCCGCACGAGCTCGAAGATCGATTGCACCACCACGGGCGCGAGGCCCGCGGACGGCTCGTCGAGCAGCAGCAGCTTCGGACCCGACATGAGCGCGCGCCCGATGGCGCACATCTGTTGCTCGCCGCCCGACATCGTGCCGGCGAGCTGGAGGCGCCGCTCCTTCAACCGCGGAAACAGGCCATAGACCATCTCGAGGCGCTGCGGGAATTCGCGCCGCGAGGTGAACGCGCCCATGCGCAGGTTCTCCTCCGCCGTCAGCCGCGGGAAGAGGCGCCGGTTCTCCGGCACGTGGGCGATGCCCTTGGCGAGCACCGAGTGCGCCGGCACCCCGGCGAGCGGCTGGTTGTCGAAGAAAAGGCCGCCGCGCATCGGCTCGATCAGCTTCGAGATGAGGCGTAGGAGCGTCGTCTTGCCCGCGCCGTTCGGCCCGATCACCGCGACCGACTCGCCCGCCTTCACCTCCAGGCTCACGTCGAACAAGGCCTGGAAGCCCGCATAGCCGGCGCTGACGTTATCGACTCGAAGCATAGCCCTGCACTTCCGGCGCATCGGTGCCGAGGTACACCTCGATCACCTTCGGGTCCTTCGCCACTTCCGAAGGCTTGCCGCGCGCAATGACCTCGCCGTGGTCGAGCACCACGCAGCGATCGACCACGCGCATCAGCACGCCCATGATGTGCTCGACCCAGACGATCGTTATCCCGCGCTTGGCGCGAATGGTGGAGAGGAGCTCCGCGGCCTGGTCCATCTCCGAGTGATCGAGCCCGCCGAGCGATTCGTCGGCGAGCAGCAGCTTCGGCTGCGTCGCGAGCGCGCGCGCGAGCTCGAGCTTCTTCAGCCCGGCAGCGCCGAGGCCATCGACGCGCTCGCCGCGCAGGCCGACGAGATCGAGGCAGTCGCGCGCCACCGCGTAAGCCTCCTGCCGCCCCTGCTTCTCGTCGCGACCATAGAAAGCTGCGAGCGCGACGTTGTCGAGCAGCGAAAGCTTGCGGAACGGCTTCGGGATCTGGTGCGTGCGGCCCACGCCGGCGTGCGCGACCCGATACGCCGGCAGGCCGGCGATCTCTTGGCCGCGAAAGCGCACCGACCCCGAGGTGGGCCGGAACGCGCCGGCGATCAGGTTGAAGGTGGTGCTTTTGCCCGAGCCGTTGGGCCCGATGAGGCCGAGGATCTCGCCCTCGGCCACATCGAACGACACGTTCTTGACGGCGAGGAAGCCGTCAAATGATTTCGTGAGCTCGCGGACCTCCAGCACTTAGGCAAGGTCTGACGAAGTCGTCCCCGCGAAGGCGGGGACCCAGTTCCAATCTTCGCCCTTCATTTTCAGGGCGCGAAAGCGTGGCCCTTCGGAAATGGCAGCACCGGGTCCGTCGTCTGCACCTCTTTCGGCCAGGCGATGCGCGCGCGGCCGTTGACGTACTGCATGACCACGACGAAGGAGCGTTCGTTCTGCCCGGCCATCGGGCCGTCCTTCAGGAACTTCACGCCATAGCCCTGGATCGTGCCGCCCACCGGGATGTCCACGTCGAGCGCGGCCTTGCGCAATGCCTCGGGATCGACCCCGTTGTACTTCTTGATCGCCGTCGGCAGGACGTAGTTCAGGAAGATCCAGGTGTTGTTGAAGCCCATGGCGGCGTGCGGCGGCATCTCGCCGGGACCCTTCACCTTCTCGTAGCGCGTCTGCAGCTCCTTGATGAGCTCCGCCACGCCGGGCTTCAGCGTCTTCGGGTCCAGGAGCTGCGCGGCAGCGGGATCGGCCGAGTGGAAGTAGTTCACGTCGTCGCCGAAGGTCTGGCGCAGCTTGTCGATCTGGCTGTGGCCGGCGCCGTGGCCGATCAGCGCCTTGTACTTGAGTCCCTGCTCCTTCGACTGGCGCAGGAAGAGCGTGATGTCCGGGTTATAGCCGGTGTGCAGGATCACGTCGGGCCGTGCGCGCTTCAGCTTGGTAACGAGCGGCGAAAGATCCGGCGCGGTGGCCGAATAGCCTTCCTTCATCACCACGTTGAGGCCGTGCTTCTTGCACTCGATCTCGTTCGCAGCGGCGACGCCGGCGCCATAGGGACCGTCCTCGTGGATGATCGCCACGCGCATGTTCTTGGGCGCGATGCCGAACTTCGACTGCGCGTAGTTGTTCACGTACCCGCAGGTCGCCGCGCCGTACTGGTCGCTGTGCACCGTGGGCCTGAAGACGTGGCTGAACTTCTTGTCCTTCATCACCGAGGAGGCGACGCACACGCTCAGCCACAGGAATTTCTTGCGCGCCTCGGCCTGCTGCGCCATCGGCACGCACTGGGCGCTGGAGTACACGCCCATCACGAGGTCGACTTTTTCCTGGTCGTACAGCCGCGTCATCTCGTTGATGGCGACGTCGACTTTGGACTGCGCGTCGGCGAAGATGGCGTTCAGCTTGTAGCCCGCCACGCCGCCCTTCTCGTTGAAGTAGTCGATCGCCGCCTTGGTGCCGATCTGCGCGGCCTCGGAACCGCCGCCGGCGAACGGGCCGCTGACGTCGTAGATGAAGCCGATCTTGATTTCCTTCTGCTGCGCCTGGGCAACGGACGCGAGCAGGCACAGTGCTATCGCAAGAGTGCGCATGGGGACTCCTCCTCTGCGGCAAAGTCTACCTAAAATGCCCGCATGCCGTTCGCCACTTTGAATGGGCTTCGCGTCCACTACGTCGTCCAGGGCTCGGGCCCCGCGCTCCTGATGTTCGCCCCCGGCGGCTTCCGCTCCGTCATCTCGCGCTGGACCGCGCAGGGCGGCAAGCGCGAATGGAAGGAGATGGATGCGCTCGCCACGCTGTCCCGATCGTTCACCTGCATCGCCTACGACCGGCGCGAAGCCGGCCTCTCCGAGGGGCGGCTCGAGCCGCTCGACTGGGATCTCTACGTGCGCGAGGCGAAGGAGCTTCTCGACCTCGCCGGCGCGAAGCGCGCGTTCATTCTCGGCAGCTGCTTCGGCGCGTCGCTCGCGCTCGCCTTTGCGGTGCGCCATCCCGGTGCGTGCCGCGGCCTGCTCCTTCATTGGCCGGTCGGCGGTTATCGCTGGATGATGAAGGGCCGCACGTTCTTCCAGCGCCACATCGACTTCGTGCGCGCCAATGGGCTCGCCGCTGTCGTGCAGCGCGCAAAGCCCGGCGACAACTTCTGGGAAGACCCGGAGATCGGGCCGTGGGGCTCGCCGGCGGCGGTGCATCCGAAATTTGCAAAAGTACTGACGAACTGCGACGTCGAGCGCTACATCGCGGTGGTCGAGAAAAGCCGCGACACGCTCTTCAACGACACCATGCCCTCCGGCGCGAGCGGCGAAGAGCTGAAGGAGATCGACATCCCGGCGTTCATCCTGCCGGGCAACGATTCATCGCACGCCTACTCCGCAGCGTGGGCGCTGAAGGAGTTGATGCCGCGCGCGGAGCTGTGGGAGGTGATGGCCGGGCAGCAGAACGGCCGCAACACGCTCGAAGCGCTGCTGCGCTTTACTTCGGCGCTTTCTCAGCCCGCCTGAGGCTTTGCAGCGCCCGGTTGTAATAGGACAGGTCGATGTACTTCTCCGGCGCGCCCGGCTTGCCGCCTTCCATCTCCGCGCGCAGCGCGAGCATGTTGCGAAAGCCTTCGCGGCTGAGCTCGGCGTCGGGCGTGAAGCCGCGCTTCGGATCGGCGAGCGCGCGCATCGTCAGCTCGGCTACATCGCGCGGCAGCTTCAGCCGCTCCATCAGCATGCCGGTAGAAGCTTCCCGGTTCGACCGCGCCAGCGCCCAGCGCTGCGACTCGACGTACGCGGCGATGTAGCGCACGAGCAGCCCCTCGTTCGCCTTCACCCAGGGGCGCAGCGCAAAGGCCCCGGCCGCCTGGTACGGCCCGAGCATCTCGACCGGATTGCCGAAGCTCTTCATCCCCATCTGCTCGGCCTGGATGGTGAAGGGCAGGTTGAGGATCCCGGCCGCGTTGTCCTTGCTCTCCGCCATGGCCTTGAGCCGCAGCTCGCCGCGACCGACCGGCTTAACCGTGTAATCGCGGCCCTCCTGCAGCCCTTCCTTCAGCAGGATCTTCTTCGCGAGCAATGCATAGGCGGTATTCGTCGCATCGACCACCACGGTCCGCCCGCGCAGGTCGGCCAGCGATTTGATGTGCGCCTGCGCGAAGAACTCGTTCATCCCGCTGTCGCCGCCGGTGAGGATCACGATGTCGTGCCCCGCCTCCGCCATCGCCACCGCGTTATCGACCGCGGCGTGGGCAAGGTCGAACGTGCCGGCGGCAAGGCCGGCGCGCTGCTTCTCGGAGTTCTCGGTGAACGCCACGCGCACGTCGAGGCTGTGCCGGGCAAAGATGCCTTGCGCCACCCCGGCGCACAGGGGCAGCGCCTTGGCGTTCGGGAACGTATTCACTCGCACGACCTCGGCCGCCGTCGCGGGGCCGAGGTAGAGAGCCAGAAGCAAAGCGATAAGGCGCATCTTGAATTCCGTACCCGGTACGGAATTATTTGGAAGCGATTTCATCGAGCACCGGCCGCAGGTAGGAGAGGAATGCGTCCGGATTCTCGCTCATCGGGAAATGCCCGAGGCCTTTCATGATCGTCACCTTCGCACCCGTGATACACGCCGCAGCCGCCTGGGTGTCGCGCGGCGAGGCGGAATAGTCGTACTCGCCGGTGAGCATGTAGAGCGGGCACTGCTTCGTATCGATGGCGCCGATGCGCTCGCGGATGTCGCCTTCGACCTGGTAGAAATGCAGGTCGCCGGTGAAGACGCCCGGCCCGCCCTGCATGTAGTGCCACGTCGTTTCCCACTTGTGCTTTTCCGGACTGAGCGGCGACATCAGGCCATAGGCAAGCGCGCCGCATGCGCGCCCGCCGTGAACTTCGGCGTGGTCCATCCAGCCGGGATCGTAATAGCGCTCGACGTACGCCGCGGACTGCAAGCCGATGAGCGCGCGCAGCTCGCGGGCATGCTTCAGCGCGAGGTTGAGCACGATGCGCCCGCCGATCGAGCAGCCCATCACCACAGGACGGACTAGGCCGAGCTCGCGCGCCACCGTCATGATCATTTCGGTGTAGCTCTCGGTCGTGAGCTGGTAGTCCTCGCCCTGCCAGCCTTCGGGCGGCGAGGATTTGCCGTGCCAGGGCATGTCGAA
>DATLDY010000017.1:0-8117 GCA_035525655.1 Burkholderiales bacterium
GGAAGCGCGCGACTTCGCGGGCCAGTTCCGCCAGGCGCTGAAGAACGTGATCGATGTCGTCGCGCAGGCGGGCGGCACGCCGCAGCACATCGTGCGCCTCACCTGGTACATCACCGACAAGCAGGAATACCTCGCCTCGCTGAAGGACGTCGGCATCGCCTATCGCGCCCTCATGGGGCGGCATTTCCCCACGATGGCGGTGGTGCAAGTCAGTGGCCTGGTCGAGCCGGAAGCCAAGCTCGAAATAGAAGGCACGGCTGTCGTGCCGCTCGAAGGGGCGATTTCCTCATGAAGATCTCCATCATCGGCGGCGGCCCCGGCGGCCTTTACTTCGCGCTCCTCGCGAAGAAGGCCTGGCCGCGCTGGGACATCACGGTTTACGAGAGGAACCGGCCCGACGACACCTTCGGCTTCGGCGTCGTGTTCTCCGACCAGACCCTCGACACCTTCAAGGCCTACGACCTCGTCACCTACGAGCGCATCCGGCGCCGCTTCGCGTACTGGGGCGACGTGGACGTCGTCTACAAGGGGGAGACCCTGCGCTCGGGCGGCAACGGCTTCTGCGGCTGCTCGCGCGTGGCGCTGCTCAACATCCTGCAGGACCGGGCGCGCGAGCTCGGCGTGCAGATGCGCTTCCAGCGCGAGGTGGACGACGTGAGCGAGTTTCCGGACTCCGATCTCATCGTGGTGGCCGATGGCATCAACTCGAAAATACGCACGAAGCATGCGGAGCACTTCCAGCCCAGCATCGACCTGCGTCCCAACAAGTTCACCTGGCTGGGCTCGACGAAGCCGCTGGACGCCTTCAAGTACTTCTTCCGCGAGACGCCGCAGGGCCTCATCGTCGCGCACTGCTACCAGTACGAGCCCGACCGCTCGACGTGGGTGATCGAGACCGACGAGCAGACCTGGAAGAACTTCGGCCTCGACAAGCTCTCCGAGACCGACATGCTCCCGGTCATCGAGGGAATCTTCGCCGTGGAGCTCGAGGGCCACAAGCTGATCGCGAACCGCTCGCTGTGGCGCAACTTCCCCACCATCACCAACAAGACCTGGGTGATGGACAAGACGGTCCTCATTGGCGATGCGAAGGCGACCGCGCATTTCTCCATCGGCTCGGGAACCAAGCTGGCGATGGAAGACGCGATCGCGCTGTACGAGGCCTTCCGGGCGCATGGCGACGTGAAGCCCGCATTGAAAAGATACGACACAGCGCGGCGCGAAGAGGTCGAGAAGACGCAGCACGCGGCCAACGTGTCGCTCGCCTGGTTCGAGCACATGCGCCGCTACTGGGGCATGGAGGCCGAGCAGTTCGCCTTTGGCGTGATGTCGCGCTCGAAGCAGATCACCTGGGAGAACCTCGAGCTGCGCGACGAAGCCTTCGTGCGCCGCGTGCACCGCTGGTTCGCGCATCGGGTGAGGAAGCAGGGCTTCGACATCGACGTCGACAACCCGCCGGTGCCGATGTTCACGCCGTTTCGCCTCCGAGACATGGTGGTCGAGAACCGCGTGGTCGTCTCGCCCATGGACCAGTACTCGGCGGTCGACGGCGTGCCGGGCGAGTGGCACCTCGTGCATCTTGGCAGCCGCGCCATCGGCGGCGCCGGCATCGTCTACGTGGAGATGACCTGTCCGTCGCCGGAGGGGCGCATCTCGCCCGGAGACACCGGGCTGTGGAACGAGGAGCAGCGCGATGCGTTCAAGCGCATCGTCGACTTCTGCCACGCGAACTCTAAGGCGAAGCTGTGCATGCAGCTCGGCCACTCCGGCCGCAAGGGCTCGACGCAGCTCGGCTGGGAGCGCATGGACCATCCGCTGGAGAGCGGCAACTGGCCGGTGGTCTCTGCTTCACCGATCCCGTACTACGAGGGCGTGTCGCAGGTGCCGCGCGAGCTGTCCCGGCGGGAGATGGAGGAGATGATCCAGCAGTTCGAGAAATCCACGCGCTACGCCGACCAGGCAGGCTTCGACATGCTCGAGCTGCACATGGCGCATGGATATCTGCTCGCGAGCTTCATCTCACCGCTGACCAATCAGCGCAAGGATGCCTACGGCGGCAGCATTGAGAACCGCATGCGCTTTCCGCTCGAAGTGTTCAAGGCGTGCCGGAAGATCTGGCCCGAGGGCAAGCCGATGTCGGTGCGCCTTTCCGCCACCGACTGGGCGCCCGGCGGGCTCTCCGGCGAGGACCTGATGGCGGCGGCGCGCATGCTGAAGGAGGCCGGCTGCGATCTCATCGACTGCTCGACGGGGCAGACGGTGCCGAACCAGAAGCCGATCTACGGCCGCATGTACCAGGCGCCGTTCGCCGACTGGGTACGCAACGAAGTCGGCATCGCCACGATGACCGTCGGCGCGGTGACCACGCCTGACCAGGTGAACACGCTCCTCGCCTCGGGCAAGGCGGACCTGGTCGCGCTCGCCCGGCCGCATCTCGCAAACCCTTACTTCACGCTGCAGGCCTCGGCCTGGTACCAGCACATGGGCCAATACTGGCCGCCGCAATATCTCTCCGGGCGCGACCAGGCGTTCCGCAATGCGCCGCGCGAGCGCGAAGAGCAGAAGGAGCTGCGCGTCAAGGCGCGGCCGGACAGCCACGAGGTCAAGGACGCCGGCGTAAAGAAGGCCGCATGATTCAGCTCTGGGAACTGAGGGGCAAAGGCGGGCGCCTGTACAGCATGTTCTCGTGGCGCACGAAGCTCGCGCTGAAGCACAAGCAGCTCGACTACGAATCGCGCCCGGTGGTGATGAGCGACAAGCAAACCATCGCCTTCTCCGGCGGCAAGACGGTGCCGATCATCAAGGACGGCGACAGAGTCGTGCGCGACTCGTGGAAGATCGCCGAGTACCTCGAGGACCAGTATCCCGATCGTCCGTCGCTCTTCGGCGGCGACACCGGACGCGGCCTCACGCAGGCGTTCAACACGTGGGCCGATCGCATGCTGCTGCCGGTGCTGATGCCGGTGCTCGTTGCCGACCTGCACGAGCGTGTCGACGCGGCGGACGACCAGTACTTCCGCACGCAGTTCGAAGGCTTCCTGAAGAGCACGCTCGAGGAGGCGCGCGCGAAGCGCCAGGAGTTTGCAAACCGCTTCAACCGCCAGCTCGAGCCGTGGCACGCCGTGGTGAAAAGGCAAAACTTTGTGTGTGGTAACGCACCGGCCTACGGCGACTACATCCTGTTTTCACTCTTGCAATGGGCGCGCATCGCGAGCCCGCAGGATGTGCTCGAGCCGGGCTCGCCGCTCGACGGGTGGCGCACGCGCATGCTCGACCTGTACGATGGCTTCGCGCGAAAGGTCTCCACAGCTTGAGAAGGCTTGAATGCTTTCCCGGGTCGGAAAATATGAAGTAAAGCAGTTCCTCGGCAAGGGAGCGACCGGCTCCGTCTATCTTGCCGCCGACCCGTTTGGCCAGCGCGACGTTGCCCTCAAGGTGCTGGAGAAGCTGTCCAACGATCCCGAAGAGGCGCGCCGCCAGCTGCGCTTTTTCCAGAACGAAGCCGCGCTCGCCGGGAAGCTGCGTCATCCGCACATCGTCAGCATCTTCGACGCCGGCGTCGACGACGTGAGCGGCGACGATCCTGTGCGCTATCTCGTGATGGAGGTGGTCGACGGCCCGCCGCTCAGCAAGTGGTGCGACCCGAAGGAATTGCTCGATCCGGCGCAGGCGATCGAGATCGGCTACAAATGCTGCAAGGCGCTCGAGTTCGCCAACACCATCGGCGTCGTGCATCGCGATATCAAGCCGGCGAATATCCTCACCCGGGGAGACCTGGAAATCAAAGTCTCGGATTTTGGCGCCGCACAGCTCTCACGCAGCGACGTGACCCAGGTATCCGGCGTCGGCTCGCCGGCCTACATGTCGCCCGAGCAGGTGAAGGACGAGGAGATCGACTTTCGCACCGACATGTTCTCCCTCGGCGGCGTGCTCTATCACCTGCTGACCGGTCATCGCCCGTTCGACGGCGCGAATGCCTACCAGCTGATCGAGAACATCCTGGGTTCATCGCCGGCCGCGCCTTCCAAGGTGCGCCCCGAGGTGCCGGCGGCACTCGACGACGTCGTGCTGCGCGCGCTCGGCAAGGCCCGCGACGAGCGCTTTGCAACGTGGAACGATTTTGCCGAGGCGCTCGCCAAGGTCGCCGGCCAGGCGAGCGGCGGCTCCGGGCTATCGGATGCCGAGCGTTTCGGCGCCTCGCGCCGGCTGGCGTTCTTCAAGCGCTTCAGCGACGTCGAGCTGTGGGAAGCGGTGCGCGCCTCGGACTGGCAGCTCCATCCCGAGGGCGGCGTGCTGATCCGCGAAGGAACCGAGGACGAGCACCTGTTCATCATCGCATCCGGGCGCCTCAAAGTGACCCAGCGCGGCAAGCTCCTCAATACCGTGAGCCCCGGCGAGTGCGTCGGCGAGATGGCCTATGCGCGCCGCAACGGCAACATCCGCAGCGCTACCGTCACCGCCATGGACGCCGCCTGGGCGATGCGCATGCGCGTCGAGGACATCGACCGCCTAAGCGAAGGCTGCCGCGCGCGCTTCAACGAAGCCTTCCTCGCCATCATGGCCGAGCGCCTCGCCATGCTCGGCGGCCGCCTCGTCGCGATGTAAATAAATGGGGTCAGAGCAATTTTCCTGTAACACGTACGTGCGCCGCCTTAGGTGTTACGGGAAAATTGCTCTGACCCCATTTATTTTTCTGCTCGCGGCGCTTCCCGCCGTCGCCGCCTTCGACGTGAACGACATCACGCTCGGCGCGACCGAGAACCAGATCCGGCGGCAATACCCGCAGGCCAACTGCCGGCCGCTGGAATGGCCGACGCACGCCGCCGACCGCCGCTGCGACGATTCGCGCATCAATCTCGCCAACCTCAACGCCGCCGTCACCTTCTATCTGAAGAAGGACTCGGTCGAGGGCTTCGACGTGCGCTTCGAGAAGAGCGTCGCGCCGGCGATGCGCAAATTCCTCCTCGAGCGCTACGGCAAGCCGCTGCCCGGCGCGACCGAAAGCACGGTCGAGTGGAAGGCGAACGGCGAGCACGCGAGGCTTACGGTCGAAGACAGCCGGCGCCGCGCCTCGCTATTCGTGTGGCGCGGCACCTTCGAGGACGAGATCTACAAGGTGCGCTAAAGCTTTCTTAGCACCTTCACGGCCTTCGCCGCATCCTCGGCGGTGTCCACGGCGATGAAGCTGAGGAAGTTCTTCCCCATCGCCATGCCGTTCATCCCGCGGAAACTGATGTTCGCCTCCGCAAGGCTGCGTGCGATCTTCGCGCCCAGGCCGGCCTTGTCGGTGCCCTCGATGCGAATGCCGTGGATGGTCTCCGAGCGCTTGAAGCCGGCTTCGGCCGCCGCGCGAGTGACCTTGGCGCCTTCCATCGGGCTCGCGAACAGCACGCCCTGGCCGGAGTGCTCCGGCGTGCGGCGCGCAAACACCACTTCCAGGTCGGCTCCCGCGCGCGCGAGCGCTTCGAGCTTGTCGGCGGCGCCTCCCGCACGATCGTCGATGACGGCCATCCAGACATCGTGTCGGCTCGCTTTGATCGCCATGGCTGCCTCCTGGGAGGTGAAAGGGGGGAGGCATAATCTACTCCCTCCGATGGTCTCCGCAAGGGATTTGCAGGCGCGCCTCGCCGCGCACAACGAAATCGCGCTCCTCGATGCGCGCGAGCAGGGCGTCCACTATCGCGGACATCCTTTCTACGCGAGCTCCGCACCGCTGTCGCGCCTCGAGATGGTCATCGCCGACCTCGTGCCGCGCAAGAGCGCGCCGATCGTCGTCTTCGACGCGGGCGAAGGCCTGGCGCCAAAGGCCGCGCAGCGCCTGGGCGACCTCGGCTACACGAACGTCGACATGCTCGACGGCGGCTGCGCAGCCTGGAAAGCCGCCGGTGGCGAGCTCTTCGGCGGCATCAACGTGCCGTCGAAGGCCTTCGGCGAATACGTGGAGCACAAGTACGAGACGCCGCGCATCACGGCCGGCGAGCTCGACCGGCTGCGCAAGACCGGCAAGCAGATGGTGGTGCTCGATTCGCGGCCGTTCGAGGAATACCAGCGCATGTGCATCCCGGGCGGCATCGACGCGCCCGGCGCCGAGCTCGCCTACCGCGTGCACGACCTGGTGCAGGATCCGCATACGCTGATCGTGGTGAACTGCGCCGGCCGCACGCGCAGCATCATCGGCTGCCAGTCACTGAGGAATGCCGGCGTGCCGAACCCGGTCGTCGCGCTGAAGGACGGCACGATGGGATGGGAGCTGGCGAAGTACGAATGCGAGCGCGGCGCCACTCGCGCAGCGGGTGCACCGTCATCCGAGGGTTTGGCGAAGGCCCAAGCCGCTGCCGAGCAGGTGGCGCAGCGCTTCGGCATCAAGTTCGCCGACGCTTACAAGGTCCATCAGTGGCGGCAGGATGAACATCGCACCGTATACCTGCTGGATGTCCGGACGCGCGACGAATTCGAATCCGGCCACCTCGCCGGCTCGCGCCACGCGCCCGGAGGCCAGCTCGTGCAGGCGACCGATGAATACGTCGCCGTGCGCAATTCCCGCCTCGTCCTGATCGATCCCCAGCGCGTGCGCGCCATCATGACCGCGTCGTGGCTCGTGCAGATGGGCTGGCAGGATGTCTACGTCCTGGCGAGCCTCGCCGGTTTTGCCACCGAAACCGGGCCTCGCGCTGCATCTTTTCCGTTTGACAAATGGGAGACGGTGAAGACGGCCGAGGGCACGGTGCTCGACTTCTCCACCAGCCTGCGCTTCCACTACAGGCACATTCCCGGCGCGTGGTGGGTGGTGCGTTCGCGGCTAGCTGAAGCGCGGGAACGTATTGGGGACGCAAAGCAAATCACACTGACATCGGAAGACGGCGTGCTCGCCCACCTCGCGGCACCCGAAGTAGCCCAGCTATGGCCGCAGGCGCAGGTGCGCGTGCTCGAAGGCGGCAACAACGCCTGGACGGGTGACTGGGAAGGCGGCCACGAGCGCGCCACGACTGCGCGCGACGACGTCTGGTACAAGCCCTACGACCATGAGTCCGGCTACGAGAAGCACGCGCGCGAGTACCTCGAGTGGGAAGTGGCGCTCATCGAGCAGATCAAGCGGGACCCGACCATCCGCTTCTACTAATTCCGTACCCGGTACGTAATTTTCGTGTCAGGCTGAGTCGTGGTCGTTCATCTCGTCGACGGGACGTACGAGCTCTTCCGCCACTTCTACGGCCTGCGTCGATTCACGAAAACCGACCGGCCGCTTGGCGCGGTCGCGGGAGTGCTGCATACCGTCCTGCAGATGATCGAGAAGGACGCGACGCATATCGGCGTCGCCACCGACCATGTCATCGAATCGTTCCGCAACGACCTGTGGCCTGGCTATAAGACGGGCGAAGGCATGGAGCCCGCGCTGCTCGCGCAATTCCATCCGCTCGAGCGCGCGCTCGCCGACATGGGCGTAGCCGTATGGCCGATGGTCGAGCTCGAAGCCGACGATGCGCTTGCGGCGGCGGCACGAACAGCGGATGCCGACGATCGCGTGGAGAAGGTCTGCATCTGGACGCCCGACAAGGATCTCGCGCAATGCGTGCGCGGCGATCGGGTGGTGCAGGTCCATCGGCGCGCGCAGAAGATCCTCGATGCGGCCGGGGTGCGAGCGAAATATGGCGTCGACCCGGAGCGCATCCCGGACTTCCTCGCGCTCGTGGGCGACACCGCCGACGGCTATCCGGGCATTGAAGGCTACGGCGCCGTGACCGCGGCGCGGCTGGTGAATCAATACGGCGCGATCGAGGACTGGCCGGCAAAGGTGCTCGCCGGCGAGCGCCGGGAGCAGGCGCTCCTCTTCAAGCAGCTCGCCACGCTGAGGACCGATGCCCGGCTATTTGCCGACGTCGATGAGCTGCGCTGGCAAGGGCCGACGGAGCAGTTCCAAAACTGGAGCGAAAAGATCGGCGACGCCAAACTCCTGCCGCGCGTGCTGAACCTTGCAGAAAAATTACGTACCGGGTACGGAATTAACGGAGGAAGCAGCCGTCCGTGATGTCGAGGACGGCGCCGTTGATGATCGGCGGCGCCTCGAGGGCGAGCCAGCGGATGGCCTCGGCGACTTCCTCGGGCTTGCCGGTGCGGCG
>DATLDY010000095.1:0-8625 GCA_035525655.1 Burkholderiales bacterium
CGCCTTGAGCAGCTTCTCGTACAGGCGGCGGATGCGCGCGAATTTCTCGAGGGCCTCGCCCTTGAGCTTGAGCATGCTCGCCGACTGGGCGGCCTCGGCCGCTTCCTCGTCCTCCTCGCCCTCTTCCTCCTCGATCTGCGCTTCTTCTTCCTCGGGCGACGGCTCGGCCGCCTTGCGGGGATTGAATTCCTCCTTGGCATTCGGATCGATCAGGCCATCGACCACTTCGTCGATGCGCATCTCGTCCTTCTCGACCTTGTCCGCCAGGTCGAGGATCTCGCGCACGGTGGTCGGGCAGGCGCTGATCGCGAGGATCATGTGGCGCAGGCCTTCCTCGATGCGCTTGGCGATCTCGATCTCGCCCTCGCGCGTGAGGAGCTCGACCGATCCCATCTCGCGCATGTACATGCGCACCGGGTCGGTCGTGCGGCCGAATTCGGAATCGACGGTGGAAAGCGCGGCCTCGGCCTGCTCTTCCACATCCTCGTCGGGCTGGGCGACCTGCGTGCCCTCGGCCGCGATGAGAAGCTGCTCCTGGTCCGGCGCCTGGTCGTAGACCTGGATGCCCATGTCGCCGAACGTGGAGATGATCGCCTCGATCTGCTCGGCATCGACCAGATCGTCGGGCAGGTGGTCGTTGATCTCCGAATACGTGAGGAAGCCGCGTTCCTTGCCCAGCTTGATCAGGTTCTTGAGGCGTGTGCGCCGGGTTTCAGCGTCTTCCTTCGGCATCTCGGCCGGGACGGCCCACGCGTTGCCCGCGCGGCGGCCGCGCTTGCCCTTGGTCTTGACCTGGGCGACCTTGGCTTCGAGGAGCTCGAGCGCCTGCTTGGCGCTCGTCTTGATTGCCTTGCCACCCTTGGCAACTGCGGCCTTGTCGTCGGCTTTCGCCGCAACGGCGCCTTTTCCTGCCGCGACGGGCCCTTTTCCTGCCGCGACGGCGCCTTTTGCCTGCACCGCTGGCGCGGCCTTCGCGGCCGGTACGGGCTTGCGGCCCCGCTCAACGAGCGCGGGCTTGCGCGACGCGAGCTTCTGCTTCTGCGCCGGGCGTGCCTTGGCAATGGGGCGCTTCAGGGCCCTGACAACCCTCGCCTTTTTCTTGGCTGCCGGTGCTTTCCTGATCTTGGATTTACGCTTCTGCTGGGCCATCCGTCCCCCGAAATAGCTACTTGGAATCTGTTACCGACGCGGAAAAAAGAACCGCGCATTATAGTTGACCCCTCAAGGGGTTGGAAGTGCCCCTTGCAGTCTTTTGTAGGCGAGATTCTTTTCCTGGAACACCCGGAGATCCTCCTTCGACGCGAGACCGCGGCCGCGCATCTCGTCGAGCTCCTTCTTGCGCCGCGCGAGATCCAGCTTTACCAGGGCCTGGGTGAACTCGGCTTCCGCGTCTTCGGCGGTGAAGCGCACGTCCTCCCCATACTTATGGGCGCGCAGCACGATTTCCAAGGACGGGCTGCCTTGCAGCCGGTCCAGGAGCAGCCCGAGCGAAGGTTCGTCGTCGAACTCGCGGCAGGCGTCGCGAATCGCGAGGAGCGCCTGCGATTCCGGCCGATTCGGCGCGAGCGAATCCGCATCGATGTGCTCCACCAGCGCCAGGTTGCAGACCAGGCTGTAGAGCAGGCTCCATTCCGCGCTGTCGGGCGGCGTATAGCTCGAGCGCGCCGGCGCCGGCCGCGAAAACCGCGGACGTTGCGGCAGCTCGAGCAGCCGGTCGATTTCGCCTTCCGCCACGCGCGCGAGCTGCGCGACCTCGTTGATCAATTGCAGCCGCAATGCCGGCGCGGCCACCTTCTGCACATGGGGCTTGGCGATCGAGATGAAGCGCGCACGCCCCTCGGCCGTGCCGAGATCGCAGTCCGCGCGCAGCTGCGCGAGCAGGAACTGGCTCAGCGTCTCGGCCTCGCGCAGCTTGCGGCGCCAGCCGTCCTTGCCGTGCTTGCGCACATAGCTGTCCGGGTCGTCGCCCTCGGGCAGGAAGAGAAAGCGGATCGGCTTGTGATCCGGCGCGAGCGGCAGGCTCACTTCGAGGGCGCGCCAGGCGGCCTTGCGCCCGGCCGCGTCGCCGTCGAAGCAGTAGATGATCTCGTCGGCCACCCTCAGGAGCTTCGAGACGTGGACCGGCGTGGTGGCAGTGCCCAGCGTCGCGACGGCGTTGCTCACCTCGAACTGCGCCAGTGCCACCACGTCCATATAGCCCTCGACGACGAGCACATGGCCGTCCGTGCGCACCGCATCGCGCGCATGCGCCAACCCGTAGAGCTCGCGCCCTTTCTCGAAGAGCGGCGTCTCGGGCGAGTTCAGGTACTTCGGCTCGCCATCGCCGAGCACGCGGCCGCCGAAGCCGATCACCGCGCCCCGCGCGCTGAAGATCGGGAACATGACGCGATCGCGGAACCGGTCGTAGCGCTTGCCTTCGTCGCCCTCGATGACGAGCCCCGTCTCGACGAGCGACTTGTCGTCGTATTGCGGGAAAGCGCCCTTCAGGCCTTGCCAGCCCTCGGGCGCGTAGCCGATGCGGAACCGAGCCGCGATTTCGCCCGTCAGCCCGCGACGCTTCAGGTATTCGATGGCCTTAGGGGACTTCTTCAGCTCGGCGCGATAAAAATCCATCGCCTTGTCCATCACCGCATAAAGATCGGTCTCGCGCTCCTTCTTCGCTGCTTCCTGCGGCGTTTGCGGTCGCGACTCGGGCACCTGCATGCCGACCGAGCTCGCCAGCTCCTTCACGGCATCGATGTATCCGAGCGCCGAATACGCCATGAGGAAACCGATGGCGTTGCCATGCACGCCGCAGCCGAAGCAGTGATAGAACTGCTTCGCCGGGCTGACGGTGAAGGACGGCGACTTCTCGTTATGAAAGGGGCAAAGTCCGAGGTAATTGGCCCCGCCCTTCTTCAGCTGGACGTAGCGTGAGACGACATCGACTATGTCGACGCGGTTCAGCAGGTCCTGCTTGAATGACTCGGGAATCACGCGAGATGATTTTCCCGCGGAAAATCGGCTCTGTGCCGGTTTTTAGCCGAGCTTCGTC
Organism: Burkholderiales bacterium; assembly: GCA_035525655.1. Classification (GTDB taxonomy): domain Bacteria; phylum Pseudomonadota; class Gammaproteobacteria; order Burkholderiales; family SG8-39; genus SCGC-AG-212-J23. Next base: position 3,035 of record DATLDY010000095.1, read on the forward strand.
TTGACCAGCGCGGAAACTTTTCCCATGTCGGCCTTGCCGGCGAGCCGCGGCTTGAGGAGCGCCATCACCTTGCCCATCTCCTTGGCGCTCGTCGCGCCGGCCTCGGAAATGGCTGAATCGATTTGCTTTTGGATCTCGGCCTCGCCCATCTGCGCGGGCAGGTAGGCCGAGAGGACCTGGATCTCGGCTTTCTCGACGTCGGCGAGGTCGGCGCGCGCAGCCTTTTCGTACTGCGAGATGGATTCGCGGCGCTGCTTGATCATCTTGTCGATGACCGCGAGGACGGCGGCGTCATCGAGCTCGATGCGCTCATCGACTTCGCGCTGCTTGATGGCGGCGAGGAGAAGGCGAATGGTGGAGAGCCGCGCGGCATCCTTCGCCCGCATGGCGGCCTTCATTTCCTCGGTGATTTGCTGCTTGAGCGGGATGCGGCTTAGTACATCTTCTGCGGCAGCATCTGGCTGCGCAGGCGCTTGTGATGGCGCTTCACTGCTGCGGCGAGCTTGCGCTTGCGTTCGGCGGTCGGCTTCTCGTAGTACTCGCGCGAACGCAGCTCGGTGAGAAGTCCCGTTTTCTCCACCGTGCGCTTGAAGCGCCGCATGGCGACTTCAAACGGCTCGTTTTCCTTGACTCTGACTGTCGGCATCCAGCCCTCGGCTCTTTGGGGGGCTGAATTGTATCAAAATCAATCGAATGCTCATCCTCGGGATCGAGACTTCCTGCGATGAAACCGGGGTCGCCCTGTACGACGAAAGTGAGGGGCGCCTGCTTGCGCACGCGGTCCATTCGCAGGTCGCCATGCACGAGGCCTACGGCGGCGTGGTGCCCGAGCTCGCCTCGCGCGACCACATCCAGCGGTTGGTGCCGCTCACCCGGCTGGTCCTCGAGCGCGCCGCGCGCCGCATGGAGGAGTTGGCCGGCATCGGCTATACGGAGGGCCCCGGCCTTGCCGGTGCACTGCTGGTGGGCGCTTCCTACGCCCATGCGCTGGCCGAAGCGCTAGAGATTCCAGTCCTGGGTATCCACCATCTCGAAGGACACCTCCTGTCGCCGCTCCTTTCCGCCCGTCGGCCGGAATTCCCGTTCGTCGCCCTGCTGGTTTCGGGCGGGCATACGCAGCTCATGCGCGTCGACGGGGTCGGCCGGTACTCCCTCCTCGGCGAGACGCAGGACGATGCCGCAGGCGAGGCATTCGACAAGACGGCGAAGCTGTTGGGCCTCGGCTACCCCGGGGGACCCGCGCTCTCCGCGCTGGCGGAGAAGGGCAAGCCGGGGCGCTATCAGTTGCCGCGGCCGATGCTCGGCAGCGGCGACCTCGACTTCAGCTTCTCCGGCTTGAAGACCGCGGCGCTCCTCGCAGCCCGTAACGCCACACCAGCCGATCACGCCGACATTGCGCGCGCCTTCGTCGATGCGGTGGTCGACGTTCTGGTCGCCAAATGCCGGGCGGCGCTTCAGCGCAATGGCCTGACGCGCCTTGTCGTGGCCGGCGGCGTGGGCGCGAACAAGCAGTTGCGCGCGGGTCTCGACGCGGCGGCAACGAAGCGGGGCTTCGACGTCTTCTATCCCGAGCCGGAGCTGTGCACCGACAACGGCGCGATGATCGCTTTCGCGGCGGCGCAAAGGATGGCTGCGGGCGCGAGCGCCGCCGGCCACGCCTTTACCGTCAAGCCGCGCTGGGAGCTCTAGGCCTTTTTCGCGCCGATGCGCGATTCGGTGCCGGCCACGAGCCGCGCGATGTTTTCGCTATGGCGCCACACGAGAAGCGCCGCCATCGCCAGCACCGTGGCGAAGTAAGTGCCGAGGCCGAGCAGCAAAGCCGTGGCGAACGGCGCGAACGCCGCGGCGACCAGCGCCGCCAGCGACGAGTAGCGCAGGAAAAACGCGATGATGATCCACGTGGCGAGCGTGCCGACGCCGATGCGCCAGTCGACGCCGAGCAGCACGCCTGCCGCCGTGGCGACGCCTTTGCCGCCCTTGAAGGCATGGAACACCGGAAACAGATGCCCGAGGAAAACGGCGAGGCCGGCGTAAGGCGCGGCTTCGGGCGCATGGATCTGCGCAAGCCAGACGGCCAGCCATCCCTTCGCCCCATCGCCGAGCAATGTTAGAACCGCGGCCGCCTTGCTCCCCGAGCGCAGCACATTCGTCGCGCCGGGGTTTTTCGAGCCGTAGCTGCGGGGATCCGGCAGGCGCATCACGCGGCTGACGACGATCGCGAACGAGATCGAGCCGAGCAGATAAGCCAACGCTACGGCCAGAGCGATCGTCATCGCGGCGATTCTATAGAATCGCCCGCAGATGGACGCGATCATCATCCGTGACCTGCGCGTGGAAGCGCTGATCGGCATCCACCGTCGCGAGCGCCACGTAAAGCAGACGCTGTCGATCGACCTCGAGATCGGCCTGCCGGGCACGACGGTCTTCGCGAGCGACAAGGTGGCCGACACCATCGACTACGAGCAGGTTGCCCTGCGCATCGGCGCGCTCGCCGCCGCCCAGCATTACCGCCTGGTCGAAACCCTGGCCGACCGCATCGCATCGCTCATCACCGCCGATTTCGGCGCGCCCTGGGTGAAGGTGAGCGTGGCGAAAATCGGCATCCTGCCGAACGCCAAGTTCGTCGGCGTTACGATCGAGCGACGTCGACAGTCGTAGGGTCCAGCACCCGGACGAGATCGGCGGGCGCGATGCGCAGCAGGAACCCCCTTCGGCCGCCGTTGATGTAGATCGCCGGCAGATCCAGCACGGAGCGTTCGACGAAGACCGGCAGCGCCTTGCGCGTGCCGAAGGGCGACGTGCCACCGACCTGGTAACCGGTATGACGCTGCGCCACCTCCGGCTTGCACGGCTCCACGCGCTTGCGGTTCGCCTGGCGGGCAAGCTCCTTCGTCGAGACCTTGCGATCGCCATGCATGAGCACGATGAGCGGCTTGGCCTCCTCGTCTTCCATCACCAGCGTCTTCACTACCTCGTGCTCCGGCACGCCGAGCGATTCGGACGAAACCGCGGTGCCGCCGTGCTCCACGTACTCGTACCGATGCTCCGTATAGGCCACGCCGTGCTCGACGAGAAATTCGGTCGCCGGCGTTTTCATCCGCGCGGGTGGTGCTTCGCGTGCAGCTGCTTCAACCGCTCGCGCGCGACGTGCGTATAGATCTGCGTGGTGGAGATATCGGCGTGCCCGAGCAGCATCTGCACAACCCGCAAATCCGCGCCGTGGTTGATGAGGTGCGTGGCAAACGCGTGCCGCAGCACGTGCGGCGAAAGGCGCTTGCCGGGAATCGCGCGAATGCCGTAGCGCCGGATGAGGTGCCAGAAGGCTTGCCGCGTCATGCCCGCGCCGCGGGCGGTGATGAAAAGCGCTTCGGTCTCGCGCTTGCCTTTCAGCGACGGGCGAGCGTCCTTGAGATATCTCGCGGTCCAGTGCGCGGCTTCTTCGCCTAGCGGCACCAGCCGCTCCTTCGAGCCCTTGCCCAGCACTCGCACGACCATTGCGTCGAGGTTGGTGGCGAGAGTCTTCAGCGCCACCAGCTCCGAGACGCGCAAGCCGGTGGCGTACAGCATTTCGAGCATCGCCCGATCCCTGAGGCCGAGCGGCGTGCTGGTTTGCGGCGCGGCCAGTAACGCCTCGACATCCCCTTCCGAAAGCGTTTTGGGAAAGCGGGGCGTGCGCTTCGGCGGATCGAGCTTGAGCGTCGGATCGCCCTTGATCAGCCGCTCGCGAAGGCTGTACTGGTAGAAGCGCTTCAGGCTGGAAAGGCGCCGCGCCGCGCTCGAGGAGCGGCCTTTCTTCGATGCCATGAAGGCGAAGAGCGCCGCCTCATCGGCCTTCAGCAGGTCGCCGCCGAGGAATTCCTGCAATTGCTCGAGATCGGCGCGGTACGCGGCAATAGTGTTCTGCGCGAGCCCGTCCTCCAGCCAGAGGGCGTCGCAGAAGGCGTCTAAGGCGTCAGCTCGAACGCGTCCGCGCCGCATTCGTGCATCAGCAGCCAACGTTTTGCCTCGATGAGATAGCCGTCCGTGGAATGCGCAAAGCCGCCGATGCCGCGCGCCGCTACGACGCGATGGCACGGGATCACGATCGGCAAGCGATTGTCGCCGCACGCCTGGCCTACGGCGCGGGCTTCGGCGCCCAGCCTTTGCGCAAGCTGGCCGTAGGTGAGCGTCTTGCCGCGCGGGATCTCGCACAGCGCATCCCACAGCCGGCGCTGGAACTCGGTCCCCTCGACGAGGAGCGGCAGGTCGAAGCGAATATCCGGATTGTCCCGATACGTCTCGATCTGGCGCGCCGCGCGCTCCGCGAGCGCATTGGTCGGCGCCTTTGCCGGGACCGTCGACGGCAGGTAGCGAATCTCGGTCACGCACCCATCCCTCGTCGCCAAGCCGACATTCATTTTTGGGAAGCGAAGGATGGCGTCGAACATAAAAGGGGTCAGAGCAATTTACCTGTAACTACTACGAAGCGTAGGTGTTTCAGGAAAATTGCTCTGACCCCTTTATTTTTTATGCAGTGCATAGTTTTTCAATCTGCGCGAGCAGCTCGTCCGGAATCTCGATGCCCTGCGCGCGCGCCGATTTTTCGGAGGCGAAGCGCCTCGCACCGGGAAGGCGCACTTCGGCATCGGAGAGCATGGTCCGCACGACGGTTTCGACACGCTCGAGGTACGTCGCAGTGCCGGCGAGCGCGCCGGGATCGATGGCGATGAATGCCTGGCCGATGCGCGGACGGTTGCCTTCTTCGGAGAAGAAGGAATCGGCCTCGGGCCCGATGGCCGCGCCGGTCAGCGCGGCGCAGATAAGCTCGAACATCAGCGCGAGCATCGCGCCCTTCGAGCCGCCGATCGGGAACAGGCTGCCGTGCTCGATCGCCTCCTTCGGATCGGTGGTCGGCTTGCCGTTGCGATCGAGCGCCCAGCCTTCGGGAATGCGCTCGCCTTTGCGCATCGCCATCATGATGCGGCCCCGCACCACCGTGGTCAGCGCGAGATCGATGACGATCGGCTGGCCCTTTTCGCGCGGAAAGACGGCGGCGACCGGATTGGTGCCGAAGAGCGGCTTCTTGCCGCCCCAGGGCGGGATTGCCGCCGGCGAGTTCGTGAAGGCAAAGCCGACAAGTCCCGCCTCGGCAACCGGAAGGAGGTGGATGCCGAGCACGCCGACGTGCGCGCTATTGCGGATGCCGCAAAAGGCGATGCCGTTGCGCCTTGCGCGCTGGATCACATCCTCGATCGCCCAGTGCACGGTGACGTAAGGCAGGCCGTCGCGGTTGTCGAGCAGGCAGGCGGCGGCACGATCGGTGACCATGCGCGGCTCGGCCGTCCCGTCGGCGCGGCCCTTGCGGAGCATCCCGCAGTAGAACGGCACGCGGGACATCCCATGGGTCGGCAGGCCCTGCTCTTCGGCGGCGACGAGGTGCCGGGCGGCGGCCTCAGCCATTCGCGCATTGGCTCCCGCGCGTTGCAGCGCCGTGGCTGCAAGTTGAAACAGTTGTTGCGCGTCCTTCTTCACAACACGATTCTAGTGAATTCGGGGACGGAGCCCGAATTCCTTCAGCTACGCGTTGCCGGAATTCGGGCTCCGTCCCCGAA
>DATLDY010000162.1:0-6228 GCA_035525655.1 Burkholderiales bacterium
GTACCTGCCGCTGCAAAGCGGCCTCGCGGCGGGTGCGACGCAGATGAAGGAAGGCACCGAGGCGTACTTCAAGTGGATCAATGACCAGGGCGGCGTGCACGGCCGCAAGATCGAGTGGATCGTCGAGAACGACTCCTACAACCCGCAGCAGACGGTCGCGGTGGTGAAGAAGCTCGTCGACCGCGACGACGTGTTCGCGATCGTGTCGACGCTCGGCACGGTGACCAACATCGCGGTGCTGCCGTTCCTCGCGCAGCGCGGCGTGCCGGTGATCAATCCGGCGGGCGGGCACCAGATGCTCAACAAGCCGAAGGACAAGAACGTGTTCGGCATCCTGCCGCTCTCCTCCGAGATCGGCGAATCGATGGCGGACTACGCGCTGAACAAGCTCGGTGCGAAGAAGATCGCGATCTTTTTCCAAAACGACCAGTTCGGCAAGGACCAGCGCGACGGCGCGGTGGAGTACCTGAAGAAGAAGAACATGGCGCCGGCCGCCGAGGCGAGCTATGTGCCCGCCGACGTCGACGTCAGCGCGCAGGTGATCGCGCTGCGCCAGGCGCAGCCCGACGCGGTGCTGCTGGCCGTCATCCCCAAGCATGGGTCGCTCTTCATGAAGGAAGCGCAGAAGCTCGGCTGGAAGCCGAAGATCGTCGGCCACAACACCATGGCGGACCCGGTGGTCACCGATCTCGCGGGCGACGCGCTCGAGGGCATCCACGTCAACCTGATGACCGCGGTCGACTCGATGGACAAGCCGCAGGTGAAGCAGGCGAACGAGATCCTCGCGAAGTATTCACCGAAGACCAAGCCCGGCTACTACCCGTACCTCGGCATGGCCGGCGCGGTGGTGTTCGTCGAAGGCGCGAAGAAGGCCGGCCGCGACCTCACGCGCGCGAAGCTGATCAAGGCGCTCGAGGACTCGAAGCGCATCGAGACCAACCTGGTGCCGCCGCTCGAGTGGAATGCCAACTACCACGGCGGCCCGCTCAAGTTCGGCTACGCCACGTGGGAAGGCGGCAAGCTCAAGGTCCTGCAGGGCTGGTAAGGACCGTATCCTCCGGCGTCGCGATCTTGAAGGGCACCGCACGCGCCCGGCGCCGGTTCATTTCCAGCAGCGCGCGATCCTTCGTCACCAGGATGTCCGCCTTCGCCGCCGCGGCGAGCTCGACGAACTTCTGATCGTCGGGGTCGCGGCATTTCGGCAGGCTCGCGCGCTCGGCGACCGGGAGCGCGCTGTCCACGCGCCGCGAGAGGCGCCGCGCCTGGGCCAAAGCAGCGAGCTGGGCTTCCGGCGAGATGCTGTGCTTGCCGAGGTCGTAGGCCAGCACCCGCTCGAGCTCGGCGTCGCAGGCGGCATCGATCACGATCTCCGCGCGGCCGAGGTGCACGGCGTTCCGAAGCTTGCGCACGCCGGGGTCGTCGAACACCAGCCAGTCGAGCCATACCTGCGTGTCGAGGACCAGGCGCATCACAACCGACACGATACGATGCGCGGATGGCCCTGCCGCAGGAATTTGCACAATCGCTGTCGCCCGAGGCGCTCAACGAGCTACCGATCCGGCGCTACGAGGGCGACGTGCTCCTCGTCGAGACGCTGGAGGGCATGGAGCTCGCGGCCGCGGACCTTGCCGCCGAGCGCGTGGTGGGCTTCGATACCGAGACGCGCCCCGCCTTCCGCCCCGGCGAGAGCTATCCGCCGGCGCTCGCGCAGGCCGCCACGGCGCGCGCGGTGTACCTCTTTCCGCTCCTGAGGTTCGACTTCTCCGCAGTGCTGACGCCGTTCCTCTCGTCGCCCGCGACCGTCAAGACGGGCGTGGGCCTCGCCGATGACTTGCGGCAGCTGCGGCAGGTGTTCACGTTCACGCCCGAGGCGTTCGTCGATCTCGGCGCCGTCGCGCGCCGCCATGGCCTCGAGAAGTCGGGCGTGCGTACGCTCGCCGGCCTCTTTCTCGGCTTCCGGATTCCGAAGGGAACGAAGACATCCAACTGGGCCGCGCCGCGCCTCTCGCCGCAGCAGATCGGTTATGCGGCGACGGATGCGTGGGCTTGCCGCGAGCTGTACCTCAAGTTCGAGGCGCTCGGCCTGCTGTAGAAATAATTCGGGCTCCGTCCCCGAATTAGTTCTCTTGCGCCGCGTGAATTCCTCCCTGCATCCGCACGCTTTCTTGCAACGCAAGCACTAGTTCCGTTTGACGCGCGCGCGCGTCGTCTATGGTGCCCTGACCAACAAAGGGAGGGGCTCATGCTTCATTCCGCGACGTGGATGATCGTGCCGGGCAACGCGGCGTTGTCCGCGCTGATTCTTTTCGTGATCGCTATGCCGTTCCTCTATGCCGCGCGGCGGCCGGTGCACGAGTTCGTGCGCGCGCTGGGCGGCCTCGCTCATGGGCCGCTGCGCCTTATGTCGCGCTCGCTGCTGGCCGCGGCACGCGCGATGCGACAGCGCAACCGGGAAGTGCTGCTGGCGCACGGCCGGGAGGAGACCGAGCAGCAGATCGCGCGCGAGTTCGAGCGCATCTCGCTGCTGGTCAAACGCGACCTGGAGGGCTATCCGGCGCTGCAGCAGCGCCTGCTCGCCGAGATCACGCGCGTCGAGGAGGACTATCGCAAGTGCGGCGAAGTGCCGCCGCCGCCGCCGGAATGGGTCGAAGCGGTGGAGGCCGTGGCCAAGGTGAAGAATGGCAACGAGCTGGTGCAGCGCGTGCTCGACGAGATCAACCGCGCCATCAAGGAGATCCACGACCGCACGCTCAAGGAATACCGCGAGGCGTATGAATCGCGCCACAAGATCCTGAACGGCTTCATGCCGTTCTGGCGCTCGCTGCAGCAGACGCTCGCGCAGGCCGATCGGCGCGTCACCAGCCTGAACGACCGCGCCGGGCAGATCGACGCGCAGATGCAGAAGTTCGAGGGCATCGTGAACCGTACGCCCGAAGCCGAGCATGCCCTCACCGTCTCGGCGGCGACGCAGCTCGCGATCACCGCGCTGGTGCTGGCCATCGCGGCCGGCGGTGCGCTGATCAACTACAAGCTGATCGCGCTGCCGATGTCGGAGATGGTGGGCGCGGGCGATTACCTCACGGCCACGCTGCGCACCTCGGACGTGGCCGCGATGGTGATCATCTTCGTCGAGGCCACCATGGGGTTGTTCCTCATGGAAACGCTGCGCATCACCCACCTCTTCCCTCGCATTCATGGCCTGTCCGACACCATGCGCCGGCGGATGATGTGGGCTGCGCTCGGCCTCCTCGTCACCCTGGCCGGCATCGAGGCGGCGCTCGCGCTGATGCGCGACATGCTGATCGCGGACAAGGCGGCGCTCATCCAGTCGCTCGCGACCGTGCAGCAGCACGCGGCGGCCGACGGCTGGGTGGCGCATATCCCGACCGCGGGCCAGATGCTGCTCGGCTTCATCCTGCCGTTCGCGCTGGCGTTCATTGCGGTGCCGCTCGAGTCTTTCATCGCCTCGGCGCGCACCGTGCTTGGCTCGGGCCTCGTGATGCTGGCGCAGGGCGCCGCCTTTGCGCTGCGACTCGTCGCCACGCTGGTCCGCCATGTCGCGCGGCTGCTGATCACCTTCTACGACATCCTCATCGTGCTGCCGCTGCTGGTGGAGCGCCTGGTGAAGCGCCCGTCGGGCGCGAAGCGGGCGTCGGGGTATCCGATGGACGATGACGAGCTGGCGATGCGGAGGCACGCATGAACCGCCGCGACTTCATCATTGCGCTGTCGGCCGCAGGCCTCGCCGGCTGCGGCGATCCGAAGAGCCATGCGCACGCCGTCTACATGCTGGTCGACACCTCGGGCACCTATGCGCTCGAGATCGACAAGGCGCAGGCCATCGTCAACTTCCTGCTCGGCACGCTGCAGTCGGGCGACTCGCTGGCAGTGGCCCGCGTGCGCAGCCGCAGCTTCAGCGAGAAGGACATCATCGCGAAGGCCACCTTCGACAGCCGCCCGTCTCAGGCCAACGCGCAGAAGCGCGCGTTCAAGGACTCAGTCGAGGCCTTTACGCGCAGCGCGCGGGGCAGCGCGTACACGGATATCACCGGCGGCCTGATCCAGGGCGCGCTGTTCCTCAACGAGACCGGCGCCGCGAGGAAGACCATCCTCGTCTTCTCCGACATGCAGGAGGAGCTCGACAAGGCCACGGTGCGCGACTTCCCGATCGACCTGAAGAACATCCGGGTGGTCGCGGTGAACGTCGTCAAGCTAAAGACCGACAACGTAGACCCACGCCGCTACCTTACCCGGCTCGAGGACTGGCAGAAGCGCGTGGAGCACGCCGGCGCAACCGAGTGGCGGGTGATCAACGACATCGAGCACCTGGACCGGCTGCTAAGAAGCTAGGAAATCGGGGTCAGAGCCCGATTTCCTACTGAGCGGTCCAGCCGCCGTCGACCACGAGGCTGGTGCCGGTAACGAGCGACGCGGCGGATGAGGCGGCGAATACGACGGCCGCGGCTACCTCCTCCGGCTGGCCGACGCGGCCGGCCGGGATGCGATCCTCGACCCACTTGGCGAACTCCGGCTTGGCAGCCTTCATGCGCTGATACATCGGCGTCTCGATGAACGTCGGCGCCACAGACACGACGCGGATGCCGTGCGGCGCGAGCTCGAGCGCCATCGCCTTCGTAAGGCCTTCGAGCGCGTGCTTGGTAAGGCAGTACACGCTGCGATTTACCGCGCCGACGTGGCCCATCTGCGAGGACATGTTGATGATCACGCCACGTTTCGACGCGAGCATCTTCTTCGCCGCGGCTTGGGCTGCGATGAAGGCCGAGCGCACGTTGAGGTTGAGGAGCGTGTCGAGGTGCTCGTCCGTGACGTCGACGAACGGCTCCGGGATGTTGGTGCCGGCGTTGTTGACGAAGACATCGAGCACCGGCACTGCGGCGATCGCCTTGCGCAGGTCGCTGGATTGCGTGACGTCGCAGGCCACGGCGTGGGCTTTGCCGCCCGCGCCGCGGATCGCGCTCGCCGCCGCTTCGATCTCGTCGCGCGTGCGTGCGGCGAGCCACACCTCCGCGCCGGCTTCGGCGAGCGCCATGGCGCAAGCGCGGCCGATGCCGCGTCCGGCGCCGGTGACGAAGGCGGTGCGGTTGTCGAGGCGGAAGTTAATTGGGGTCTGACCCCATTTATTTGCCTATGCCGACGGTCTGGCCGCCGTAGCGTCGCAGGCGCAGGTCGGCCTGCTCCTTGTGGCCCCAGAAGCGCTCGATGGCGCAAAGGCGCGAGCAGTACTCGCCGACCTTGACCGCGGCCTCGGCTGTGATCTCCTGGTAGGTGCACGTCTTCAGGAACTTGCCGACCCAGAGACCGCCGGTGTAGCGCGCGGCGCCGAGGGTGGGCAGCGTGTGGTTGGTGCCGATTACCTTGTCGCCGAAGGAAACATTGGTCTCGGGGCCGAGGAACAGGGCGCCATAGTTCCGCATCCTGTTCAGAAAAAAGCGCGGCTCCTTGGTGAGCACTTCCACGTGCTCGGCCGCCACCCGGTCGGCTTCCTTCACCGCTTCCTCTCGCGAGTCGACGAGGATGATCTCGCCGTAGTCGCGCCACGCGACGCCGGCGACATCGGCGGTGGGCAGCACTTTCAACTGACGCTGGATCTCGGCTTCCAGGCCGTCGGCGATGCGTCGCGAGGTGGTGATGCAGATCGCCGGGCTCGTCGGCCCGTGCTCGGCCTGGCCGAGGAGGTCGACGGCGATCATCTCCACGTCGGCCGTGTCATCCGCGATGACCAGGATCTCGGTCGGGCCGGCGAGGAGGTCGATGCCGACGCGGCCGTAGAGCTGGCGCTTCGCCTCGGCGACGTACGCATTGCCCGGGCCGCACAGCATGTCCACGCCCTTGATCGATTCGGTGCCGATGCCCATCGCGGCGATCGCCTGGATGCCGCCCAGCACCCAGATTTCGTCGGCGCCGCCGAGCGCCATCGCGGCGATGGTCTCGGCGTGCGGCGCGCCCTGGTTGGGCGGCGTGCACGCGACGATGCGCGAGACGCCGGCGGTGCGCGCCGTGACGATGCTCATGTGCGCGGAGGCGACCATCGGGTAGCGGCCGCCGGGGACGTAGCAGCCGACCGACTCGACCGGGATGTTCTTGTGGCCGAGCTTCACGCCCGGCATCGTCTCCACCTCGACGTCTTTCAGCGCGGCGCGCTGGTGCTCGGCGAAGTTGCGGATCTGCGCCTGCGCGAACTTGATGTCGGCGAGGGTCTGCGGCGAG
>DATLDY010000182.1:0-3804 GCA_035525655.1 Burkholderiales bacterium
GATGAATACGACCGCCTGGCGAAAGTGGTGAAGCTGGCCGGCATCACCGCCGAGTAATGGACATCGTCGACGCCCATATCCATCTATGGGGCGGCGGCACGCCCCGCGCCGCGCACCGGCAGCAGCCGTACTCGAAGGAACAGGCGCTCGCCGACATGGACGCAGCCGGCGTGCACTCCGCGGTGATCCAGCCTCCGGCGTGGGATCCGCGCGCGCATGGAGTCGCCATCGACGCGGCTCGCAGCCATGCGCAACGTTTCGCCATCCTGGGCAACTTCCCGCTCGACACGCCGGGCGGCGAGGCCACGCTGGAGCGCTGGAAAAGCCAGCGCGGCATGCTCGGCCTGCGTTACATCTTCAACGAGCCGCGCCATGCCGCGTGGCTCGAAGGCGACGACGTCGCCTGGCTATGGTCCGGCGCCGAGCGCCTCGGGATCCCCATCGCGCTCGCTGCCGCCGCGTACCTGCCCCAAGTCGGAAAACTCGCGCGGCGATATCCCCGCCTGCGCCTGCTGGTCGACCATCTCGCCGTTCCGGTCGGTGCCACGGGTCCCGCGGCGTTCGTGCATATCGATGAGCTCGTGGCGCTTGCGCGCCTGCCCAATGTGGCGGTGAAGGCCACCGGCGCTCCCGCCTACGCCACCGACGCCTATCCATATCGCAGCATCCACGGCTACCTGGAAAAAATATTCGACGCTTTCGGCCCGCGGCGCTTCTTCTGGGGCACCGACATCACCAAGATGCCGTGCTCGTGGCGCCAATGCGTGACGCTTTTCACCGAAGAGTTGAAATGGCTGCCCGAGAAGGACAAGCCGCTGGTGATGGGCCAGGCGCTGCGCGACTGGATTAAATGGTGACAGTCACCATTTAAGGTATGACCGCGATGGCGTTGATCTCAATCAGATAATCTGGCGAGGTGAACTTGCTCACCTCGACCATCGTGGAGGCGGGCGGCGGCACCGATCGGAAATAGTCGCGGCGCACGTTGTGGATCCTGTCGAAGTGCTCCATGTTGCGCACGTAAACGTCGACGCGGCAGATGTGGTCCATCGTGCCGCCGGCGGCTTCAATCGCGCTCTTCAGGTTCTCGCACACTTGGCGCGTCTGGGCCTCGATGTCGCCGACACCGGCGGTCGTTCCGTCGGCGCGCTTCGCCACCATGCCGGAGATGAAGACGAGGCGGCCTTTCGCCTCGATCTCGACTGCCTGGGCGAAGTGGCCCGACGGCGTCGGCAATTTGCTGCTGCGGATTTCCTTTTTCAAAACTTCTCCACCCAGGGTCGCACGTCGACCTCGAAGGTCCACGCCGAGCGCGGCTGGCGATGGACGTGCAGGTAAGTTTCCGCGATCGCATCCGGCTCGAGCATTCCATCGGCGCCGCGCGCAGCCGCACGCGCGTCCCCTCCGGGGCGCACGATGCCGCCGTCGATGACGAAATGCGCGACGTGGATGTTCTTCGGCCCGAGCTCGCGGGCCACGCTCTGCGCGAGTCCGCGCAACGCGAACTTGCCCATCGCGAACGGCGCCGACTCGGGATATCCCTTCATGCTGGCCGATGCCCCGGTGAAGAACAGGCTGCCGCGCCCGCGCTCGAGCAAACGCTTTGCGGCCGCTTGCGCGACGAGGAAGCCGCCATAGGCAGTAATCATGAGCGTTTTGCGCACCTCTTCGGCGTCGAGCTCGAGCAACGGGCCGCGCACGCGATAGCTCGGGTTGTAGACGACCAGCTCCGGCGCATCGAGGTCGGTGAACAGGCGCTGGACCTGCTTCGCATCCACCACGTCGCAGGCGTAGGCCTTTGCCCCGGTTTCCTTCACCAAGGGATCGAGCTTCGATACGTTGCGCGCCGCGAGCGCCACGCGCATGCCGGCCGCGGCACACTGCCGCGCGAGCGAAGCGCTGAGGCCGCTGCCTGCGCCGACGATGACGGCGAGGCCCGATGTGTCAGCCATGCTGCTATCTTGCGGCAAAATCCCGCCCAATGTCCGATTTCATCTACACCGCACTGCCAACGCGCGTGGTGTTCGGCGCCGGCAAGGTCTCGCAGCTCGCCGCCGAAGTCGAGCGCCTGGGCGCCAGGCGCGTGCTTCTCATCTCCACTCCCGGTCGCGCCGAGATGGTGCGCGGCGTGGCGCAAGGGCTGAAGGTCGCCGGCGTGTTCGACAAGGCGGTGATGCACACGCCGGTGCGCGAGGTCGAGGCGGCGCGCGAGCTGGCCCGCTCGGTCGACGCCGACTGCTGCATCCCCATCGGCGGCGGCTCGACCATCGGCTTCGGCAAGGCGATCGCGCTCACCTCCTCGCTTCCGGTCGTCGCCGTGCCGACGACGTATTCCGGCTCGGAGATGACGACGATCTGGGGCATCTCGGAAGGCGGCGCGAAGAAGACCGGGCGCGATCCCAAGGTGCTGCCCAAGGTCGTCATCTATGACCCCGAGCTCACGCTCGACTTGCCGCCAACCGTGTCGGCCGCGAGCGGCCTGAACGCGATCGCGCATTGTGCGGAGGCGCTGTATGCGCACGACGGCAACCCGATCGTTTCGCTGATGGCGGAGGAAGGCATCCGTGCGCTGGCTTCGGCTTTGCCGCGAGTGCTCGAAAACGGCCACGACCTCCAGGCGCGAAGCGACGCCTTATATGGCGCGTGGCTCGCCGGCTCGACGATCGCCACGACGAGCGTCGCGCTGCACCACAAGCTCTGCCATGTGCTCGGCGGCTTCGGCCTGCCGCATGCCGAGACGCACTCCATCGTCCTGCCGCACGCGCTGCGCTATAACGCCGCGGCTGCGCCCGAGGCGATGCGCCGCATCGCGCGCGCCCTCGGTGCCTCGGACGCCGCTGCGGGCATATGGGACCTGGAAAAGCGGCTGGCGCTGCCGATGAAGCTCGCCGATATCGGCATGAAGCCGGCCGACATCGAGCGCGCCGCCGTCATAGCCACGCAGGCGCCTTATCCGAACCCGCGCAAGGTGCAGTACCAGGGCGTGCTGGACCTGCTGCAGAATGCATACGAAGGACGCAAACCATGATCGCCGTGATCTTCGAATTCACCCCGGCCGAGGGCCGCTTCCCGGAGTACATGAAGATCGTCGACACGCTGCGCGAGGACCTCGCCAAGGCGGAGGGCTTCATCTCGCTCGAGCGCTTCGAGAGCATCAGCAACAAGGGCAAGTTCGTCTCGCTGCAGTTCTGGCGCGACGAAGAATCGGTGCGCAAGTGGCGCAACCTGCAGAAGCACCGCGATGCGCAGAAGAAGGGCCGCGAATCGATCTTCGCTTCGTACCGCCTGCGCATCGCCGAGGTGCTGCGCGACTACACGCTGGACGAGCGTGCGCAGGCCCCCGACGACTCTGTGAAAGTCCACGGATAGAGCACACCTTCCTCTTCCGGCCCGGAGGCTGGCGCGCGGAGGGCGAATACCGCGACGCCGGCGGTCGTGCCGCGCCGGTATCGGGCGAGACGACGATCCGCCACGAGGAAGGCAAATGGCATTTCGAGGGCGTGCTGCGCGTGCGCGGGGACCGGCCGGCGCTCCAGCACAACCGGTACGAGATCACGCCGTTCGCGGAGGGCGGGCGTTCGACGCACTGGACCTCGAGCAACCCGGTGCTGGGCACGCTGAGCGGCCGCTTCGTGCTCGCCGGCGATGCGATCCTTTCGTTCTATGCGAGCCCCACCGGCCGCCACCGCGGCTATGAATGCCTGCAGCAGCGCGACGAGCGGCGCTACAGCGTGCGCGGCGCGATGATGGAGGAGGACAAGGTCATCTCGACGTGGGCGCTGGAGCTGACGCTGGTTTGAGCGC
>DATLDY010000285.1:0-5645 GCA_035525655.1 Burkholderiales bacterium
ATCGGCATCACCCCGTTTCTATCGATGCTGCGCGACGCGCGCCACCGCCGGCTCGCCCATCGCTTCATGCTCCTGTATTGCAACCGGCGCCCCGAGACGGCGGCGTTCCTCGAGGAATTGCAGGCGCTCGAGAAGGTCCACCTCAACTTCCGCCTGGTCTGCGCGCTCGACGCCGATGGCGCCGAGCATCTCGAGCAGACGCGCATGCGGGGCCATCTCGCGGGCCTCGCCAACCCGGTCTGCTACTTCACCGGCCGCCCCTCGACGACCCTGGCGGTGCGCGCGATGCTTTCCGGCTCGGCGTGCCGCAGGACGCGATGCGCTCGGAAGATTTCCACGGCTACTGACCCCGGGAACGCCCGGCCGCCTCGCGTCATCGAATAGGCAGCCATGAAAGCCGAGCCAGCCGCAGTACTCGATACCCACGACGCCGGGCTGGTTGCCAGCGCGGCCGCGGGCGATAGCCATGCCTTCGAGCTCCTGATGCGCCGCCACAACCGCATGATGTTCCGCACCGCGCGCGCCATCCTGCGCGACGATGCCGAGGCCGAGGACGCGCTGCAGGAAGCGTATTTGCAGGCCCACGGCGCGCTCGGCACCTTCCGCTCGGACGCGCGCTTCTCGACCTGGCTCGCGCGCATCGTGGTCAACCAGGCGCTGATGCGCCTGCGCAAGCAGTCGCGCAGGGCCGCGATCATTCCGATCCACGCCGCCACGCCCGCGCACGAGCTGGAACAAGTATCGGACGACGAAATGGAACAGCCGGACACCTCGGCGGAGCGCGCGCAGATGCGCCGCCTGCTCGAGTCGCAGATCGACCTGCTGCCCGACGCCTATCGCACCGTCTTCATGCTGCGCGCGGTCGAGGAGCTTTCGGTCGAGGAAACCGCCGCCGTGCTCGCCATCCCGGAGGCCACCGTGCGCACCCGGTTCTTCCGCGCCCGCAGCCTGCTGCGCGAAGGCCTCGCGCAAAAGATGGACGTTGCCTGCGAGGACGCCTTCAGCTTCGACGGCGCACGCTGCGACCGCATCGTGGCCGGCGTGCTGGCCCGAATTCAACCGGAGACTTAAATGAAAATGAGCTGGACCAAGGCATTACCGATTCTTCTACTCACCCCGGCGCTCGCATTCGCCCAGGCGAAGGGCCCGAGCGACCCGCAGATCGCGGGCATCGTGGTCGCGGCGAACCAGATCGACATCGACGCCGGCAAGCTGGCGAAATCGCAAAGCAAGAACAAGGAAGTGCAGGGCTTCGCGCAGCAGATGATCACCGACCACAGCGCGGTCAACAAGCAGGCCGGCGCGCTGGTGCAGAAGCTCGGCGTGAAGCCGGAGGACAGCGACACCAGCAAGAGCCTGAAGCAGGCCGCCGCGGAAACGACCAAGAAGCTGAAGGGCCTCAAGGGCGAGCCGTTCGACAAGGCCTACGTCGACAACGAAGTTGCCTTTCACCAGCAGGTGCTCGACGCGATCGACAAAGTCCTGATCCCGAGCGCGCAGAACAAGGAGCTCAAGGAGCTCATCACCAAGGTGCGTCCGGCCATCGCCACGCATCTGGAGCACGCCAAGCACCTGCAGGCGTCGCTCGGAAAAAAGTAGCCGCGCGGTCCCATGAGGTGCGCATCGAAGGCATGAAGTTCGTCCCCGAGCGGCTCGAGGTCGCCGCCGGGGACCGCATCACGTGGGTGAACCGCGATATCGTGCCGCATAGCGTCACGGCGCAGGCGGCAAGCATCGAGTCGGGCGACATGACCGAAGGCAGGAGCTTCAGCTATGTCGCGAAGGCCGCCGGGGAGATTCAGTACATCTGCCGCCTGCATCCGACGATGCGAGCGACACTGGCCGTCAAATAGCAAACCGCCGAGCCCGGGATCCGGACTCGGCGGCGTGTTGCTCGATCAGCGTGGGCTGATCAGTACTTCTTGCTGCTCTGGTTCTGCTGGCTGGTGCTCGAGCCGGACTGCTGGCTGTTCTGATTCTGGCCGCCGGACTGCTGGGTGTTCTGCGACTGGTTGGCGGTGCCTTGCTGCTGGCTCGACTGGCTGGAGCCACCGGACTGCTTGCTCGTCTGGCTGTCGCCCGAGCTGGTGGAGCCGGAGCTGGTGGAGCCGGCGCCCGCTGAGCCGCCCGCGGCGCTGCTCTTGTCGCTGCTCTGGCTCTGGCTTTGGCTTTGGCCGGTCTTGTCGGAGCTCTTGTTGTCCGACGTGTTCTTGCTGTCGTGCTTGTCCTTGTCCTTATGCTTTTCGGACGAGCTGGAACCGGAGGACGCGTCGCGGTCCTTATGCTTCTCCTTGCCCTTCGCCCAGCCCTTTCCCGGCGAGTTCGGGTTCTTGTCCGCGGAGTGGTCACCCGAGGCACCGCTTGCGGCCGACGAGGAGCTCTGGCCTTGCTTGCTGGTGGTCGAGGATCCCGTCGCCCCCGACTGCTGGGAGTTCTGGTTCTGCTGGCCGCTTTGCTGGGTGTTCTGCGCCTGGTTACCGGAGCCTTGCTGTTGATTGGCCTGGTTACCCTGGCCGGCTTGCGTGCTGTTCTGGACGTTCGGCGAGACGTTCACGCCCGAGCCGGAGCTCTTGGGCACATCCACGTTCGCGCCGGTCCCGGCGGGACCCTGTACGCCGACGCCCTGTGCAGCAGCGATCTGGCTGAACGAAACGGCGAGAATGCCCGAAACCAATACGGGGAAAATCTTCATTAACTCCTCCTGTGGCGATATGAGAAAAAAACAAGAACTACTGCTTTAACAGCAGCAATGTCTGTTCCCGACACACCTACAGGGATTAGGGGTATTGCGCGGTTTTCTCGGCGACGAGCTTGTTTTCGTCGAAAACGCGCACGGTGACACGATAGCGGTCATTCGCGCCCACATTCACGGAGCTCGAAGCGAGCTGGCCCTCGCCGGAGTCATCGAGCTTTACGTCGCCCGACTGGCTGCTGTCGGAAGATCCGCCCTGCGTGGTGCGGCGGACCTTCATTTCGTATCGCAGAACCTTGCCCGCCGGACCGTGCACGCTCGGCTCGACCTTGAGCTGGCCGCGGTGCAGCGAGGTGCCGATGTCGAGCTCATAAGGCGCGTCCGCCCCGATGGCGGGCGTACAGATGACGGCGAGGCTGAAGGCAATCGGAAAGAGTTTCATGCCTACGACTGCGCAACTCTCGTGCCTACCGCTGGCGCTCCAGGTCCTGGACGCGGGCTTCGAGCTGCTCGGCCTCGCGGGTCAGCGCTTCCAGCCGGTCGATCTGCCGCGCGCGGGCGCGCGGCTCCGGGATGCCTTCCTTGAGCGCATTGCGGGTCTGCGCGACCTCGCGCTCGACCTGCTCGAGCTGGCGCTGCACTTCGTGGATCTCGCGGCCGCGGTTGTAGCCCGCGAGGAAGCTCGCGGGCTGCGGGCATGCGGCGCCGTATGCGTGGCCGGCGCGCCCTTCGGCATAGCCGCGCTCGTACGTGCAGAAGGACCGCAGGCCTTCGGTCCTGCCGATGAGGTAACGCTCGCCATCGGGCGCGATGTTGTGCTTCGCGCAGGCGCGCCGATGGTCGCCCAGGCGCTCGATCGCGCGGCCGCGCGCGCCGTCCTCGAGGCCGATGGAATACCAATCGGCGCTCACGCACTCTTCCCTGTCGAGGCTGGCGCAGCCGGCCAGCACGACCAGGCTAAAAGCGGTAGCCCAGGCCGGCGCTTGCATAGATGCCCGATTGCTTGTGGACGATGGGACTGCGCGCCGCATCGCTCGACAGCCGTCGATGCTCGATGCTGCTCACCAGCAGCCAGCGCTGCGTGAGGTCGTACGAGGCGAGGGCGCCGAGGCTGGTGTAGAGGAGTCCGCTCTCGCGCACGCCGTAGTACTTCTGGAAATGCTTCTCGCTCGCCCACGTCGCCTGCATGAACACACCGGCCAGCACGCCGTGCGAGCCGTACACGCCGATGGTGGCTCGCGTGTCGAGCTCGACGCCGCGGTCCGTATCCAGGTGCTGGCGGATGCGCACCAGCCCGTTCAGCGGTACGCGGCCGACCATGCGATCGCCTTCGGCGTGCACGCCGATCGAGGCACCCGGATCGTGGTCGAGCGGGCCGGCCTCATAGGCGAGCTGCGCGCCCACATCGAAATCCTTGCGCACGTTCCAGCGCGCGCCGCCTTCGAGGATGCCTTGCGACGTGCGCGCAAACCAGGGCTTGCCGTAGTAGCGCACGACGGGCACGACATCCACGACGCGATCGGAGGAGCCGTCGAATTCCGGCCGGGTGCGCACACCGGCGCCGAGCAGCGTGTAATCGGCCTGCGCATGGGCGAGGGCAGGGAGGGCGAGAAGAAACAGGATGAGGCGCATGGCGGGCTTTATAGCCTCTGGCGCCGATCGGACGCAATCGCGACCGAGGTCAGTGGAACTTCGGCGGTCGCTTGGCGATGAATGCAGCGATACCTTCGCGGGCATGCGGCGTTCGCGCCTGGTCGGCGATCGCCTGCGCCTCGAGCTCCATCTGCGTCTCCAGCGATTCGCTGAAGCTGTGGTGCAGGAGCCGCTTCGCGGCGCCGAACGCCTGCGTCGCGCCGGCGGCGAGCTGCGCGGCGAGGATATCCGCTTCGGCTTGCAGCTGGGCGTCCGGGACGACCTTCGTCACCATCCCCCAGTCGTGCGCTTCTTTCGCAGAAAGCACGCGGTTGGTCAGCGCCATTTCCAGCGTCCGCCGCAGCCCGATCAGGCGCGGCAGGAAGTAGGTCGAGCCGCCGTCGGGGCTAAGGCCGGCGCGCGTATAGGCGAGCGTGAACTTCGCCGACTCAGCGGCAAGCACGATGTCGGCGAAGACGCAGAGGCTCAGGCCGGCGCCGCCGGCCGATCCGTTGACGGCGGCGATCAGCGGCGCGTCCATGCGCACGAAGCGGGAGATCGCAAGGTGCAGGTGGCCGGCCAGTTCCTTGAGATGGGCGGGTAGCCGCTCCTCTTGCGTTGCAAAATGCTTGAGGTCGCCGCCCCCGCAGAACATGCGGCCGGCCCCGGTGAGGATCACGGCACGTACAGACTTGTCCTCGCTCGCGCGGATCGCCACGCGCATCAGCTCGTGGCCCATCTGGGCGTTAAGCGTATTCGCCGCGTCTGGCCGGTTGAGCGTGATGCGCGCGACGTTATCTTTGACCTCGTACAGAAGTGTCGAATAGTCCATGACACTATGATAGGCGCCATGCGTGCCTTTCTCTGCCTCCTGCTGCTCCCGTTCGCCGTCGGTGCCCAGACGGTCAAGTCGGACGAGCACTCGTTCCGCGTCGTGAAGCTGGTCGAGCGGCTCGATCACCCGTGGTGCGTTGCGTTCCTGCCCGATGGACGCATGCTCGTGACCGAGCGCGACGGACGGCTGAACCTGCTGTCGAAGAATTTCGAGCGCACGAACGTGGAAGGCGTGCCGCCGGTTTTCGCCGAAGGGCAGGGTGGCCTTTTCGACGTGGCGCTGCATCCGGACTTTGCGAAGAACGGCATCGTCTATCTGTCATACGCGGGGCCGGGCAGTGGCGGTGCCAGCACCGAATTGCTGCGAGCGAAGCTGAACGGCAATCGGCTGGAGGACGCGAAGGTGATCTTCCGCCAGGAGCCGAAGACGCGCGGCGGCGTGCACTTCGGCGGGCGCATCGTGTTCGACCGTGCGGGCTTCCTGTAC
>DATLDY010000212.1:0-4677 GCA_035525655.1 Burkholderiales bacterium
GTTGATGATCAGCTGGATCGCGAGCGCGCGGCGGACCGACTCCGCCGAGGGCGTGGTGACCGCCTCGTCGTAGGCGTTGGTGTGCAGGCTCTGCGCGTTGTCGAAGGTGGCGAGCAGCGCCTGCAGCGTGGTGCGGATGTCGTTGAACTCGATCTCCTGCGCGTGCAGGCTCCGGCCGCTGGTCTGGATGTGGTATTTCAGCTTCTGGCTGCGGTCGTTGGCAGCGTAGAGGTCGCGCATCGCCACCGACCAGATGCGGCGCGCCACCCGCCCGATCACCGAGTACTCGCTGTCCATGCCGTTGCTGAAGAAGAACGACAGGTTGGGCGCGAAGTCGTCGATGCTCATGCCGCGCGAGCGGTAGTACTCGACGTAGGTGAACCCGTTGGACAGCGTGAAGGCGAGCTGGTGGATCGGGTTCGCCCCCGCCTCGGCGATGTGGTACCCCGAGATCGAGACGCTGTAGAAGTTGCGCACGTCGCGCTCGATGAACAGCTGCTGGACGTCGCCCATCATGCGCAGCGCAAACTCGATCGAGAAGATGCAGGTGTTCTGGCCCTGGTCTTCCTTGAGGATGTCGGCCTGCACCGTGCCGCGCACCGCGGACAGCGCCTTGGCCTTGATCTCCTCCATTTCCTTGGGCGTCGGCTTTCGCCCGAGCTTCTCCACCTGCTGGTCGATCGCGGTGTTGAAGAACATCGCCAGGATCGTCGGCGCGGGACCGTTGATCGTCATCGACACCGACGTGGCGGGATCGCAAAGGTCGAAGCCGGAATACAGCACTTTCATGTCTTCCAGCGTCGCAATGGAGACGCCGGAGTTGCCGACCTTGCCGTAGATGTCCGGCCGTTCGTCGGGGTCGAAGCCGTAGAGGGTAACGGAGTCGAACGCAGTGGACAGGCGCTTGGCCGGCAGGTCTTTCGAGAGGAGATGGAAGCGCCGGTTGGTGCGGAAGGGGTCGCCCTCACCGGCGAACATCCGCGTCGGGTCTTCGTTCTCGCGCTTGAAATGGAATACGCCCGCCGTAAAGGGAAACTCCCCCGGCAGGTTCTCGCGCATGCGCCAGCGCAGGAGCTCGCCATGGTCCTCGAACTTCGGCAGCGCGACCTTCGGCACCCGGGTGCCCGAGAGCGAGGTCGTCGTCAGCCGGCTGCGGCTTTCCTTGCCGCGCACCTTGACCACCTGCTCCTCGCCCGAATAGGCCTGCACCGTGCGCGGCCAGCTCTCCAGCAGCTTCTTCGCCTCGGCGTCGAGCGCCGCTTCCTTCTTTTGAAGCAGCTCGCGTAGCTCCGGCAGATCTTTCCCAACCATGTGCAAGGCCGCAGTCACCTGCTGGCGCTCGCGCGCGATGCGGGCCTGGTCGGCCACGTGCTCGTGATAGCTGCGAACCCCGTCGGCGATTTCCGCCAGATAGCGCTGACGCTTCGCCGGGATCAGGGCGTGAACGCTCGAAGATGCCTTGACTGCCGGGCGCGACAGGCGCCGCGTGCCGAGCTTCATGCCTTTTTCCGCCAGCTTGTCGGCCAAGGCGTGGTACAGCGCCGTGACGCCGTCGTCGTTGAAGCGCGCGGCGATGGTGCCGAAGACGGGCATCGACTCCGCGGGCTCGCGGAACGCTTCGCGATTGCGCTGCACCTGCTTGCGCACATCGCGCAGCGCATCCTCGGCGCCTTTGCGATCGAACTTGTTGATCGCCACCAGATCCGCGTAATCCAGCATGTCGATCTTCTCGAGCTGGCTCGCGGCGCCGAATTCGGGCGTCATCACATAGAGCGACACGTCGGCATGCGGCACGATCGCCGCGTCGCCCTGCCCGATGCCCGCCGTCTCGACCACCACGAGGTCGTAGCCCGCCGCCTTGCAGGCGGCGATCGCATCGCCGATGGCGGCGGAAAGCTCGCTGCCGGTTTCGCGCGTGGCGAGGGACCGCATGAAGGTGCGGCCGCCATGGATCGCATTCATGCGGATCCGATCGCCGAGGAGCGCGCCGCCGGTCTTGCGCCGCGTGGGATCGACCGACAGGACCGCGATGCCGAGCTCATCGCCCTGGTCTAGCCTGAAGCGGCGCACCAGCTCGTCAGTGAGCGAGCTCTTCCCCGCCCCACCGGTGCCGGTGACGCCGAGCACGGGCGCGGATTTGACGTCCAGCTTTCCTTTGAACATGCCGAGCTCGATCGCCGTGATCACCTGCGCGAGCGATCGTGCACTGCCGGCCTCGAGCGCCTTGGGCGCGTACTGCGTGAGGTCGAAGTCGCAGCGCGCGAGCATGTCGTTGATCATGCCCTGCAGGCCCATGCGCTGGCCGTCCTCCGGCGAGTAGATGCGCGCCACGCCGTATTCCTGCAGCTCCTTGATCTCGTCGGCGACGATCACGCCGCCGCCGCCGCCGAACACCTGCACATGGGCGCCGCCGCGCTCCTTCAGCAGGTCGACCATGTACTTGAAGAACTCGATGTGGCCGCCCTGGTAGGACGAAATGGCAATGCCCTGCACGTCCTCCTGCAGCGCCGCGTTGACGATCTCCTCGACCGAGCGGTTGTGGCCGAGATGAATCACCTCGGCGCCAGACGCCTGCAGGATGCGCCGCATGATGTTGATCGACGCGTCGTGGCCGTCGAACAGGCTCGCCGCCGTGACGAAGCGGATCTTGTGCTTCGCCTTGTGGACGAGCTTTGCCGAGTCCGAGAGGTCGGTCATAGGAGGTAAATGCGGCGTACAGCCTAGTTGACGTTTACGTTAACGTCAACCTGATTCAGTCACGGTAAGACGGGTCGCGCGCGTCGACCAGCCGGACCATCGCGGCGTAGACGTCCTCGCATGTCTTCTTCTCGCCGGGGCCGGACTCGGCAAGCATGCGATCGATCACCGGCTGGGAGAGGCGGCTCAACTCGCCACCCGCCTGCGCAGCCGCGATCTGCACGTCGCAGGCGCGCTGCAGCGTCCACAAGCGCAGGTACGCCTCGGCGACGTTGGATCCCCACGAGAGCAGGCCGTGGTTGCGCAGGATCATCACGTGCTTGTTGCCCAGGTCGCGGACGATGCGCTCACGCTCGCCGAGGTCGACAGTCACGCCCTCGAGCTCGTGATAGGCGACGCGCCCGTGCAGCATCGCGCCGTAGAAGTTGTCGCTCGACAGGCCATTCTTCAGGCACGAAATGGCGACGCCGTTGGTCGTGTGCGTGTGCATCACGCAGTGAGCGTGTGGTAGCGCGCCGTGGATTGCCGAGTGGATGACATAGCCGGCGCGGTTCACCGGCCACTTGCTCTCGCGCAGCACGTTGCCTTCCAGGTCGATCAGCACCAGGCTGGAAGCAGTGACCTCCCGGTAATGCAAGCCAAATGGGTTGATTAAAAACCGCGGCTCGGGACCCGGAACCCGCAACGTGATGTGGTTGAAGATCATCTCGGTCCAGCCGAGCATGTCGAAGACCCGATAGCAGGCGGCAAGCTCGATACGAGCTTTGCGCTCAGCCTCGGTCATGGGCAGTTCGCTCGCGCGAGCCGCAGCGGAATGCATGTAGACGGTCATGGGCCTAGTTTACTCGCGGGTCGTTATGCGGCGGCGCAGCGCTTCGACGATATCCGGGGTATCCCATTTGGCGGCGCCCAGGTGGCGGCCGATTTCCCGGCCTTCCCGGTCGATCAGCAGGGTCGCGGGCAGCCCCGCCGCCTCCAGCGTGAAAGCCGCGCGAGCCGACCGATCGATATAGAACTCGAGGGACTTGATGCCGATCTCGGCAAAGAAGCGTCGCGCAATCGCCGGTCCCTGCTGGTCCACCGAGAGCGCGACGACCTGGAAGGCGGGACCGCCGAGCTGGGCCTGCAGGCGATCGAGGGCAGGCATCTCCTCCCGGCACGGCGCGCACCACGTGGCCCACACATTCAGGAGGACCACCTTGCCGCGAAAATCCGCGAGCGTGCGCTCCTTCCCGCTCGCGTCTTCGAACCGAAGCGCCGGGACAGCCTTTGGCGTTGACGGGCGGGCGAACGGCTGCGAGCTGGTTTGCAAATGCCAGAGATAAATACCGGCCGCAGCTGCCGCGATGGCAACGCCGACGAACGCTGCTGCGATAACCACAATGCGCCTCATGCGACGCGGATCAGCGCCATCAGGCCGGATGCCTGGTGCTCGAGAACGTGACAGTGGAACATCCAATCGCCCGGATTGTCCGCCACGAACGCGATCTCCGCGCGACCTTCAGGGTCGAGGAGCACGGTATCGAGCAGCGGCCTCTGCGGCGCGGGACGGCCATTCATCGTCAGCAGGCGGAACACATGTCCATGCAGGTGGATGGGGTGGTGCCAAGACGTGTCGTTCACCATCTCGACAATGTGCGTACGTCCATGCGCAAGCGTAAATAGCGGCTGGCCGCCGTGGTCGTGCTCGCCGATCGGCTTGCCGTTCACCATCCACGCCATGCCGTGGCGCATCTCGTTCATGGGCAGGCGGCCCATCATCCCGCCCTCGAAGCGCACGCGATGACGCTGCGCCTGCGCAAGGTTCGGCTCGGCCACCGGATTCGGCGCCAAGCGCGGCAGTTCGGCGCCGGCACGCCCCGGTGCGCGCTGCTTGCCGTAGCGCAGATCGAGCAGCCGGTATGCGCGCCTGGCGTAGAAATCGTCCACCACCGAGTGGCTGCTGCCCGGCTCCTCGACCGCGTCGAGCAGGATGTCCGC
>DATLDY010000216.1:0-16974 GCA_035525655.1 Burkholderiales bacterium
GCACCGTCCAGTAGGTGATCGGCATGTACTTGCGCAGCCCGCCCATGCGGCGCATGTCCTGCTCGTGGTGCATGGCGATGATCACCGAGCCCGCGCCCAGGAACAGCAGCGCCTTGAAGAAGGCGTGGGTCATCAGGTGGAACACCGCTGCCGAATACGCCGATACGCCCAGGGCAACGGTCATGTAGCCGAGCTGGGACAGCGTCGAATACGCGACCACGCGCTTGATGTCGTTCTGCACGATGCCGATCAGGCCGGTGAACAGGGCCGTGGTGGCGCCGATGAACAGCACGAAATTCAGCGAGGTTTCGCTCATTTCGAACAGCGGCGACATTCGCGCCACCATGAAGCTGCCCGCGGTCACCATCGTGGCGGCATGGATCAGCGCCGAGATCGGCGTCGGGCCTTCCATCGAGTCGGGCAGCCAGACGTGCAGCGGGAACTGCGCGCTCTTGCCCATGGCGCCGATGAAAAGCAGGATGCAGATCAGCGTCATCGGCGCCGTGGATTTCGGCGCCTCGGCAAAGATCGCCTGGTAATCCAGCCCGCCAAAGTGCGCCAGCAGCAGCGCGATGCCGAGGAGGAAGCCGAAGTCCCCGACACGGTTGACGAGGAACGCCTTCAGGTTGGCGTAGACCGCCGTCTCGCGCGTGTACCAGAACCCGATCAGGAGGTAGGAAACCAGGCCCACCGCTTCCCAACCGAAGAACAATTGCACAAAGTTGTTCGCCATCACCAGCATCAGCATCGAGAAGGTGAAGAGCGAGATGTAGGAGAAGAAGCGCTTGTAGCCCGGGTCGTCGTGCATGTAGCCGATGGTGTAGACGTGCACCATGAGCGACACGAACGTCACCACGATCATCATGAACGCGGTGAGCCGGTCGATGAGGAAGCCGACCTGGAATCGCGTGTCGCCGACCGTGAGCCAGTTGTAGATCGTGCCGTTGAAGGTCTCGCCCTTCAGCGTGTCGGCGAAGATGACGCAGGAGCACAGGAAGGACAGCAGCACCGAGAAGATGGTCACCGAATGCGCCGCGTGGCGGCTCACCCATCGCCCCCCCAGCCCGGCGACCAGGCTGCCGAGAAGGGGTGCGAACGCAGCGACGACGGCGATGTCTTTCATCAGCCTTTGAGGGAGTCGAGTTCTTCGACGTCGATGGTGTTGAGGTTGCGGAACAGGACGACGAGGATCGCGAGCCCGATGGCCGATTCGGCCGCCGCCACCGTCAGGATGAAGAACACGAACACCTGCCCCGCCGTGTTGCCGAGGAAGTGCGAGAAGGCGATGAAGTTCAGGTTCACCGCCAGGAGCATCAGCTCGATCGCCATCAGCAGCACGATCAGGTTGCGGCGGTTGAGGAAGATGCCGACCACGCTGATGGCGAACAGGATCGCGCCCAGCACCAGGTAGTGGGAGAGCTCGGGGGCCGTCATTCTTTCTCCGAGGGCATCGTCACCAGCCGCACCCGGTCTTCGCGGCGCGCCCTGATCTGCTCCGAGGCGTCCTGCGAGCGCGTGTCCTTGCGCCGGCGCAGCGTGAGCGCGATCGCCGCGATGATCGCGACGAGGAGGATCACCGCCGCCACCTCGAAGGCGAACGCATAGTCCGTATAGAGCTGCCGGCCGAGCTCCTTGGTATTGCTATAGCCGGGCGGAATCTGGCGCGGCGCGGCGCCCCAGTAGCGGTAGGCGAGGACGGTGACCATCTCCCACACCATGATCACGCCGACGACCAGGGCGAGCGGCAGGTTGCTCCAGAAGCCCTCGCGCACGCGCTCGAGGTTGATGTCGAGCATCATCACGACGAAGAGGAACAGCACCATCACCGCGCCGACGTACACCACGACCAGCGCGATGGCGAGGAATTCGGCGCGCAGCAGCAGCCACAGCCCGGCGGCGGTGACGAACGCGAGCACCAGGAACAGCGCGCCATGCACCGGGTTGCGCGCCGTGATCACGCGCAGCCCGGACAAAAGCAGCACCGCCCCAAAGGCGTAGAACACTACGGTTTCGAACATTCTTCTTTTCTTTAGCGGTACCGGGCGTCTTCTTCCCGGTCCCGGGCTATCTGTTCCTCGTAACGATCGCCGACCGCCAGCAGCATCGGCTTCGTGTAATACAGGTCACCCCGCTTCTCCCCGTGGTACTCCAGCGTGCGCGTCTCCACGATCGCATCCACCGGGCAGGCCTCCTCGCAGAAGCCGCAGAAGATGCACTTCGTGAGGTCGATGTCGTAGCGCGTGGTGCGGCGCGTGCCGTCCTCGCGCTGGTCCGATTCGATGTGGATGGCGAGCGCCGGGCACACCGCCTCGCACAGCTTGCAGGCAATGCAGCGCTCTTCGCCGTTCGGATAGCGCCGCAGCGCATGCAGGCCGCGGAAGCGCGGACTCATCGGCGTCTTCTCTTCCGGGAACTGCACCGTGATCTTGCGGGCGAACATGTGCCGCCCGGTGAGCGCCAGCCCGCGCAGGAGCTCTAGCAGCAGGAATGAGCGAAAGAAATCGAGCACGCGCGTCATGGGTTCTTTTCCTGCCGACCCCCTGTCAAGGGGGTCATGAGCCGAAGGCGCAGTGGGGGGTTTTGATTTTTTCTAAAACCAACCCCCCGCTCGCAAAAAGCGCTCGCATCCCCCCTTGACAGGGGGGCGGCAGAAATTGCGGCGGGCCTCAGTTCCATATGTTCCACGGCGTTTGCATCCACAGCCCAATCACCACGATCCACACCAGCGTCAGCGGGATGAACACCTTCCAGCCCAGGCGCATGATCTGGTCGTAGCGGTAGCGCGGGAACGTGGCGCGCAGCCACAGGAACATCGACACGATCAGGAACATCTTCAGCAGCAACCAGGCGATCGGCGGGATCCAGTTCAGCACGATCGAGTCGACCGGCGCCTGCCAGCCGCCGAAGAACATGATCGCGGTCAGCGCCGAGATCAGCCACATGTTCATGTACTCGGCGATGAAGAACAGCGAGAACGCCATGCCCGAGTACTCGATCATGTGGCCGGCGACGATCTCGGACTCGCCCTCCACCACGTCGAAGGGCGCGCGGTTGGTCTCGGCGACGCCGGAGACGAAATACACCACCAGCATCGGCAGGAGCGGCAGCCAGTTCCACGACATGAAGGTCATGCCGCGGTCGGCGAAGATGCCGCGGCCCTGCGCGTTGATGATGTCCGACAGGTTCAAGCTGCCCGACACCATGAGGACAACGACGAGGGCGAAGCCCATCGCGAGCTCGTAGGACACCATCTGCGCGGCGGAGCGCATGGCGCCGAGGAACGCATACTTCGAGTTCGACGCCCAGCCCGCGACGATCACGCCGTACACGCCCATCGACGAGAGCGCCATGATGTAGAGGAGCCCGGCGTTGATGTCGGAGAGCACGACCTCGGGCGCAAAGGGGATCACTGCCCAGGCCGCCACCGCCGGGATGATGAACAGCACCGGACCGAGCAGGAACAGCCCTTTGTTCGCGTTGGTCGGGAGGATGATCTCCTTGAACAGGAGCTTTATGCCGTCGGCGATCGGCTGCAGCAGGCCGAAGGGGCCGACGCGGTTCGGCCCGATGCGGATCTGGATCCAGCCGATGAGCTTTCGCTCCCACAGCGTGAGGTAAGCGACCGCGCCCATGAGCGGCGCGACGATGGCCACGATGAAGGCGAGGTTCGTCACGGTCGCGTAGAACGCCGGGCCCCAGGTCGGGCCGAACTGCGCGTTGCTGAAGTTGAGGAGGCTGTCGAGCATCTAGGCGGCCTGCTGCACCTGGGCCTTTTCCACCTTGAGGCTGCCGAACATCGGCAGCGCCGCCGTGCTCGGATGCCCCGTCGCGATGCGCACGCACTCGTCGGGCAGCTTGTCGTCCAGCGCAGCCGTGAGCTTGGCGCTCGAGTTCACGAGTACCTGCTGGCCCGCCGCGATGCCGAGCTTCTGCATGAGGCGCGAGTTCATCCAGGCCTTCGGCGGCCGCGCTTCCCGGGTCTTCTGCAGCGGCGGCGAGCGCCGCACCAGCGGATCGGCGAAATACGCCGGCACGTCGGCTATGCGCTGCACGCCGCCCGGCGCGGCGGCGCTCGCGGCCGCACCGATCGTATTGGAAAGGAGCTTGGTCACGTCTTTCCCCGACAGGCAGGCGCTGCGCACCTGGTCGATCGTGTCGAACTCGAACCCGGGGCGCTTGAGCAGGCTGCCGATGACGCGCAACACCTTCCATCCCGGGCGCGCCTCGCCGAGGGGATTCACCGTCGCATGGAAGCCCTGCGCCCGCCCTTCGATATTCACAAAGGTGCCGGCGCTCTCGGTGAACGGCGCGATCGGCAGCACGGCATGCGCGTACTCGAGGCCGGTCCGCCAGGGCGATAGCTGCACCACAAACTCGGCTTCCCGCAGTGCGCTCATCGCGGCCTCGGGGGCGGCGCAATCGAGCGGCTCCGCCCCGAGCACGATGATGGCGCGCTTCTTCAGCACGTCGCCCACATTCCCGACCGGCAAGCCGGCGAGGTAGCCGCCAACGGAATTGGCCGCTTCGCCGATGAAGCCGACCTTGACGCCTAGGGACTGGGCCGCGGCATGGATCTGCGCGGCCTGCGGATGCTGCTGAGCGAAGTTGCCGATCAGCACCGCGGCGTTCTTGCCGGACTTGAGCGCCTCGCCGAAACCGGCAATCGCCGCGACGATTTCGGAGGGCGGCACGATCTTGCGGCTGGCAATCGGCATCAGCCAGTCGTCATCCACCGAATGCAGCATATGGATCTGCGCGCGGCGCTTGGTGGCCTGGCGCAGCCGCTGCGCGATGAGCGGGCTTTCCTTCCTCAGGAAGGAGCCGATGACGAGCACCTGGTCGAGGTTCTCGACCTCGGCGATCGGCATGCCGAGCCACGGAATGCCGGCGCGCTTGGCATCGCCGGAAAAATCGCTGTGCCGCAGCCGGAAGTCGGCGGCGCCGCCGCCTTCGGCGAGCTTCGCGGCGAGGTAGAGCTCCTCGAGCGTCGAGTGCGGTGACGCGAGGATGCCGATGTCCTTGCCGGCGAGGTGATCGGCGGCGTAGTGCAATGCGTCCTGCCAGTCGGCCTCCATCCAGCCTTCCGGCGCGCGCACGATGGGGCGCAGCAGGCGATCGGGCGAATTGAGCCCTTCGTACGAGAAGCGGTCGCGGTCCGAGAGCCAGCACTCGTTGATGTTCTCGTTCTCGAGCGGCAGCACGCGCATCACCCGGTTCTGCTTGACCTGCACCACGAGGTTCGAGCCGAGCGCGTCGTGCGGCGAGACGGACTTGCGCCGCGAGAGCTCCCACGTGCGCGCGCTGTAACGGAAAGGCTCGGAGGTGAGCGCGCCGACCGGGCAAAGGTCGATCATGTTGCCGGAAAGCTCCGATTCCACCGCGCGGCCGACGAACGAAACGATCTCCGAGTTCTCGCCGCGGCCGGCGAGGCCGAGCTCCATGACGCCGGCGATCTCCTGCCCGAAGCGCACGCAGCGCGTGCACTGGATGCAGCGGCTCATCTCCTCCGCGGCGACCAGCGGACCGAGCTCCTTGCGCAGGACGACGCGCTTCTCTTCGGCATAGCGCGAGTTGCTCGCGCCATAACCGACTGCAAGGTCCTGGAGCTGGCACTCGCCGCCCTGGTCGCAGATCGGGCAGTCGAGGGGATGGTTGATCAGCAGGAACTCCATCACGCCGTTCTGCGCCTTCTTGGCGGCCGGCGAATGGGTCCAGACCTTCATGCCGTCGGTGACCGGCGTCGCGCAGGCGGGCAGCGGCTTCGGCGCCTTCTCCACCTCGACCAGGCACATGCGGCAGTTGGCGGCAATCGACAGCTTCTTGTGGTAGCAGAAGTGCGGCACGTAGACGCCGAGCTTGTTGGTGGCGTCCATCACGGTCGAGCCGTGCGGCACCTCGACCACCTTGCCGTCGACTTCGAGCTTCAGGGTGGCCATCAGGCAGCCTCGGCCATGTTGCGCAGCACGTGCGGCTCGAGCCTCGCACCCGACCGGCCCCACCTCGGCTCGGTGGTGCCCTGCAGGCACTGCTTGTGCTCGATGTGGTGCACGAACTCGTCGCGAAAATGCTTGAGGAAGCTCTTCACCGGCAGCGCCGCGGCGTCGCCGAGAGCGCAGATGGTGCGGCCGGCGATGTTGTCGGCGACGTTATCGAGGAGCGCGAGGTCGTCCATCTTGCCCTGTCCGTTTTCGATGCGGTTCACCACGCGGTAGAGCCAGCCGGTGCCCTCGCGGCACGGCGTGCACTGGCCGCACGACTCCTCGAAGTAGAAGTACGACAGGCGCTCGAGCGCCCGCACCATGCACGTGCGATCGTCCATCACGATCACCGCGCCCGAGCCGAGCATCGATCCCGCCTTGGCGATCGAGTCGTAGTCCATGTCCGTGCGCATCATCACGTCCGCAGGGAGCACGGGCATGGAGGATCCGCCGGGGATGACGGCCTTCAGCTTGTGCCCCGCCGTCACACCGCCAGCCATCTCCAGCAGCTTGGCGAACGGCGTTCCGAGGCGCACTTCGAAATTCCCGGGCCGCTGCACGTGTCCGGTGACCGAAAAAAGCTTGGTGCCGCCGTTGTTCGGCTTGCCGAGCGCGAGGAACGCGTCGCCACCATTGCGCACGATCCAGGGAACCGCGGCGAATGTTTCCGTGTTGTTTATGGTCGTGGGCTTCCCATAGAGCCCATAGCTGGCCGGGAAAGGCGGCTTGAAGCGCGGCTGGCCTTTCTTGCCCTCGAGCGAATCGAGCAGTGCGGTCTCTTCGCCGCAGATGTAGGCGCCGTACCCCGCGTGCGCATACAGCTCGAAGCCGAACTCGGTGCCCATGATGTTCTTGCCGAGGTAGCCCGCGGCGCGCGCCTCGGCGAGCGCCTCCTCGAACTGCTCGTAGACTTCCCAGACCTCGCCGTGGATGTAGTTGTAGCCCGCGGTCGCGGCCATGGCGTAGCCGGCGATGATCATGCCCTCGATCACCGCATGCGGGTTGTAGCGCAGGAGGTCGCGGTCCTTGCACGTGCCCGGCTCGCCTTCATCGGAATTGCACACGACGTACTTGGCGCCCGGGAACTGGCGCGGCATGAACGACCACTTTAGCCCGGTCGGGAAGCCCGCGCCGCCGCGGCCGCGAAGGCCGGACTTCTTCAGGTCGCCGATCAGGATGTTCGGATCGGTCTTCGCGGTGACGAGCGCGCGCAGCGCCACGTAGCCGTCGCGCTTCTCGTAGTCCTTCAGACGCCAGTTCTGGCCGTCGAGGCCCTTCATGAGGATCGCGTCGGGACCGTAGTCCAGCATCATTTCAGCTCCTGAATGAGCTGGTCCAGCTTCTCGTTCGACATGTAGTCGTGCATCTTCTTGTTATTGACCAGGAGCACCGGCGCCATGGCGCAGGCGCCCATGCATTCGCCTTCCTTGAGCGTAAAGCGGCCGTCGGCGGTGGTCTCGTCGAAGTCGATGCCGAGCTTGTCGCGCAGGTGGTCCGCAGCGGCGAGCGCGCCCTGCAAGCCGCACGGCAGGCAGGTGCAGAGCGTGAGCTTGTACTTGCCCATCGGCTTGAGGTTGTACATCGAATAAAACGTCGCCACCTCGTAGACCGCTACCGGCGGCATGCCGAGGATTTCCGCGACCGCGTCCATGGCCTCGTTCGACAGCCAGCCCTTCTCGTCCTGCGCGATGATGAGCGCGCCCATCACCGCCGACTGCTTCTGGTCGGGCGGATACTTCGCGACCTCGCGGTCGATTTTCTTCAGCGACTCGGAAGAAAGGATCATCGGTCCACCTCGCCGAACACAATGTCCTGGCTGCCGATGATCGCGACCGCGTCCGCAATCATGTGTCCCTTAGCCATCTCGTCGAGCGCGGCGAGGTGCACGAAGGCGGGCGGGCGGATCTTCAGGCGGTAAGGCTTGTTCGCGCCGTCGGAGATGAGGTAGATGCCGAACTCGCCCTTCGGCGCCTCGACCGCCGCGTACGCCTCGCCCTCGGGAACGTGCATGCCCTCGGTGACGAGCTTGAAGTGGTGGATGAGTTGCTCCATGCCGCCCTTCATCTCGAGGCGCGACGGCGGCGCGATCTTGTGGTCGTCGATCATCACCGGGCCGGGATTCTTGCGCAGCCAGTCGATGCACTGCCGGATGATGCGGTTCGACTGGCGGAACTCCTCCATGCGGCAGAGATAGCGGTCGTAGCAGTCGCCGCTCTTGCCGATCGGAATGTCGAAGTCGAGCTTGTCGTAGACCTCGTAAGGCTGCTTCCGGCGCAGGTCCCACTCGATGCCCGAGCCGCGCAGCATCGGTCCGGTGAAGCCGAGCGCGAGCGCGCGCTCCGGCGAGACGACGCCGATGCCCACCGTGCGCTGCTTCCAGATGCGGTTGTCGGTCAGGAGCGTTTCGTAATCGTCGACGTACTTCGGGAAGCGCTCGGTGAAGTCCTCGAGGAAGTCGAGCAGCGACCCCTGCCGGTTGGTGTTCAGCTCGCGGATGTCCTTCTCGTTCTTCCACTTCGAGGCCACGTACTGCGGCATGCGGTCGGGCAGGTCGCGGTACACGCCGCCGGGGCGGTAGTACGCGGCGTGCATGCGGGCCCCCGACACCGCCTCGTAGGCGTCCATCAGGTCTTCGCGCTCGCGGAAGCAGTACAGGAAGATGGTCATCGCGCCGCAATCGAGCCCGTGGGCGCCGAGCCACAGCAGGTGATTGAGGATGCGCGTGATCTCGTCGTACATCACGCGGATGTATTTCGCGCGCTCCGGGATCTCGATGCCGAGCAGCTTCTCGATGGCGAGCACGTACGCGTGCTCGTTGCACATCATCGACATGTAGTCGAGCCGGTCCATGTACGGCACCGACTGCAGGAACGTCTTGTGCTCGGCGAGCTTCTCGGTCGCGCGGTGCAGCAGGCCGATGTGCGGGTCGGCGCGCTCGATCACCTCGCCGTCGAGCTCGAGCACGAGGCGCAGCACGCCGTGCGCCGCAGGGTGCTGCGGGCCGAAGTTCAATGTGTAGTTGCGAATCTCGGCCACTTATTTCTCTTTGGCGTAGTTTTCTTCGCGCACGATCCGCGGCGTGACCTCGCGCGGGTCGATCGTCACCGGCTGGTACACCACGCGCTTCTGCTCCGGGTCGTAGCGCATCTCGACGTGGCCCGTGAGCGGGAAGTCCTTGCGGAACGGATGGCCGACGAACCCATAGTCGGTCAGGATGCGGCGCAGGTCCGGATGGCCTTCGAACATGATGCCGAAGAGGTCGAACGCCTCGCGCTCGAACCAGTTCGCCGCCGGCCACGCCTCGACGAGCGACGGCATCACCGGGAACTCGTCGTCCGGGCAGAACGCGCGCACGCGCAGGCGGCTGTTATGCGTGAGCGAGAGGAGGTGCAGGACGACGGCGAAGCGCAGGCCCTCGCGCGGCCGGTCGCCGTAGGAGGCGTAGTCCACGCCGCACAGGTCGATCAGCTGCTCGAAGCGAAGCTCCGGATGGTCGCGCAGCTTCTCGCAGGCCTTGCTGTATTCGGCGGCCGGCACTTCGATGGTGATCTCGTTCAGCCGTTCGCTCGGCTTGAAGCCTTCCCGACCCAGCGCGTCGAACAACCTTTGTAGCCTGGGCGTCATCGGGAGATGGTTGCTTTCGAGCTCGGCTTCATCGAGCGATCGTATTGGTACGTTTGATCTTGTTCTGAAGCTGCACTAACCCATAAAGCAGCGCTTCAGCCGTCGGCGGACACCCTGGCACGTAGATGTCGACCGGCACGATGCGATCGCAGCCGCGCACAACGGAATACGAATAGTGGTAGTAGCCGCCGCCGTTGGCGCACGAGCCCATCGAGATCACCCACTTCGGGTCGGGCATCTGGTCGTAGACCTTGCGCAACGCCGGCGCCATCTTGTTGCACAGCGTGCCGGCGACGATCATCAGGTCGGACTGGCGCGGGCTCGGGCGGAACACGATGCCGAAGCGGTCGAGGTCGTAGCGCGCGGCCCCGGCCTGCATCATCTCGACCGCGCAGCAGGCGAGGCCGAACGTCATCGGCCAGAGCGATCCGGTGCGCGTCCAGTTGACCACCTTGTCGATCGTCGTGGTCGCGAAGCCCTGCTCGAGGATGCCTTCTATTCCCATTCCAGGGCGCCTTTCATCCACTCATAGACAAATCCCACCGTCAGGATGCCGAGGAACAGCATCATCGAGAGGAAGCCGGGCAGCCCGATCTCGTTGACCACCACCGCCCAGGGGAAGAGAAACGCGATCTCGAGGTCGAACAGGATGAACAGGATGGCGACGAGGTAGTAGCGCACGTCGAACTTCATCCGCGCGTCTTCGAACGCCTCGAAGCCGCACTCGTAGGGCGAGAGCTTCTCCGGATCGGGGCGGCTCGGCCCGAGCAGCTTGCCCAGCACCATAGGCGCTACGCCGACGGCGACGCCGACGAGCAGGAAAAGCAGAATCGGAAAGTACTCAGCAAGCATTGAATTTTGGTGCCCACGAGCAGACTCGAACTGCTACGGCTTTTTAGGCCACTAGCCCCTCAAGCTAGCGTGTCTACCAATTTCACCACGTGGGCGCGAATGCGGAATTATCCCTTAAAAAATCACTGCGGTACCTGCTTGTCCTTCGGCGCCTCCGCAGGAGCAGCGGGCGCGGCTCCCGATGCGGGCGCGGCCTGCGGAGCGGGCTTCTGCGGGTCAGGCGTTGCGGCAGGCTTTTGCGAATCCTGCTGCTGCCGAATCGCATCGATCACGCCGCCGCCTTCGGCCGCGGGCCGGCGCGTGGCCGTGTACGCGAGCGCGAGGCTCAGGATGAAGAAGATCGCCGCCAGGACCGCTGTCATGCGCGACAGGAAGTTCGCCGATCCGGTCGCGCCGAACAGGCTGCCGGAGGCGCCGCCCCCGAAACCCGAGCCCATGTCGGCGCCTTTGCCGTGCTGAAGGAGCACGAGTCCGATGATCGACAGGGCAACCAGGACATGAACCACGATGAGCAACGTCAGCCACATAAGTCTCTATCCCGCCTTTTTAGCGCCTGCCTTTTTAGCGCCCTGCGGCATGCAGGATCGCAAGAAAATCGTCCGCCACCAGCGATGCGCCACCGATCAGTCCGCCGTCCACGTCCGCCATCGCGAAAATCGCCGCCGCGTTCTGCGGCTTCACGCTGCCGCCGTAAAGGATCGTCGTCTCGGCCGGCACCTGCCGGCGCAGCAACGCGTGCACGTCCTGCGCCTGCTGCGGCGTCGCGTTGCGTCCGGTGCCGATCGCCCATACCGGTTCATAAGCCAACACTGCACTGCCGAACTTGACCTTGCTCAACACCGCTTGAAGCTGCCGGGACACCACCTCGTCGGTCCGGCCGCCGTCGCGCTCTTCCAGCGTCTCGCCGACGCACAGGATCGGCGTCAGCCCGGCGGCCTGCGCCGCGGCGAACTTCGCCGCCACCTGGGCGTCGGTTTCGCCGTATAGCTGGCGGCGCTCCGAGTGCCCGACGATCACGTAGCGGCAGCCGAACTCCACCAGCATCGCCGCCGAGACCTCGCCGGTATGGGCGCCCTTCTCGTGCTCACTGACGTTCTGCGCGCCCCAGCTCACCGCGCTGCCGCGCAACTGCTCGGCGACCTGGGCGAGATAGGGAAAAGGCGGGCAAACCGTGCATTGCGCGCCCGTTTTTGCGGCCTGTCCGAGAATCGCGGACAGGAGTGCCCGGTTGGATTCGCGGCTGCCGTGCATCTTCCAGTTGCCGGCAACCAGCCGGGTACGTGCCATGCGACTGAATTTTACCGCATCGCAGCGTAAGGTCGGCCTGACGGTACCTCCGGAGGAGGCCGGCGTGCATGTCGCTTAACACGCGACCGTGAAAATACTGGAACGCAGGACAGCAAAGGCGAAGTGGCAGAGCGGGGAGATGCTACGGTCTGCAACGCCGTCCACGTTGGTTCGAATCCAACCTTCGCCTCCACCTTTTTTCCCTCGTGATACGACGCGTTCCGCCAGGCGGCGCGGAACGGACTACGTGCGGTCGCCAATCCGTCATGCAGCCGCGCTATAGTTGAATTGCACGAGGGATTGCCCGATCGCCGAGTGAGCCCTGATAGCTCGCCGGGGTCGGCAAGCCCCTTGGGCACCCTCCTCTCTAGAATCTCCGGGTGCTCCCGGAAAATCCCCAGGTACTGATCGTTGGCGGCGGCCCTTGCGGCCTGATGCTCGCGAATGAATTGGGCCGTCGCGGCGTGAGCGCGCTCGTCCTCGACCAGAAGCCGGGCACCGCCTTCAATCCGCAGGCGAACGCCACGCAGGCGCGCACCATGGAGCATTACCGCCGCCTCGGCTTCGCCGACGAGATCCGCGCGCTCGGCATGCCGGAGGACTTTCCGACCGACATCGCCTACTTCACCCGTTTCGCGACACACGAGCTCGCGCGTTTCCGGCTGCCCTCGGCGCGCGAAGCCCGCAAGCTCATCACCACGCTCTCGGGATCGTGGAGCGCCGCCGAGCTGCCGCATCGCGTGGCGCAGAAATTCGTCGAGCAGGTGCTCAGGCGCCATGCCGAGCGCGTCGCGACGGTGCACTACGGCTGGCGGGTAACGAGCGTTACCGACCATGGCAACCATGTGGAGGCACAGGCTGAAC
This sequence comes from Burkholderiales bacterium, assembly GCA_035525655.1. Classification (GTDB taxonomy): domain Bacteria; phylum Pseudomonadota; class Gammaproteobacteria; order Burkholderiales; family SG8-39; genus SCGC-AG-212-J23. The sequence continues at coordinate 12,606 of DATLDY010000216.1, forward strand.
CCGTGGACGGGGGCAAGCCGGTCACCTTAAGGTGCGAATACCTCGTCGGCGCCGACGGCGCGCGCAGCGTCGTGCGGCAGGCGATGGGCTGGCGCTACAGCGGCGAAACCGGCGTGGTGCGCGATTTCTTCGGCGGGCGCATGTTCGCCGTGTACTGCCGCATCCCGGACTTCTACCGCGAGATCCGCCATGCGCCGGCGTGGATGAACGTCGGCTTCAACCCCGAGCGGCGCTTCTTCATGGCCGCGATCGACGGGCGGGTGGAGTTCGCCTATCACACGCAGCTCAAGCCGCATGAGGAGCAGGCCGCCCTCACCGAAGAGCACGCCATCGCCCTCGCCCATCAAGGCATCGGTGTGCCGCTCAAGATCGAGGTGCTCTCGCTCGATACCTGGACCGCCGGCTACTCTCTCGTCGCCGAGCGATTTGCGAGCGGCCGCGTGTTCATCGGCGGGGATGCCGCGCATCTCTTCACGCCCACCGGCGGCCTCGGCTACAACACCGCCGTGGAGGACGCCGTGAATCTCGGCTGGAAGCTCGCCGCCGTGCTGAAAGGCCGCGCGGCGCCGCGCCTGCTCGAGAGCTACGAGATCGAGCGCAAGCCGCTCGCCATGCGCAACACCGCGTACGCCAAGCGCTTTGCCGATTCGCTGGGCAATTTCCAGCCGGTGCCGCACATCGAGGACGAGACGCCGCAAGGCGCCGCGGCGCGCAAGCAGGCCGGCGAGTACCTCGAGGCGCATGGCCGCGCGGAGTTCAACATCCCGGGCATCACCTTCGGCGGGCGCTACGACGGCTCGCCCGCGATCGTCGCCGACGGGACTTCGCCACCCCCGGAGGCTGCCAATACCTATGTGCCGACCGCCTGTCCCGGCGGCCGCCCGCCGCACGCCTGGCTTCCGGACGGGCGCTCCCTATACGATGCGTTCGGCTTCGAATGGACGCTCCTCTGCCTGAACCACGCTTCGCCGCCGATCGCGCCTGACGTGAAGGTCGTCCATCTGCAGAACGATGCCCTCCGCGATGCCTACCAGGCCGACTACGCGCTCATTCGTCCCGACCAGATCGTGGCCTGGCGCGGCAACGAACCGCCTGCTGCACTGAACGCGCTCGAGAAGCTCCGTGGCTGACGACCACCATCATCATCACCATCACCATCACCACGCGCCCACGCCTTCCGGATCGGGCCTACGCATCGCCGCGGTGCTCACGATCGTCTTTGCGCTCCTCGAGGCCATCGGCGGCTGGTGGACGGGGTCGCTCGCCCTCCTCTCGGACGCCGGCCACATGGTCACCGACGGCGCCGCGCTCGCGCTGGCCGCCCTCGCGGCGTGGATGGCGCGCCGCCCGCCCTCCGAGCGCCATTCATACGGCCTCGGCCGCGCCGAAGTGGTCGCAGCGCTCGTCAACGCTGCCACGATGCTCGTCATCGTCGCGGCGCTCGCCTACGAAGCCGTCGTTCGGCTGAAGGCGCCCAGTCCGGTGAATGGAGCACCGGCTGCGCTCATCGCCGCAGTAGGCCTGGCGCTCAACCTCTGGGTGCTGCGCCACCTCGCTCCCCACGTGCACGACATGAACGCGCGTGCGGCTCGCCTGCACGTGCTCGGCGATGCGCTCGGCTCCATCGCGGCGCTCGCTTCGGGGGTGATCATCGCGCTCAGCGGCTGGACCCTGATCGATCCCATCGCCTCGCTCGCGATCTGCGTGCTGATCGCGCTATCGAGCCTGCGCCTTCTGCGCGAAAGCACCCATGCGCTGATGGAAGGCGTGCCCCAGGGCCTCTCCGTGGAGACGATCGGCGCCGAGATGGCGCGCGTCGACGGCGTGATGTCGGTGCACGACCTGCACGTGTGGACGCTGTCCGGCAGCCGCATCGCGCTCTCCGCGCATGTGGTCGTGCGCAGCATGGGACAGTGGGAGCGCACGCTCGTCCAGCTGCAGGCGCGGCTCCATGAGAAGTTCGGCATCGACCACATCACCCTGCAGCCGGAATCGATCACTCGTCCATTGGTCAGGCATTGATCAAGGCGATCGTCATCGCCGTGCTGTGCGCGGCCGTCGCCGATCCCGTCGCAGCGCAACCCGGCAAGGTGACGCGCATCGTCGTTCCCTTCGCCGCCGGCGGCGCGCGTGAAGTCCTGGCGCGCACCTTCTATAGCGAGCTCGGCGCCGCGCTCGGCCAGACGGTGATCGTCGAGAACCGCCCGGGCGCCGGCGGGGCCATTGGCACGGCGAGCGTCGCCAAGGCGGCACCCGACGGCACGACCCTGATCTTCGCCGCCTCCAGCCACAATGCCACCGCGCTCCTATCGGAGAAACCGGCGTACGACCCGATCAAGGACTTTGCCGCCGTGGCGAACATCGGCATGCAGAGCTACGTGCTCATGACGAGCGGCGAGCTGCCGGCACGCACGGTCGGGGAGCTGATCAAGCACGCAAAAGCGAACCCCGGAAAGCTCAACTACTCCTCGCCGGGGCACGGCAGCTCCGGACACCTTGCGATGGCCTATTTCGCGAAGCTCGCCGGCGTCGACATGGTCCACATCCCGTTCAAGTCGACGCAGGACGCGACCAACGACGTCATGGCCGGGCGCTCGCACGCCACGATCGTGCCGAACGTCGGCGTCTCGCGGGATCCGCGCATTCGCCTCCTCGGCGTCACGTCGGCGCGCCGCTCGTCATTCCTGGCCGACGTTCCGGCGGTAGCAGAGGACCTTCCCGGTTATGCATTCGAGTCCTGGTTCGGCCTGCTCGCGCCGGCGCGCACGCCGAAGCCCGTGATCGAGCGCATCAACGCCGAGGTGGCCAAGCTCCTCGCCAACCCCACGATCCTCGCGCGCCTGCACGCACAGGGCGTCGAGCCGCGCCCGCTGGCTCCGGATGCGTTTGCCCGCCTGGTCGGCGAAGACTACGAAACCATGGCCAAGGTGGTGAAGACCGTCGGCCGCGTCGAATGAGCGTCATCGACATCCACCCGCACATCATCTCGCCCGACGAGAAGCGCTACCCGCGCGCCGGCCTCGGCGGCAAGCAATCCGACTGGTCGCGCGAGCGGCCGGTGAGCGCCGAGGAGATGCTGAAAGCCATGGACGAAGCGGGCATCGAGCGCTCGGTGCTGGTCCAGGCGTCGACCTGCTACGGCCATGACAACTCCTACGTCGCCGACGCCGTCGCCGCGCATCCGGATCGTTTCGCCGGCGTGTTCTCGGTAGACATGCTCGCGGCCGATGCGCCGCAGCGCATTCGTTACTGGCGGGACAAAGGCCTCGACGGACTGCGCGTCTTCATCGCCGGTCACACCGCCTCGCACGACGTCCGTCTCGACGACCCGCGCTCATTCCCCGCCTGGCTCACTGCCACCGAATTGAACCTTCCGGTCTGCCTCCAATGCCGCGCGCCTCACCTGCCGCAGGTGGAGACGCTGCTCAAGGAATTCCCGCGCGCGCGCATCATCCTCGACCACATGGCTCGGCCGGATCCCGACAATGCGGAAAGCCTTTTCGCGCTGGCGCGCTACCCGAACCTTCTACTGAAGTACACCACCCATAACGTGCGCGATGCGGCGAAGAGCAAGACTTCGCCCGAGGCGTTCATGACGCGCGTGGTGCAAGGCTTCGGCGCCGCGCGCATAGCGTGGGGCTCGAACTATCCCGCTTCGGACGGATCGCTGCGCAGCCTGACCGCGGACGCGCGACGCGCGCTCGGCCTCGTGCCCGAGGGCGACTGCGCGTCCATTTTCGGCGGCACGGCCCAAACCCTGTACTGACGCGTCACGTACCGCGGCGAAGGTCCTTCAGCCCGATTCCCGAGGCGTCGAAGCCGCCATCCACCGCGAGCGTCTGTCCGTTTACGTAGCTCGCGGCGTCGCTGCACAGGAAGAACACCGCCTCCGCGATCTCGCGCTCCTCGCCGTAGCGGTTGAGCGGAATGGCGTCGTGGTAGTCGGCGCGGATCGAGGCGGTATGCACCTGCTTCGCCATCGCCGTGTCGACGGGCCCGGGAGCTACGCCGTTGACGCGGATTCCCATCGCGCCAAGCTCGAGCGCCTGCTGCTTCGTCAGGTGCATGAGCGCGGCCTTGCTCGTGCCATAGGCGACGCGCAAGGCGCTCGCGCGAACGCCTGAGATCGAGGCGATGTTTACCACGGCGCCGCCGCCGCGAAGCATGGCGGGCGCGAACACCTGCGTGCAGATGAACGGCCCGTCGAGGTTGACGGCGAGGACGCGCCGCCATTCGTCCAGGGTCGTTTCCAGGATGGGCTTGAAGAGAGCCACACCGGCGTTGTTGACGAGTGCGACGACGCGGCCGAGACCGGCCTCGACTTTATGCGCCGCGGCGCGCACCTGGGCGATGTCCGCCACGTTGCACT
>DATLDY010000225.1:0-6844 GCA_035525655.1 Burkholderiales bacterium
AGCCCGAGCTTCCCGACGCCGCGCGGCCCGTGAACCAGGAGCGCATGCGGCAGCCGTTCGCGCGCCGCCTTGAGTGAATCCAGGATGGGTTGGTTCCAGGGGTGCATCAGAAGCCCTGCAGCGCCACTTTGATCTGCTCGCGCACGCCGGCGGCGTCGCGGGAGGCGTCGATGATGCGCACGCGGTCGCTTTCGTTTTTCGCAAGCGAAAGGTACGCGCCGCGCACGCGCTCGAAGAATGCGCGGTCTTCGCGCTCGAAGCGATCGAGTTGTCGCCCGGATTTTGCAAGGCGCTCGCGCGCCACTTCGTAAGGGCAATCGAAGATCAGCGTGCGATGCGGGCGCAGGCCGGGGTGCGCAGCTTCTGCCAACCGCGCGACCAGATCGGCGCTCACGCCTTTGCCGGCGGATTGGTAGGCGGCGGTCGCATCGGTGAAGCGGTCGCAGATGACGAAATGCCCGGCAGCGAGCGCGGGCTGGATGACGCGGGCGACGTGGTCGGCGCGTGCGGCGAAGATGAGGAGTGTCTCGAGTATCGGCGTCATCGGCCCGGCCAGGATCGCTTCACGCAGCCGCTCGGCGAGATCGGTGCCGCCGGGCTCGCGCGTCACGATGACATGCGCGCCCTTCGCCCGTACTGCGTCCGCAATGGACTCGATGTGGGTCGACTTTCCTGCGCCGTCGACGCCTTCGAGCGTGAGGAACTTCATTTTCCGCCGCGCTGGTACTTGGAGACGGCTCGATTATGCTCGGTGAGGTTCCTGGAGAACTGGCTCGTGCCGTCGCCGCGCGAAACGTAGTACAGCGCGTCGGTCTTGCCGGGACGCACGGCAGCGCGGATCGACGCAAGGCCCGGCATCGCGATCGGCGTCGGCGGCAGGCCGGCGCGCGTATAGGTGTTGTAGGGGCCATCCTCGAGCAGGTGGATTTTTTTCAGGTTGCCGTCGAACGACGCGCCGAGGCCGTAGATGATCGTCGGATCGACCTGCAGGCGCATGCCGATGCGCAGCCGGTTCACCAGCGCGCCGCCGATCTGGTCGCGCTCTTCCGGACGGCCGGTCTCTTTCTCGATGATGGACGCCATGATGAGCGCCGCGTAGGGCGAGCTGTAAGGCACGTTCGGCGCGCGCGCATTCCACTCGGCCTGCAGGTGACGCTGCATCGCCTGGTACGAACGGCGCAGGACATTGAGGTCGCTCGAGCCTTTGGCGAACAAATAGGTGTCGGGGAAGAACAGGCCCTCCGGATGAGTCTCGGTCGCCTGGATGCGCTTCAGGAGGTCGGCGTCCTCGAGCCCCTTGCTGTCGTGCTTGAGGTCGGCGCTCTCATCAAGCAGGGCGCGGAACTGGGCGAAGGTCCAGCCTTCGATCAGCCGGACTTCGGCCTGCGTGACGTCGCCACGCGTGAGCCGGTCGAGGAGATCGGTCGGCGTGAGGGGCTGCGCGAGGAGATAGTTGCCCGCCTTGATGTCCCGCTCGCGGCCCAGGGCACGCGCCAGCGCCTCGAAGTGGTAAGGGCGCACGTGCACGCCGGAGCGCTCCAAAAGCGCGATCACGCCCCGAAGGCGCGTGCCGTTGGGGATCTCGACTTCGGTGGACTGCGCCGCCATTTCGACCGGCGAGGCGACGTACCAGGCGGCATAACCGCCTGCGCCGAGGACCACGAGCAGCAGGAGCGCAAAAAAAGTTTTCAATTCGGCGCGCTGTAAAATGCGCATTCTACGATGCAGCGCGCGCACCTTACCCGATATGGTTTGCTTTCCGTCACGGGAAGCGATGCGCGCGCATTCCTTCACGCGCAGCTCACCAACGACGTTGCCAACTTGCCGGCCGATCGCTCGGCGATCGCCGGCTGGTGCTCCGCCAAAGGACGCCTGCTCGCCAGCTTTCTCGTCATTCCGGCTGCCGACGGCTTTTTCCTGCAGCTTTCGCGTGACATCGCCGCGCCGGTGGCGAAGCGGCTCTCGATGTTCGTGTTGCGCGCAAAAGTGAAGGTCGCAGACGAAAGCGAGGCCTGGGAGCAGTACGGCGTGTGGGATGCCGCCTTGAACGTGGAGGGCGTCGCATGGACGGGCAAAGCCGCCACCGTGCGCGTCGGAGACGGGCGCTACCTCCAGCTCGCGCCGGCGGGCGAGCTCAAGGAACCGGCGAATGCCGACGAGGCGCAATGGACCTTGCAGGAGATCCGCGCCGGACGGCCGCTCATCACGAGCGCGACGCAGGACCAGTTCGTCCCGCAGATGGTGAACTTCGAGGCGATCGGCGGCGTGGATTTCCACAAAGGCTGCTATCCCGGCCAGGAGATCGTCGCCCGCGCGCAGTACCGCGGCCAGGTGAAGCGCCGCATGGTGCACGCCAAGGCACCGGCTGGCGTCCTGCCGCAACCGGGCGCCGACTTCAACGGCGGCACCGTCGTCAATTCGGCTCCCGCCGAAAACGGCAGCGAGCTCCTCGCTGTTATGCCGATCTGAACTACTACGTCTATTACAAGGTGGACCTCCAGCGCGTGGCCGAGCTGCGTGCGGGCGTCGAGCGCCTTTTCGCCGCCGTCGAGCGCGAATGCGGCGTGCGCGGCCGCTGGATGCACCGCCGCGACGATCCGGCCACCTATATGGAAGTCTTCGAAGACGTAAAGGACACCGCGGCTTTCGAGGCGTTGTTGGAGCGCGAAGGCGCCAAGCTGGGCGTGCAGCGCCGTTTAGAGCGCTTCATCTCAGCGTGATGGGGCTAATCGTTTGTGCCTGATCGTCGTTGGCTGGCGGGCGCATCCCGTTTATCAGTTGATCGTCGCCGCCAACCGCGACGAGTTCCATTCCCGTAGCGCTGCGCCTGCCGCCTTCTGGGCGGATCGACCGAACATCCTCGCGGGTCGCGACCTGCAGGCGATGGGCACGTGGATGGGGGTGAGCCGCCGCGGCAAGTTCGCCGCCGTCACCAACTATCGGGGCGCGCGTGAGCCGTCGGCCGCGGAATCGCGCGGCGCACTGGTCACCAAATACCTGGCGGACGGTGCCCTCCCCGGCGCATATGCCGCCGAGGTTGCTGGTCGGGGCGCGCTTTATAGCGGATTCAATCTGCTGGTCGCGGACCGCGAGGAGCTGTGGTGGATGTCCAACCGCGACGGCGCTCCGCGGCGCCTGGAGCCCGGCTACTACGCGCTAGGCAACCTGCTCCTCGATTCACCCGACGTGCAGCCGGTCAAGGCGCGCGTCGCCGATCTACCGCCCGCAGTGGAGGCCCTCTTCAGCGCAGTCGGCGCGGCCAAGATCCTGAATCCCGAATACGGCACGCGCTGCTCGACGGTGCTCCTCGATAGCGGGAACGACATGCGCTACGCCGAGCGCAGCTACGAGCCCGATGGCAGCGAAGGCGCGACGCTCCACTTCCACTTCTCAACCTAGCTTCCGGCGCATCGCCTGGTGCGGTATGCCGGCTTCCTCGTACACCGCGCCTTCCGGCTCGAATCCTTCGGCACGGTAGAAGCCCAGGGCATGCACCTGCGCGGAAAGCAGCACTTCCCGATCGCCACGCCGGCGCGCAGCCTCGACAAGCGCCCGGAGGAGCGCCCGCCCGGCGCCCTTTCCCCGAGAGGACTTGAGCACGGCCATTCGCCCGATATGGCCGTCGGGTAGAAGGCGCGCAGTGCCCACAGCCGCGCCGTCGATGCACGCGATTGCGTGGATGGATTGCGCATCGTGCTCGTCGAGCTCGATCTCGGCCGGGACGCGCTGCTCCTCGACGAAAACGGCGAAGCGGATGCGCTTCGCCTCGACCTGGGCCGCCGGCCAGTCGAGAAGACTGATTTTCAGCATCGCCCGAAAAGTATAATCCGCGCATGAAAAGCCTCTGGAGCGACGCCGAGGCCGCGGAGCATCGCGGGCCTCTCGGGCCGCGCGTCTATACGTCGCGCCTGCTCGGCCGCGACAAGTCGCTGGTCCTGCACGGCGGCGGCAACACGTCGGTCAAGCTGCGCGAGAAGAACCTGTTCGGCGAAGACGAAGACATCCTGTACGTGAAGGGCAGCGGCTGGGACCTCGAGACCATCGAGCCCGCGGGCTTCACGCCGGTCGCGCTCGGCTATGTAAAGCGCCTGGCCGCGCTGCCGAGCCTTTCCGATCCGCAGATGGTGAACGAGCTCAACACGCATACGCTGCGTGCGGGCGCGCCCTCGCCTTCCGTCGAGACGATCCTGCACGCCATCCTGCCGCACACCTACGTCGATCACACGCATGCCGATGCGGTGCTGTCGGTATCCAACGCGCCCGATGGCGAAAAGCGCGTGCGCGAAATCTATGGCGACCGGGTGGTCGTCATCCCGTACATCATGGCCGGCTTCGACCTCGCGGCGTACTGCGCGCGCGAGTTTGCGCGCCAGGCGGGGAAGAACACCATAGGCATGGTGCTTCTCTCGCACGGCATCTTCTCCTTTGGCAAAGACGCCCGCGAGTCGTACGAGCGGATGATCGAGCTCGTGTCGATGGCGGAGGAATACCTGCAGCGCAAGGGTGCGTGGCAGGCCGCCGTGAAACCGACTGCAGCGGGCAGCGTGAAGCGCGAAGAGGTCGCCGGGCTGCGCCGCGCGATGTCGGACCAGGCGGGTTTTCCGCTGGTGGTGCGGGTGAACGACAACCCCAAGTTCCTCGGCTTCGCGCAGCGCAAGGATGTGGAGAAGCTCTCGCAGCAGGGACCGGCAACGCCGGACCACGTGATCCGCACCAAACCATTTCCAATGCTCGGCCGCGACGTGCCCGGCTACGCGAAGCGCTACGGCGAATATTTCCAGCGGCTTTCGGCCAAAGCGAAGGAAAAGAAGACGATGCTCGACACGGCGCCGCGAATGGCGCTCGATCCCGCGCTCGGGTTCGTCGCCGCTGGCCGTACGGCAAAGGACACCGCGATCGTCGAGGAGCTGTACGACCACACCATCGACGTCATCCTGAGGGCCGAAGCGCTCGGCGGCTGGCGGGCGCTCGACCAGCAGCACACGTTCGACATCGAGTACTGGGACCTCGAGCAGGCGAAGCTGCGCAAGGCGGGCTCGCCGCCGGGGTTCAGCGGTGAAGTGGTCCTCGTCACCGGCGCCGCCTCCGGCATCGGCAAGGCGTGCGTCGAATCGTTCCTCAAGCGCGGCGCGGCCGTGGTCGCTCTCGATCGCAATACGGCGGTCGAATCGATGTGGAAGCGCGCCGATGTGCTGGGCGTGACCTGCGACCTGACCGACGCCAAGGCGATCGACGCGGCGCTCGATATCGCCGTGAAGCGCTTCGGCGGCGTCGATATGCTGGTGCTGAACGCCGGCATCTTCCCCTCTTCCCAGCCGATCCAGAACATCCCGGCGGAAAGCTGGCGCGTCGCGATGTCGGTCAACGTCGAGGCCAACCTGCTCGTCATGCAGGCGTGCCATCCGCTCCTCAAGCTCGCGCCGCGCGGCGGGCGCATCGTGGTCATCGGCTCGAAGAACGTGCCGGCACCCGGTCCCGGCGCCGCGGCGTACTCGGCTTCCAAGGCGGCCCTGAACCAGCTTGCGCGCGTCGCGGCGCTCGAGTGGGCGAAGGACAACATCCGCATCAATTCGCTTCATCCGAACCAGGTGTTCGATACGGGGCTGTGGACAGAAGAGGTGCTCGCGTCGCGCGCCAAGGCCTACAACCTCACCGTCGAGCAATACAAGAAGAACAACCTGCTGAAGACCGAGGTGTCGTCGAGGGACGTGGCGGAGCTCGCGGCGGAGATGTGCGGGCCTTTGTTTGCGAAGACCACCGCGGCGCAGGTGCCAGTGGATGGCGGCAACGAGCGGGTCGTTTGAAGAAACCCAAAAGCAATGTGGAGCCGATTCGCTGGAAGGGCGATCGCCTGGAGCTGCTCGACCAGCGCTTCCTGCCGGATAAGAAAATCTACGTTACGTGCCGCACGGCCGAGCAGGTCGCGAAGGCCATCAAGGACATGGTGGTGCGAGGGGCGCCGGCGATCGGATGCGCGGCGGCGTTCGGCGTGGTGCTCGGCAACGGCTCGGCGAAGGCGTACGAAGTGCTGCGCAAGAGTCGCCCGACGGCGGTGAACCTTTTCTGGGCGCTCGATCGGATGAAGGGGGCCAAGGATCTCAGGGCGGAAGCCGAGGCCATTTACAAAGAGGACGTGGCCGCGAACCACGCGATGGGCGAGCGCGGTGCCGAGCTCATGCCCCAAGGCGCGCGCATCATGACCCATTGCAATACGGGTGCGCTCGCGACGGCGGGACACGGCACCGCGCTCGGCGTGGTGCGCTCATCCAGGGGCAAGAAGGTCTCCGTCATCGCCTGCGAAACGCGGCCTTATCTGCAGGGCGCTCGCCTCACCGCCTGGGAATGCATCCAAGAGGGAATTCCGTGCACGCTCATCACCGACAGCATGGCCGGGCACATCATGAGTCGGGGCGATGTGGACGTCGTGATCGTAGGAGCCGACCGCATCGCGGCGAACGGCGATGTAGCGAACAAGATCGGTACCTATTCGCTCGCCGTGATGGCGAAGCGCCACGGGATCCCGTTCTATGTCGCTGCGCCGGTATCCACCTTCGATGTGGATATCCCCGACGGCTCGCACATCCCGATCGAGGAGCGGCCGGGGGGAGAAGTCCTCGGCTATCGCAAGGTGCGCTGGGCGCCGAAGGGCGTAAAGGTCAGGAATCCGGCGTTCGACGTGACGCCGGCCGAGCTCATCACTGGAATCATCTGCGAGAAGGGGATTGTCCTGAATCCCGACCGCGAGGGTATCCGGAAGCTGCTCGGCTAGGGCCGCACGGCGGGCGTTTCCAGCTTCATGCCGCGGGCGCGCCACATCAGGTAGAGCTCCAGCTCGACGAACTCC
>DATLDY010000091.1:0-10139 GCA_035525655.1 Burkholderiales bacterium
TTTTCCGAACAGGCCGCGCGGCCGGAAGGCGATCACCAGGATCATCGGCAGGAACAGGATCACGTAGGCGAGATCCGGCAGGAGGGCAACGCCGAAGGTGTAGACGAAGCCGGTAATGAACGCGCCGACGAAGGCGCCGAGGAGACTCCCGACGCCGCCGAGGATGACCACGATCAACGCGAGCGGCAGCATCTCCCCATCCAGCCCCGGATACGCCGACATCATCGGGCCGCCGATCACGCCGCCGGCACCGGCGAGCGCCGCGCCGAGGCAGAAGACGGTGGTGAACAGGCGCGACACGGGAATACCCACCGCGCTCGCCATCTCAGGATCATCCACGCCGGCGCGAATCATGGCGCCGAGGCGCGTGCGATCCATCAGGAGGTACAGAAGGATCGCGACCACGACTGCGATCACGACCACGGCCAGCCTGTACGCCGGGAATACGAAACCGAACATGCGCACCGGCATCTGCAGGCTGGGCGGCGTCGGGATCGGGATCGGATCGCCGCCCCACGCCACGAGGCAGGCGTCGGCGATGATAAAGGCGACGCCGAGCGTGACGAGCACCTGGCCGAGGACGTTGCCTCCGAGCTTGCGGAGGATGAACCTTTCCAGGAGCCCGCCGAATGCCGCCACCGCTACGCCGGCCGCAAGCGCCGCGAGCCAGAGGTTCGGCACGTGGCGCATGATACTGACGCCGAGATACGCGCCGAGCATGAAGAGCGCGCCATGCGTGAGGTTGGCGATGCGCATCAGCCCGAAGATCAGCGAGAACCCGGCCGCCAGGAGGAACAGCAATCCTCCCAGGGCCAGGCTGTTGAGCGTCTGGATGGCCCAGTACTGCACGAGAAGGAGCGTTAAAGCTCCGTTCCTTTCACGACTCTATGTTCTTGGCCGGCGGATAGTCGCGCGAGTAAACAGGGTTCTTCAGGAACTCGTCGGGCTTGTAGGTCCAGAACTGGCTCACGTTCGGATACGTGTGGATCACCGTGTTGACGAGGCGTCCATCCTTGCGCGCCACTTTGCGGATGTACACGCTGCCGATCACGTTGCCGTACTGGTCGAACTGCACCGGGCCGCGGCAGGTGTCCACCTTGATATTGCGCACCGCCTTCATGAAGCCCTGCTTGTCCTCGACGTTGCCCTTCACCTGGTTGAGCGTTGCTTCGAGCACGGCAGCCTCGGTATACGTCGCCGCGGCATAGAAGCCCGGGTCGTACTTCCACTGGTTGCGGAAGCTCGCGACGAATTTCTGGTTGATCGGGTTGTCGATCTCCGCCGAGTACCAGCACGAGGTGATGATGTTCAGCGCCTCGTCGCCCATGTTGCGCAGCACCGCCTCGTCGAGCGCCGTCATGCCGCCGATCGGCTTCACCTTCTGGATCAGGCCGTACTCGTTGGCCTGCCGGAGGAAGCGGAAGCCGTTCGAGCCGGCGAAGCCGAGGAACACCGAGTCGATGTTGGTCTTCAGCTGCGCGAGATAGGTGCCGTAGTCGGGCACGGTGAGCGGCGGGAACAGGCGCTGCACCACCTTGCCGCCGTTGTCTTCGAACACGCGCATGAAGCCGGCGCACATCTCGTGGCCGTAGGCGATGTCGTCGGCGATCACCGCCATGCGCTTGTAGCCCAGCGTCTTCGCCGCGTATTCGGCGAGCGGCATCGCGGACTGCGAGGAGGTGGACGTCCCGCGCGTGAACCACGGGTTCGGCTTCCTTTGCGTCATATCCTCTGCGGCAGCAACCGACAGCGTCAGGAGCTGCGCCTGGCGGATGTAGTCGTCCGCCGCGAGCGCGGAGGCGGTGTCGAGCGGTCCGATCATCAGGTGGATCTTGTCGCGCTCGACGAGCTCCTGGATCTTGGTGCGCGTCTGCGCCGGCACGCCGCCGCCGTCGGCGACGAACAGCTCCACTTTCCTTCCGGCGAGCGTGTTGTTCCGCTCCTGGAGGTACTGCGTCAGCGCGCGCTCCATGTCGATGCCTCCGGAGGCGAGCGGGCCGGTCTTCACCGTCATCAGGCCGAGGCGAATCGGCGCGCCTTGCGCTCTGATCGGAAAACTGGCTCCCAGAGAAGCCACTCCGGCAGCCTGAATGAAGCGTCTACGCGTGAACCGCATGTCTCTCCTCCTTCAGTTTCTCGAAAAGTTGATCGTTGGTGATGACCCAGCCCAGGCAGCGCGAGATGTTCTGCAGGCCAAGGACGTGCAGGTCGTCGCCGTACATGCTCGCCACGCAGTCCGACAGCACGACCACGCGGTAGTCGAAGTTGAACGCGGTGAACGAGGTATTGAGCACGCAGGTGTTGGTGTTGATGCCCATCAGCACCAGGTTCTTCACCTTCAGGTTGTCCAGGAGCTGGCGCAGATCGGTGCCGTAGAAGCAATCCAGGCGCTTCTTGTTGTTGATCACGTAATCGCCGTCGTGGTAGAGCTCGGGAATGATCTGCGTCCCCGGCGAGCCTTCCACGTTGTGCTCGCGCACCGTGCTCTTGCGCCCGGGAGTGAGACGGTCGTTCTCGCCCTGCGCGGCGTGCATCGCCTTCCAGAACGGCGAGGTCATCCCCTCGCTGCCGATGCCGGGCAGCTTTCGGTACACGAGCACTACGTGCACCACCGGCACCTTCAACCGCCGCGCGTGATCCAGCACCGCCTTTGCGTTCTTTATGACGCGCGTCGCGTCCTCAGGCTTCGCCGGCATGGTGGCCACGTCCATGTCGAGATGGCCGCGGTGCATATCGATGGTCACGATGGCCGTATCGGCGGGCTTGAGCTCCAGCTGCTTGTACAGGCCTGAGATGAGGGAGGAGCGGTCGACGATATTTACGGGCGTCATTTACGTGCCCCCCTGTCAGGGGGGGTGTGAGCCGAAGGCGAACGGGGGCTTGGTTTTTTAAAAAGGACAACCCCCCGCTCGCGAAAACCGCTCGCTTCCCCCCTTAACAGGGGGGCGGCATTGGTTGGCATGGTCATGGTCAGTGAGCTCCTGCGCCAGGCTGCTTCAGGGGATGCGGCTTGCTGAAGGCGTCCATCTTCATGCACTCCTCGTAGATGCGCATGCAGGTCGGCACGCCGGACACGTCGCACTTGAAGTAGCCGACCGCGCCGATGACCTGCCCCGCGAGGCAGATGTCGGCGAGCGTGGGGGAATCGCCGTGGCAGAAGCGCCCGGTCTCCTTCTCGCCCTTGAGGTGCGCTTCCATGGCCTCGAGCGCCTTGAGCGTCCAGTGCGCGAGCCACTTGTTGCGCGTCGGCTCGTCGAGCTTCAGCTCTTTTTCCATGTACGTCCGGATGCGCGGCACGACGAGCGGGTGGCCATCGGCGGCCGCGATGAGCGCCAGGCCGCGCACGCGGGCGCGCCCCCGCGGATCGCGCGGCAGGAGCGGCGGCTGCGGCTTGGTCTCGTCCAAGTACTCGAGGATGGCGAGCGACTGGAAAAGCGGCGGGCCGCCTTCGTCCAGCACCAGCGCAGGCACCACGGCCTGCGGATTGACGGCGACGTACTCCTTGTCGTGCTGCCGTCCCTTGAGGATGTCGATGGACACTTCTTCGACGGCGAGGCCCTTCAGGGCAAGGCCGACCTTCACGCGATACGTCGCAAGCGAACGCCAAAATCCGTAGAGCTTCATGGAATCACCTCGGGCGGCAATTTGAGCCCGGGGCCTTCGCGCGTGTCAACCCGAATTCGCTCTGAAAACGAAGGCGGCGACGATACCGAGCACGACCACCAGCGCACCCTCGAGCACGATCTGCTTCAGGACCGTGGCGAGCGGCATCGGTTGCACGGCGTAGTAAATGAGGTACATGGGCACGGTGGTCAGCAGCGCGATGGCGATGCCGTAGCGGATGCCCTGCCCGAGCCACGGCCTGGCCTCCATGCCCCGCGCGTAGATCCAGACGAAGGCGCCCGAGAGGAAGACGTGGGCGAGAATCATCAGCGGAAAGTACTTCTGCGCTTCGTGCGGCTGCCGAAAAAGATCGGGCAGCTGCGAGTAATCGGCGCCGAGCAGCAGGTCGTGGATGGCGAAGCTGCAGGCCATCCAGGCGATGAAGACGACGAGCCAGGCGATGAGCATTTTCCGGGTCATGGGTTCCCTTTCAGCCAGTTCGTAACGGTCGAGGCCACCGCGGCTTCGCGGCCGACGTAGAAGTGATCGCAGTCCGCGACGATCTGCACCGTGCATTTCCCCGCGCAGCGGCGTGCAAACTCCTCGGCCGGGTAGAGCTCGCGCGGTTCCTTGTCGCCGCGGATGTAGAGCACCGGGCAGCGGATGCGCGGCGCGAGCTCGAGGATGTCGGGACAGTTGTTGAGCTCGAGGAAGCTTTCGGCGCTCGTCACGTACCACCACCCGGGCAGCAGCATGAGCTCGCGGCCTTTGCCTTCGGCCACCAGGCGTTGCGCCTGGGCCGTGAGCTCGGCCAGCCGGTTGCCGGCGAGCAGGCCTGCCTTGCTGGAAAGCGGCAGCATGTCCTTGCCGCCGCAATGCGCGGACAGGAGGACGAGCGCGCGAGTCTGCGGATGGTCGGCGACATGACGCACCGCGAGCATGCCGCCGTTGCTGTGGCCGATGACGATGGGAGCGGCGTATCCGCGCGCCGCGAGCCATTGCGCGGCATATCGATTGTCGGCGATGGCCTCGGCGTACGTCTGGAAGGCGGCGCCTTCGGCGGCGCGGCTGTTGCGCACCGCGAGGATGTCGTGGCCGCGGCGGTTGAACGCCAGGCTCGCGTACCCCAGCCCGGCGAGCGCCGGCGGCAGGAAGCGCGGCGCGCCGCTGTAGAAATTCATCGTGTTGCCGTGAAACAGGAGGGCCGCATTGTGAGCGCCGCTCTTCTCTCCTTGGGCTGCCGGCTCGTACCATGCGCCCTCCAGCGACACCGTGTCGGTCGCAATCGAAACCAGAGAGGTATTCAGCATATGAAGATCGGCATCGCAGGCATCGGCAAGATGGGCGGCGCTATCGCGTCGCGGCTCGCGGCAGTTGGGCACGAGATGATGGTCTGGAACCGCAGCGCGGACAAGGCGCGCGCCACGGGCTTCAAGGTGGCCGCGAACCCGGCCGAGCTCGCCGCGGGCTGCGAGGTCGTGGTCTCGATCCTGGCCGATGCGGCAGCGGTGAGCGCCGTCTACGAGCAGATGCTGCCGGCGGCGAAGGGCAGGGTGTTCATCGAGATGAGCACCGTGCGCCCGGAAGTCGCCAAGACGGTTGCCCAGAGCATCCGCAAAGCCGGCGGCGCCTTTGTCGAATGCCCGGTGGGCGGCACGACGGGCCCGGCGAAGGAAGGCAAGCTCTTCGGCTTCGTCGGCGGCGAGCCCGCGGATGTCGCGCGGGCGCGGCCGATCCTCGACCAGATGTGCCGGCGCGTCGAGCATGTCGGCCCGGTCGGCGCCGGGGCGAGCATGAAGCTCGCCATCAATCTCCCGCTCATCGTCTACTGGCAGGCCCTCGGCGAGGCGCTCTCGCTCGTCGGCCACCTGGACCTCGACCCGGCACGCACCATGGACATCCTCGCCGACACCTCCGGCGCGCCCGCCATGCTGAAGAACCGCGCCCCCGCCATCGCCGCCGCCCTCGGCGGCAAGGAAAATGCTTCACCGACCGTGACCGTCGATACGCTCAAGAAAGATTTGGCCGAAATGGTCGCCGAGGCGAAGACCTGCGGCTACGACGCGCCGGTCACGCAAGCCGCATTGAATTCGTTTGAAAGAGCGTCCAGGAAGGGACTCGGCGGCAAGGACTGCACTTCCGTACCGGTAAGCTGGCTCGCGCGCAAAACTTAATAGGGTATGCACTGCGCAGTGCGTGACATGCGTCACGCACTCTGAAGCCTCCGGCTTACGTGTAATCCACCGTCTGCTAGATTCGAGCCGTGTTCCCCGGCAGCTATACCGACCCCGCGTCCGCCTCTGACTCCACCGTGCGCCGCGTAGCGCGGATCATGGTTGTGGACGATGAACCGGATACGGTCATCACGCTGTTGGAATTGCTGCGCGGCGAGGGATACGAGGCCGAAGGCTTCGGCAGCGGCAAGGCGGCGCTGGAGAGGATGGCAGCGTTCGACCCGGACGTGGTCATCTCCGACATTGCGATGCCCGTGGTCAGCGGATGGGACGTTGCCAAGGCGGTGAGGGCCAGCATGGGCGATAGGCGCCCGGTTCTCATCGCCATCAGCGGCCAGTACACCAAGGGTGCGGACAAAGCTCTGGCGCAGGTAAAAGGCTTCAACTACTACCTCGCGAAGCCCTGCGACCCGAAACGCTTGCTATCGCTCCTCGGGCCTTTGGCCGCCAATCTTCCCTAATTCCGTACGCGGTACGGAATTCAGAGGCGTAGCAGCTTCATTGCGTTGCCGCCGGCGATGAGTTCTTTCTCGGCCATCGGCAGGTTCAATCGCTCGAGCGTCGCCAGCGGGTCGTCGAGGCCCATGTCGAAGCAGTAGTCGCTGCCGAGGGTGACGCGGTCGGCGCCGACCAGCTTTACCAAGGCGGCGTTGATGCGGTCGTCGTGGCCGATGGTGTCGTACGTGAAGCGGCGAAGGTATGAGCTCGGCGCGTGCTTCATGTGCTTGAGCTCCGGGCGCACCTGGGTGCCGTGGTCCCAGCGGCCGATGAGCCACGGGAAGGTACCGCCGGCGTGCGGCAGGTTCACTTCCAGCTTGGGAAAGCGGTCCATCACGCCGCCGAAGATGAGGTGCGCGACGGCGATGCCGGTGTCGTACGGGTTGCCGCACAGATTCTTGAGGTAGTACTTCTTCGTGCGGTCCTGGCCGATCGTGTCGACCGGGTGCAGGAAGATCGCCCAGCCGAGCTCCTCGCACTTCGCGTACACATCCCAGAACTTCTTGTCGTCGAGCTCCTCGCCGTTCACATTGGTGGCGAGGTACATGCCTTTCATGCCGGGAAGCTTGGCCGCGCGCTCGAGCTCCTTCACCGCATCCTGCGGCGAGTGCATCGGCACCATCGCGAGGCCAAGGAGCCGTTGCGGATGCCGCGTGTGCGCGGCCGCAGCCGCGTCGTTGAACGCCTGGCTGAGCGCCAGGCCGAGACCCGGCGAGCACCAGTACACCATCGGCGTGGTGAGCGAGAGGCAATGGACGTCGACGTGCCGCTTGTCCATTTCGGAAATTCTTTCGGCAACCACGACGAAGCGCTCGTCGAAGGCGTTGGTGATGTTCTTCGCCTTGAGGAAATACTTGCCGTCGCGACGCTCGATGCTCGCGCCCTCCTTCGCTCCGTCCTTCTCGAACACCCGGATCCACTCTTCCGGGTACCAGTGGGCGTGAATGTCGATGGTTTTCATTCAGTTATGATCCCACGCAGTTTTGAAAGGCGCGCGAATAAAGATAGACTAGCGGGCATAAGACCCTCAACAGGAGAGCGGCGATGACAACCTGGGTGCTCGAGACGGTCGGGCTGCTGGTCACCACGATCGGAGCGCTGTTCGCGTTCCTCCACCTGCATAGAACGTCGCGCGAGATGGCCAACATCGAAATCCCCGCGGCCTGCGCGCCCCTCGCGCGCGACCGGCGCCTCCTCATGATCACGATGGGCCTGATGGCCGGCTGGTTCGTGATCCAGTACATCGGCGTCATCCTGCTCTAAAAAAGTCTCCGGGCCTTTCCGGCATAGGAATTGCGGCCTGCACGCTGGTGTGCAGAGCTTCTGCTATCGCAACCCGACCGGAGATGTCGCCATGCTTGCTATGACTTATCGAGGGCCGTATCGCGTCCGTGTAGTGCAAAAGCCGATCCCCGAGATCGAGCACTCCCGCGACGCGATCGTGCGCGTCACGCGCGCGTGCATCTGCGGCTCGGACTTGCACCTGTATCACGGCCTGATGCCCGATACGCGCATCGGCCAGACCTTCGGCCATGAATTCGTCGGCGTGGTGGAGGAAGTCGGCGCCGACGTGCTGGTGCTCAAGCCCGGCGATCGCGTGATCGTGCCGTTCAACATTTTCTGCGGCGAGTGCTACTTCTGCCTGAAGCAGCTTTACAGCAACTGCCACAACACCAACCCGAACGCGACCGCCGTGGGTGGTGTTTACGGCTACTCGCACACCACCGGAGGCTACGACGGCGGACAGGCCGAATATGTACGCGTCCCCTTCGCCGACGCCGGTCCCCTGAAGATTCCCGACGGCATCGACGACGACAATGCCGCGCTTTGCACGGACGCGTATCCCACGGGATACCAGGCTGCAGAAATGGCAGAGATCAAGCGCGGCGACAGCGTGGTGGTTTTTGGTGCCGGCCCGGTCGGCCTCTTTGCGGCGCGCTGCGCGTGGTTCTTCGGCGCCGGCCGCGTGCTGATCGTCGACGAGCAGGACTACCGGCTGGAGTTCGCCAAGCGGTTCGCGCACTGCGAGACGCTCAACTTCCGCGACATCGCCGACCCGGTCTGGTACCTGAAGAAGGAAAGCGACTGGCTCGGCTGGGACGCCGCGATCGACGCCGTGGGCTGCGAGGCGAGCGGCAGCGCGCTGATGCGGGCCACCGGGATCCACCCGTTCAAGCTGCAGGGCGGCAGCCCCGTGGCGCTCAATTGGGCGATCGATGCCGTGCGCAAAGGCGGCGTCGTGTCCGTGGTCGGCGCCTACGGCCCGGTCTACAACCTGGTGAAGTTCGGCGACGCCATGAACAAGGGCCTCACCATCCGCGCCAACCAGGCGAGCGTCAAGCGCAACCTGCCCCGCTGCCTCGAGCACATCCTCGCCGGCCACATCAACCCCAAGGAGGTGATCACGCATCGCTTCCCGCTCCAGGAAATCCACGAGGCCTACCACATCTTCTCCAGCAAGCTCGACGAGTGCATCAAGCCGATGATCATCCCGCCGAGCGCACATTGAGGACACGCCCATGACCATCGAACAGACGCTGGGTTCTTCCACCGAAGACGTGCTCGACCCGCCCGTGCGCGGCGGCCGCTCCCTCACCACGGCCGAGCGGCGCGACATCGACCTCTCCCGCATCCCCGGATGGGCCTCCGACCTCGAGCAGGCGCGCCGCCCCGGCGTGCCGCGCGACAAGGCGCCGTTGATCGGTCCGGAGACCCTTTACCCGCCGATCCCGCGCCAGGTCTCGAGCGTGAAGATCCACAAGTCGACCGAGCACGGCCGGCTCACGCCGGTGTTCGGCACCTCATGCCCGCCATCGGGCCTCTCCGGCCGCCTTCGCGACATCGGCTACCACTACAGCGAAGGCCGCCTCGCGCGCTGGCTGACACTCATGCTGGCCGATCGGGTGCACATGGTCGAAGATATCTTCAACGACCTCGCCCGCGGCCGGATCCCGAACATTCCCAGGGAGATGGGGATCAAGTCGGAGCTGCGCTACAACGCGGCCGGCTTCGCGCAAAAGGTGGCGATCGCAGCCGCGTGCACGGCGGCGGTCGTGGCCTTGCTGCGCATGCGGCGCCGGCGTTAATGGTCGCTTAAGCAAATCGAGCGCAGAATCGGTGTCATGGCCGTCCGCACGATCACCAGCGTCGTGTATTCCCGCAACCGCGCTTTCTGGCTGCGAAGGCAGCGGCGCGGCGACCAGATCCGGGTCACGCGCCTGCAGCGCGTGATCGCCGTTCTGTACGGACTGCGCCACCTCCGAACTACGCGACGCGCCGCTACTCCTTGAGCGCCTTGTTGACGCGGGGCATCACTTCCTGCGCCATCAGCTCCATCGAACGCTTGCCGAGCTTCGGGTCGAGCCAGTCGTGACCCGCGTAGTACAGCGTGCCGAACGGCCCCACCTTCTCGCGGAAGGCGAGGATCTGCTCGACGACGCTGTTCACGGTGCCGGCGATCACCAGGCGCGGCGTCATGGTGTCGGCGGTGATGGCTGAATCGGGCTCGTTCTGGTCGAGCTTGAAGAGGTTGCCGCGGTTGCCGGCGCCGACGAGTTTCCGGATGAGCTGCTTGAAGTAGAAGTGGTACGGGCCTTCGGCGGTGTGGCCGTAGCGCTTGGCCACCTTGTCGTCGTCCGCGACAAAAATCGATTTCGCGACGCGCCAGTCCTTTCCACTGGGCGCCTTGCCGATGGCCTCGCAGCCCTCGACATAGCGCGGCCAGTGGCTCGCTACCCACTCCGGCAGCAGGAAGTTGGCCGAGATCGGCGTCCAGCCGCGCTTCGCCGCCTCGGTCACGCCTTT
>DATLDY010000233.1:0-3723 GCA_035525655.1 Burkholderiales bacterium
CCTCGAGACTTGTTTCTCCGTTATTGACCAGCCGCATGGCGGCTTCCCTGAGCGGTTGCGTGCCGGCTGCACGCGCGACTTCTTTGAGCTTTCTTGCCGGAGCGCGGGCGATGATCAGCTCGCGTAATTCGTCGTTGAGGACCAGCAACTCTCCGATTGCCTTGCGTCCCCGGTAACCCGTGCCGCGGCACTCTGCGCAGCCCCGCCCGCTTTTATTACTGCGGCAGGCGGTGCAATAAATCCGCACGAGGCGCTGCGCCAGTACCGCATTCAGCGCCGAGACCAGGTTGTACGGGTCGACGCCCATGTGCATGAAGCGGCCCAGGACGTCGAACGTATTGTTGGCATGGACGGTCGTGTAGACCAGGTGACCCGTCAGCGCCGACTGCACCGCGATCTCGGCCGTCTCCGGGTCGCGGATCTCGCCGACCATGATGCGGTCCGGGTCGTGGCGCAGGATCGAGCGCAGGCCGCGCGCGAACGTGAGGCCCTTCTGCTCGTTGACCGGGATCTGCAGCACGCCGGGCAGCTGGTACTCGACCGGGTCCTCGATGGTGATGATCTTGTCGAGGCCCTTGTTGACTTCCGTGATGGTCGCGTACAGCGACGTGGTCTTGCCGCTGCCGGTCGGCCCGGTGACGAGCAGCATGCCGTAAGGCTCGGCGGACAGCTTGCGCATGCGCTCGATGATGTCTTCGTCGAATCCGAGCGAGTCGAGCGTCAGGCCGCGCAGCTGGTCGCTGAGCGCGCGCCGGTCGAGGATCCTGAGCACCGCGTCCTCGCCGAACACGCTCGGCATGACGGAGACGCGGAAGTCGATGTCTCTTCCTTCCCGGCGTGCCTTGAAGCGCCCATCCTGCGGCACGCGGCGCTCGGCGATGTCGAGCTCCGACATGACCTTGATGCGCGAGATCACCTGCTCGGCGACTTCCACGCCGGGCACCGTCTCGGCCGCGGTCAGCACGCCGTCGACGCGGTACTTGATGGTGAGGCCGCTGCCCGTGGTTTCCAGGTGCACGTCGCTCGCGCCGGCCTTGATGGCATCGTAGAGCGTCGAGGCGACCAGGCGGACCACCGTGCTGTCGGTCTCGCTGATTTTCTCGAACGACAGGTCCTGGGCGCCGTCCTTGTCGGCGGCGCCGGTGACCATCTGCTCCTTGACGCCATCCATCGCGCGCATCTTCTCTTCCTGCTGCGCGAGATAGGCGACGAGTTCCTGGCGGTGCGCGAGGCGATAGCGGAACGGCACGTCGAGCCGCTCCTCGAGCCAGTCCTGCGTGTCGAGGTCGAACGGATCGCCGAGCACGATGGAGATGGCGCCGTCTTCCTTGCGCAGCGCCACGCAGCCGCGGCGCGTCGCCTCGCCGTAGGGCACGAGGTCGAATGCAGCGCTTTCCGCGCGCATCTCGTCGAACGAGATGCCCGGCATGTGGAGCGCCTCGGACAGATGCGCCACGACCTGCGAGCCGTGCTCGCGTTCCAGCAGTTCGATGTTCATTTGATGTTCCCCGCCAATTCGAAGATCGGCATGTACATGAGCACGACGACCGCGCCCACGGCGATGCCGAGCACGGCCATCAGCACCGGCTCGAACGCGCGCGTGAACCAGTCGACGAAGCGTGCAATCTCGTCGTCGTGGAAGCGGGCGATCTGGCCGAGCATGTGGCCCATGTCGCCGCTGCGCTCGCCGACCAGCATCATCCGCGCCGCCACCGGCGTCGCCAGCCCGGCGGCGCCGAGCGCGGCCGACATGGCGTGGCCTTCCTCGATCAGCGTGCGCGCCTGGCGCAGCTGCGGACGCAGGTGCGCGGCGAGAAGGTCTTGCACCATTTCCAGCGCCTTGACCGCCGGCACGCCGGCGCGCATCAGCATTCCTGCCGTGCGATACAGGCGCGCGAGCTGGTAGGTCTTCATGCGCTCGCCGACCGCCGGAAAGCGCCACAGGCGAAGCATCAGCGCCGTGCGCACGCTCGCGCGGCTAAGGCCCCACGCCGAGGCGCCGATGGCCAGAATAAAAGCGGAAAACAAGAAGAAGCCATGTTTCCCGACGAAACTGCCGAAGCCGAGCACGAGCTGCGAGAAGAACGGCAGCGTGCCGGACATGTCCTCGTAAACCTGCGCGAAGCGCGGCACCACGTAGAGCATGAGGAACGCGAGCACGAGCGTGCCCACGAACATCAGGATCACCGGGTAGATGCTCGCGGACACCACTTTCTTCCGCACGCGGTCGAACTCTTCCTGGTACGCGATGTAGCGCGTGAGCGCCTCTTTCACGTTGCCGGTGCGCTCGCTCGCCTTGATCGTCGCCACGTAAAGCGGCGAGAAGTGCTGCGGGAAGGTCGCCACGGCCCGCGAGAACGGCTCGCCGCGGTGAATCGCCGCGAGCATCCCCGAGAGCACCTGCTGGCGCTCACCGGGGGTTTCCTTCTCGGCCAGCGTCTGCATCGCCTCGACCAGGTTCAACCCCGCGTCGAGCAGCGACAGCAGCTCGATCGAGAACAGCACCGGGCGGAAGGCGCCTTTGCGCGCGAAGCGCACGTCGAGGCGCTTGCCCTTCTGCTCTACGCTGAACACCGAGAGGCCGCGGTTGGCGGCCACCTCGCGCGCGATCGCCTCGCTCGCCGCTTCTACGGCGAGCGCGACGACCTGCTGGCGCGAATCGAGTGCGTGGACGTTGAATTGCATTCGTGCGAGTGCCTATTTGTTATAGGTGAGTTGAGTCGTCAGGCCAATGTCGGCGTCTTCGCCGGTGCCGCCGGGCTTGCCGTCCTTGCCGAGCGAGTACAGGTCGAATTCGCCCTTGCTGCCCGGCACGCGGTACACATACGCGCGGCCCCACGGATCATTCGGCACGGCCTTCTTGAGGTACGGTCCGGTCCAGTTGGCTTCGTTCGACGGCTTGATGACCAGGGCGTCCAGGCCCTGTTCCGCCGTCGGGTAATGGCGCGTGTCGAGACGGAACTGGTCGAGCGCTTTCTCGAGCGACTCGATCTGCGCGCGCGCGACCTGCACTTCGGAGCGTCCGACCTGGCTGAAATAACGCGGCGCTACGTAGCCTGCGAGCAAACCGATAATCACGATCACCACCAGCAATTCGAGCAACGTGAATCCCTTTGATCTGGACATCGCCTTCTCCCTTTTTCCCGTAGAACTTGTAGTTGGTCCGTTTTCGGACTTGTAGTACTGCCCATGACATAGAGCACGGGCCGTGCCAGGGGGAAAAAGCTTTAATTGCTCAATGGCTTACCGATAACTTGTAGGGCGATCTGCTACGGTTCTGTGGGCCGTCCCCGACAGAGCGTCGCCGTGCGCATTTAAGCCCCTGTTTCCGCAGCGCTTCTTATGTCGCCCGGCGCCGACCTTTGCGCAATCGGGGTCAGAGCCCGAATACCGACTCACTTTCCCCGCCGGGGCATCCTTCTCGCACTGAGCCGACGCTGCCGGCAGGGGACAGCTTAGAAATATTTAATCGGGCTCTGACCCCGATTCCACTCTGCAAAAAAAAACGGCTGGAGCCCGGAGGGGCGCCAGCCGTAGAAGAACAACAGCCTTGGTTACTGGTTGACGCCGAATTTCATCGCAGGCTTGCCGGCCTGGTGGGCGCCCATATCCGGCGCGGCCACGTCGTCGTTGAAGTTGTTGAGGCGTGCGGCCGCTCCCGAGCCCGCACTGCCCGGCGCGAGCTGGTACATGCCGCCGTCGGCGCTCGCCGCACCGTTGCCC
>DATLDY010000240.1:0-11808 GCA_035525655.1 Burkholderiales bacterium
GGCGTGAAAACCGTGGGCGAGCTGATCGCGGCGGCGAAGGCGCGTCCCGGGCAGATCAATTTTTCTTCCGCGGGCGTGGGGAGCGGGACGCACTTCGCCGCGGAGATCCTGAAGAGCATGGCGGCGATCGACGTCGTTCACGTTCCCTACAAGGGCATTCCCGAGGCGATGGCCGAGACCGTGGCGGGCCGGGTGCAGTTTTTCATGGCGCCGATTTCCAACGGGGTGAACCTCGTGCGCGATGGCCGGCTGGTGGGCCTCGGCGTGTCCTCTCGCAAGCGCGACGCCTTGCTGCCGCAGGTGCCCACGATCGAGGAGGCCGGCGTGCCGGGCTACGAGCAGGAGCTGTGGTTCGGCCTGCTCGGTCCGGCAGGATTACCGCAGCGCATCCTCGCGCGCCTTAACGGCGAGATCGGGCGGATCCTCGCCGACGAGGAGACGAAAACGCGCTGGTCGCCGATCGGCATCGAGCCGCGACCGACGCCGCCCGAGGAGTTCGATCGCCTCGTGCGCAGCGAGATTGCTCTCTACACGCGCATCGCGCGCGCCGCCAACATCACTTCGGAGTAGCGGGCGGCTTAGGCTTTACCGGCAGGGTAGTAGGCGGGGAGAGGGACTCGTCGCGCTCCAGGCCGGCGGGAAGCGACAGTCCTTCGGCTTTGATGTCGATCGCCATGACAGGCGAGCTGAACTGATGGCGTCCTGAAGCCGGTAGCCGCGGAGTCTGCGGCGCGTCCGCCGGACCTATGGGAAGTGCGGTTTTGGCCTCGGGCGGGACGGCATTCTGCGCCCAGGCGCCGGCCGCGAACGCGAGACTACTTCCCAAGACCCATGCGCTTGCCCGATTCAGTGTACGCACGGACTCTCTCCCTCATGAAAGCGTCCATCTTATCAACCCCGACGTCGACCAGCTCGAAGCCGCTTTTCGCGGCGAGCTCCTTCATCTCGGGGTCCGCATTCAGCGCCGCCCAAAGATCGGACAGCCGCTTGCGCGCTTCCGGCGGCGTCGATTTCGGCACGCCGATGCCGCGATACGCGCCGTCGACCCAGCTGGTGCCGAGCTCGCGGAAGGTCGGCACGCCCGGCAGCAGCGGATGGCGCTGGTCCATCGCGACGGCAAGCGCACGCACCTTGCCTTTGTTGTTCACGGCGAACGCGGTGTACGACATCGCCCCTTGGACATGCCCGCCGATCACGGCGGTGGTCATGTCGCCGGTGCCCTTGAAGGGCACGTAGGTCGTCTTGATGCCAAAGGTCGAGTTCAGCCGCTCGTGCGCCATGTGGTTGGCCGAATTCAGGCCAGAACCGCCGAGGCTCAGCTTTTCCGGCTCGGCCTTGGCGGCGTTCACGAAGTCCTGGAACGACTTGATCGCGCTCGAGTCGGGCACTACCAGCGCATCCGGTGTGTAGTGAAACCAGTAGACCGGCGTCACATCATCGGTCTTGTACTGCACCGTGCCTTCCATCGGCTGCAGCACGATATGCGGCAGGTTGATGCCGGCGATATTCAAGCCGTCGCCCGCGAGCTGGTTGAGCTGCGCCCACAGCAGCCCGCCGCCCGCGCCAGGCTTGTACTGGATGATGGTCTCGATCGCCGGGCACTTCTTTTTCAGGACGAGCTGCTGGTGGCGCGCCGAGAGATCCGATTCTCCCCCGGGCGGGAAAGCCTGCCAGTAGAGCAGGTTCTTGTCCGGGCATTGCTGCGCCGAGGCCGTGGCGCTCAGCGCGAGCGCCGCGCTGCAAAATAGCGCGCGCAGCATCAGTCGACCTTCATCCCGGTGTCCTTGACGAGCTTCGCCCACTTCGTGACGTCTTCGCGCACGAATTTCCCGAATTCATCGGGCGTCATGCCCATCGGGACTGCGCCCTGCTTGCTCCAGTTCTCCTTCACGTCGGGGGCGTTGATGATCTTGTTGACGGCGCCGCTCAGACGCTCGAGGACCGGGCGGGGCGTGGCCGCCGGCGCCATCAGGCCGAGCCAGATCGTCGCTTCATAGCCGGGAATGCCGGCTTCGGCCAGCGTGGGAATGTTCGGCGTCACTGCCGAGCGTGCCTTGCCCGTGGTGCCGAGGGCTTTCAGCTTGCCTGCGCTGACGTGCTGCACGATGGTGCTGATCGCGTCGAACATGATGTCGACCTGGCCACCCAGCACGGCGGTGCGCGCCTGGTCGGAGCCCTTGTGTGGGACGTGCACGATGTCGACGCCCGCCATGTGCTTGAAGAGCTCCCCCGCGAGGTGGTAAGGCGTCCCCGGGCCGGACGACGCGTAGTTCAGCTTGCCCGGCTCCTTCTTGGCGAGCGCGATGAACTCGCGCAGGTTGTTCGCCTTCACGCCCGGCGCTGCCACGAGCAGAAGATCCTGCGAATTGATGCCGGTCACCGGCGCGAGGTCGCGCAGCAGATCGTAGGGCTTCTTCGGGATCAGGGTCTCGTTCACCGTGTGGGTGTTAGACATCACGAGGACGGTGTAGCCGTCGGGCGCGGACTTCGCCACCGCATCGGTGCCGATGACTGCGCCGGCGCCGGGCCGGTTCTCGATCACGAAAGGCTGTCCCAACGTCTCCGACAGTTTCGCCGCGAGGAAACGCCCGTACACGTCCGCCGAGCCGCCGACGGCGAAGGGCACGACGACCTTGACGGGGTGGTCGGGGTAGTTCTGGCCCGATGAGGCAAAGCTCACCAGCGCGAGCACCAGGGTCGCGGCGCCTCGAAGCATTCGGTCCCTCCTATTTAGAATAACTGCGGGCCATGAGAATACTCGTCACCGGAGCAGCGGGCTATATCGGTTCCGCACTCGCGCGCTCGCTAGGCGATGCCGACGTGGTTGCCACCGACCAGGGGGCGATGTCGTTCAAGCAGTCCGTTGTCGGCAATATCGCGTACCCGCGATTCGCGCGCTCGCTCGTCACACCCGAAGTAGACGTCGTATTCCATCTCGCATCGCTTGTGTCGGGCGGGGCCGAGCAGAACTTCGAGCTCGGTACCAAAGTGAACCTGGATGCGACGCGCGATCTGCTCGAAGCCTGCCGCCTGGGCGGTCGCTGTCCGAAGTTCATCTTCGCCTCGTCGATTGCCGTCTACGGTGGACGGTTGCCCGATCCGGTGACCGACGACACGCCGCCGGCGCCGCGCCTCTCCTATGGGGCGCAGAAGCTGGTGTGCGAAGTCCTGATCGACGACTACAGCCGGCGCGGCTATGTCGATGGGCGCGCGCTGCGGCTGCCGGCGGTGCTGGTTCGGCCCGGCACCGCAAATACGGCAGTATCCGGATGGTCGAGCGCGATCATCCGCGAGCCGCTCGCCGGGCGCGATTACGTCTGCCCGGTGGCGCCGCAGACGCGCCTCGCTTGCATCTCGCTTGCGCGCGTGGTGCAGGCTTTCCGGCGCATCGCCGAAGTGGACCCGGCCGACCTCGGAGCGAAGCGGACCACTTTGCTGACCGGCATCGGCGTGACGGCGGGCGACATGTGGAACGCCGTGAAGGACAAGGCGCGCGCAAAGGTGCGCTTCGAGCCCGACCCCGCGCTGCAGGAAATCATCGATACGGCGCCGAAGGCCACGCTCTCCCGGCGCGCTGCGGAGCTCGGCTTGCCGCATAGTTCATCCATCGAAGAGATCGTGCGTGAATACGAAGAAGCTGCGCTCGCGAATAACGGTTGAGGGACTCGACCGCGCGCCGCATCGCGCGTTCCTGCGCGCGCTCGGCCTTTCGGACGCCGATCTTGCGAAACCATTTATCGGCGTGGCCTCTACCGACGGCCGCGTGACGCCGTGCAACGCGCTCCTCGGCCAGTTCGCGCAGCAGGCGTGCGCCGCGGTGCGCGATGCCGGCGGCGTACCGTTCGACTTCGGCTCCATCTCCGTCGCCGACTCGATGTCCATGAACCACAGCGGCATGCGCTACTCGCTCGTCTCCCGCGAGATCATCGCCGACGGCGTCGAGGCCGTGGTGCGCGGCCACGCCTACGACGGCCTCGTCTGCTTCGCCGGCTGCGACAAGACGCTGCCCGGCATGATGATGGCGATGGTGCGCCTCAACGTGCCGGCGGTTTTCGTCTACGGCGGTGCCGCGATGCCCGGGCGCTGGAAGGGCCGCGACGTCACGGTGCTCGACACATACGAAGCAGTCGGCGCGGTGATGGCCGGCGACATGCCGCGCGCCGAACTCGATGAGCTCGAGCGCGTGTGCATCCCTACGCTCGGCTCGTGCCCGGGGCAGTTCACGGCGAACACCATGGCGATGGTGGCGGAAACGCTCGGGCTCGCGCTAGCCGGGTCGGCGACGCTGCCGGCGGTCGACGCGCAGCGCGATTCGTTGGCAGGCGAGGCGGGCGCGAGGGTCATGCAGCTCGTCAAGAACGGCGGCCCATCGCCGCGAGACCTCGTCACGCGCAAGAGCCTCGAGAACGCGTGCGCCGCCGTTGCCGCCACCGGCGGCTCGACGAATGCCGCCCTGCATATCCCCGCGATCGCGCACGAAGCCGGGATCCGTTTCTCGATGGACGATTTCGCGCGCGTCGCGAAGCGCACGCCGCTCATTGCGGATCTCAAGCCGGGCGGCCGCTATCTCGCCAAGGACCTTCATGCCGCGGGCGGCGTCTATGCCGTGCTTAAAACGCTGCTCGCGCACGGTTCCCTCCATGGCGAATGCCTCACTTTGTCGGGCAAGACGCTGGAGCAGGCATTGGCGGGGCATTCGGCAGCCGACGGTGAAGTGATCAGGCACGAGCCCATCAGCAAGACCGGCGGTCTCGTCGTGCTCAAAGGCAACCTTGCAGCCGAAGGCGCGCTCATCAAGGTTGCCGGCTTGAAATCGCTGGTCTTCGAGGGCGCGGCGCGAGTGTTCGACTCGGAGGAGGCCTGTGCCGAGGTGGTGAAGCGCCGCGCGTACAAGGCGGGCGAAGTGCTCGTCATCCGGTACGAAGGCCCGAAGGGCGGGCCCGGAATGCGCGAGATGCTTGGGGTGACCGCGCTCATCTACGGGCAGGGCATGGGCGAGGCGGTCGCGCTCCTCACCGACGGGCGCTTCTCGGGCGCCACGCGCGGGATGATGGTCGGCTATGTTTCGCCGGAGGCCGCTGCCGGGGGGGCGATTGCGCTGGTGCGTGATGGCGATCGGATCCGCATCGATGCGAAGCGCGGCACGCTGGACTTGCTGGTGTCGAAGGCCGAGCTTAAGCGCCGGTCGGCACAGGCGCCCAAGCGAGCGCCGCTCACCGGCGTGCTGGAGAAATATGCGGTGCTGGTGGGTTCAGCGCACCGCGGTGCCGTCACCCGCGGGAAACCCGCCTGAGCCAGTAAGCGTAGGTCGCGCGCACGATCGAAGGCTGCAGCAGGAAATCGCGTGCCTCGGCGGCGAGCTCGGGCTTCACTTCCTTGAATCCGCCGGCCGCCATCGCGAGCAGCTGCATGCGGGCCGCGCGCTCGAAGAAGACGGCGAGGTACGTGGCTTCCTCGACGCTCGCCCCGACCGCGAGCAGGCCATGGTTCGCGAGCAGGATCGTTTTCGCGCCGCCGAGCGCGGCGCTGATGATGCGGCCCTCGTCGTCGGCGACCGGAACGCCGGGCCAATCGGCGAGGTGCGCCGTGCCGTGCAGCATGGCGCTATCCATATGGATGGTCTTGAGCGGTTGACCGGTGGCGGCCAGCGCGGACGCGTAGGGCGCGTGCGTGTGGACGATCGCCTTGACGTCGGGTCGCTTGCCATAGATCCAGATGTGGAAGCGCACGCCGGGATTGGGGCGGCCCTTGCCTATGGGACGGAGATCGTCATCGACGAGCACCATCCGCTCCTCGGTCGCCTCGTCGAAGCCAAAGCCGAACTGGAGCGTCCACCAGGTGCCCGGCTTGTCGGCTATTGCCGTGACCTGACCGGCGAGGCCGGACTCGTGGCCCTCGCGCGCGAGGATGCGACACGCGCCGGCAAGCGCCTCGCTCGCAGGCAGGTCCGCGACGGGGAAATCCGCTGCCATTTCACGGCTGACGCGCTCGACGAAGTGCTGCTTCATTTCATTAGGCTCGGCAGGTAGATCGAAATGATCGGGAACGCGACCAGGATCGCAAGGCGGATGCAGTCGGCTGCGATGAACGGCATAACGCCGCGAAAGATAGTGCGGGTGCTGACCTGGGGGAGCAATGTGTTCAGCACGAAGAGATTCATGCCGACGGGCGGGCTGATCAGGCCGATCTCGACCACCACGACGATGAGGATGCCGAACCAGATCGGGTCGACGCCCAGGTGCACGATGAGCGGGAAGAACACCGGCACGGTCAGCAGGATCATGGAGAGCTCCTCCATGGCGGTGCCCAGCAGCACATAGATCACCATGATCGCGGCGACCACCATGATCGGGCTTACATTCATCGACTCGATGAAACGCTTCAGGTCGTCGGGCATCGACGTGATGTTGACGAACTCGGCGAACATCAGGGCGCCGGTCAGGATCAGGAACAGCATGGACGTGGTGCGCGCGCTCTCGACGAGCGCTTCGTAAAGCGCCCCCCAGGTGAGGGTCTTGCGCGCCAGCGCGAAGATGAGCGCGCCGAAAGCGCCGACTCCCGCGCCCTCGACCGCGGTGAACACGCCGCCGTAGATGCCGCCCATGACCAGCGTGAACAGAGCGAGCACGCTGGTCACGCCTTTGTACCTCAGCGACAGGAGGAACACCGCGATCGCAGCGAGCACGGCGGCGTCGTCAGAGGGCAGCCAGCCGAGCTGAACGCTGCCGATGACGGCGACGCCGACGGCCGCGAACCAGCCGAAGCCCTGCAAGGTGTCGAAGCGCTCCTTCCAGGACAGACGCTCGCCCCGCGGGCCGGACTCAGGATCCCGCCAGGTGATGTACCGCACCGCAAAGCAGAGGAGGAGCGTGGCGAGGATGCCGGGAAGGATGCCGGCCGCGAAAAGCTTGCCGATGCTCGTTCCCGTCATGATCCCGTAGATAACCATGATGGTGGAGGGCGGGATCAGGATGCCGAGCGTGCCGCCCGCTGCGATCGCACCGGTGGCGAGGTAGTCGGAATAGCCGAACTTCTTCATCGACGGGTAGGCCACCTTGGCGAAGGTGGCGGCGGTCGCAATGGAAGACCCGCAAATGGCGCCGAACCCCGCGCAACCGACGATGGTCGCCATCGCGAGTCCGCCGCGCAGGTGGCCGATGAAGGCGTACGCCGTGCGGTAGAGCTCCTGCGACATGCCGGCGCGCGTCACGAGGTTGCCCATCAGTATGAAGAGCGGCACGACCGAGAGCGTGTAGTTGCGGCCGGTCTCGTAGATCTGCGTCTGCACCATGGCGAACGCCGGCGAGAAGTTCCAGCCGCGCATGGACGCGTAGCCGGTAAAGCCGACCACCGCCATGGCGAGCGCGATCGGCAGGCGCAGGAACGCCAGCACCAGCATGCAACAAAGCCCGATCAGCGCCTCGGCCACGTCAGGTGGTGACCTGCGAGGCGCGCGCCGCGCCCGGCACGAAGACCTTGTACACGTGCACGCCGCCGGTGAGCGCGACCATCGCGGTCATGAAGTACACGAAAGGACCGACGAGGATGCGCAGCACGTCGGTGGTGTCGCCGTAGCCGCCGATCTTGCCGGCCTTGATCCACGTCTGCCAGGCGATGAAGAAAAAGATCGCGGCGCACACGCCGTGCATGACACGGACCCAGATGTCGCGCCCGCGCGCGCCCAGCAGCCGGTCGATGAAGTCCATCGTCACGTGCTCGTCGGCGTGCGACACGAGCGGCAGCCCGGCGAAGATCAGCACGAGGAGGGCGAGCTCGGTGACCTCGAAGGCGCCGCGGATCGGCCGGTTGAGGAGGTAGCGACCGACCACGTCGAAGAACGTGAGCACCATCATGCCGAAAAGAAGAGCCGAGGCCGCGATGCCGAACAGGGCATCGGCTTTTCGTTCCCAGTTGTGCTCGGGGGCGCTCATAAATGAAAAGGGCGCGGCATTGGCCGCGCCCAAATAGTATTAGAAGCGGTAGTGGAAAGCGCGCCTTACTTCCCGGCGCTCAGTTTCTTGAGCTCGGCGTGGAACTCGTCGAGGGCCTGCCTGGCGTTCGGCACCTTGGCGCTCGCCTTTTTCACCCAGTCCTCGATGATCGGGCCGGAGCGCTTCTGCGCCTCGGCCTGCATCGACGAGCTGGCGGTGACGATGTTGGCCCCGGCCTTCTTCAGCGCATCGAGGCCCACCTTGTCGGCGCGGTCCCAGGACTGGCCGTTCGAGCGCGCGGCGTATTCAAACGCGTGTTTCTCGATGATGGCCTGGTCCTCTTTCGGGATCTTGTTCCACTTGTCCTCGTTCATGAAGAAGCCGAACGCCGAGCTGTAGAGGCCGCCGGGGAACACGGTCGCCTGGCCGATGACCTTGTCGAGCTTGAATGAGACGATGGACTCGAACGGGAAGAAAACCCCGTCGGCCACGCCGGAGTTCAGGAGCTCATAGGACTCGGGCGCCGGCTTCACGAACGCCGAGCCGCCGAGCGCATTCGCC
Source organism: Burkholderiales bacterium (assembly GCA_035525655.1). Lineage (GTDB taxonomy): Bacteria > Pseudomonadota > Gammaproteobacteria > Burkholderiales > SG8-39 > SCGC-AG-212-J23. The sequence continues at coordinate 8,493 of DATLDY010000240.1, forward strand.
ACCTGCTCGGCGATGCCGCCGCCGGTGCGGATCTTCTGCCCCCTGAAGTCGTCGAGCGACTTGATCGGCTTCTTGGTAAACATCTGTCCCGGACCGTGCGTCCACACGGCGAGGAGCTTAACGCCCTTGTACTCGCCGGCCTTATGGAAGTGCTTCCAATGGATGCGCGACTAAGCCACCGAATTGATCTCGGCCGTCTCGCCGGCCCCGGGCAGCTCCGGCATCAGCGGCAGGATGTGGCGCGCCGGCGTGTAGCTCGCCGTCACGTAGGAGAGATCGACGAGGCCGTCGCGCACCGCGTCGAACGTGCCGGGCGCTGCAGCCGGGGCCTTCGGCAGTTCCTGGAACTTGACGCGGCCGCTGGTCGCCTTCTCGATCTCCTTGGTCCAGTTCTGCTGCCAGATCGTCAGGTGGTGTGTGGGCGGCACCCAGCTCGAGTACGTGAGCGGCGCCTGAGCATGAACCGGAAATGCAAAAGCAGCACCGACGAACGCCAGCGCCGCAATACTGCGCGATGCATACATAGGGTGATTCCTCCTCGTGCGTAATCATAAATGCTTTGTCAGCGTGCGTGCCAAGTTCGATTGTTTTTCGTTTTTGGTTTGGATACGATGCATCGCAAGCAAGTCGGGGGGAGCAAGCGAATGCCACACGTCGTCACCAAAGCCGATCTCGTGCAGGTCGCGGCTAAAGCGGGCAATCTCAGCAAGGCGGCAGCGGGAGAGGCGGTGAACGCCGTGTTCCATGCGATCGTCGAGAATGTCGCTAAAGGCAAGCGCGTGACCGTGGTCGGCTTCGGCACTTTTCTGCCGCGCAGGCGCAAGGCGCGCGCCGGCAGGAGCCCGGTGAACGGCAAGGAGATCAAGATCAACGCGAAGACATTGCCGGCTTTCGCCGCCGGCCAGGGCTTCAAGCAGGCGGTCGACAAAACGGACTAACTGAACCGCCGAGGATTCCTTCCCAGCCCCTTGTTTTAGCGGGCGTTGCCAACCCCGCGGCCCCTCAGGCAGAATCGCGAAGCACGATTCCTGCCATGGATAGTCCACTCATTCTTTCGCTGGACGCGCACGGCGTCCCTCACCGCTGGATCAGCTGGCAGCAGGCGTGCTTCTATTACGCGAAGAACCTTGTCGCCTGGACGCTCGGCGACGCCACCTTCACCTACTACGGCGGCATCTCGCGCATCACTGGCGAGCGCTCGAGCATCACCGCTCATTCCATCATCGCCATCAAGGGCAAGGCGCTCGCCGCCAAGGGCTTCAACCAGGTCCCGCCGCTCAACAACCGCGAGCTCTTCCGCCGCGACCGCCACATGTGCGGCTACTGCGGCGGCGAGTTCAACTACTTCCGCCTGACCCGCGACCACATCACGCCGCTCTCTCGCGGCGGGCGCGACACGTGGATGAACGTGGTGACCGCCTGCCGGCACTGCAACGGCCACAAGCGCAACCGCCTGCCGCAGGAATGCGGCATGGAGCTTCTCTATGCGCCGTATATCCCGAACAAGGCCGAGTACCTGATCCTCACCAACCGCCGCATCCTTGCGGATCAGATGGAGTTCCTCAAGCAGCACGTCGCGTCCCATTCGCGACTGGTTCTTGGCCCTGCCTGATTTCTGGCGTAACTCGGGGTTTCATCTCCTAGAACGCGACGCGGCCGGACGGCTGCGCGTGACCGACGACTATCTGCGCGCTTATTTCCTGCGCCCGGAGGTGCACCCGGTGGAAGAGTCGGGGCCGCGCGAGCACGAGCTGCACGCGTTGCTCATGGCCTCACCGCGCCGCGAGGTCGCCGACGCGGAAATACAAAGCGTGGAAGACGCTGATGCCCGCGACAACTACCGCGTCGTGCTGCGTTTCCGCGACCGGCTGGTCGACGCCGGCACCATCGAGGCGTGCTACATGGGCCTCTTCAAGGGCCCGATCGACGTCCCGCCGCTCTTCATCGAGCAGATGGTGCACGTCATCCTGCGCAACGTCCTCGACGGCTGCGACGACCCGCTCCGGCTGCGCGCGGCGGAGGTGCTGTTTCGCGACCAGAAGGCGACCATCCAGGAAGGCCACGCCCTGCTCGCCGACGCCGAGACAGTGGAGATGCACGCCGCCGGCAGCCGCTACGGCAGCATCGGACGCCTGATCGTCGAGGCGCAGGGCGCGCTCGGCAAGGTCGACCTGGATGTGCTGGATCGGGCCAACGCCGCGCTTTATTGGGAGCGCGAGTCGCGTTACGACACGGTCATCAGCGTCACCTACGGCCGCGCCGCGCTGGACGCGCTGGCACGAGTACTGGAAGCGTGGATCGCCCATTTCCTCGAGCTCGAGGTGAAGGTCAAGCCGATCCGGCGCATCGAGGAGGCGCGCTGGGCCTGGCACGTCGGGCTCGACGCGGAGTCGACGGCGATCCTCAACGAGCTGTGGGCCGGAAGCGAGGTGGAGCAGGGGCGCATGCAGCGCATCCTCGCGCTCTTCGCGCTGACGTTCGACGACCCGGCTGCCATGCGCACGGACATCGCGGGGCGCACGATTTACCTCGCCTTGTCGGCAAACGAAGACGGCATGGTGCGCATGAAGCCGCAGAACCTGCTGACGAATTTGCCGCTGCATGAAGCCTGACTACTGGGACCGCGCCAAGCGCGCGCTGCGCAAGGATCCGGTGATGGCGCAGATCATCCGCCAGCACCCGAAAGTGTTCCTCGCGAAGCGCGGCGAGCCGTTCATGACCCTGGCGCGCGCGATCTGCGGGCAGCAGATCTCGGTGAAGGCGGCGCAGAGCGTGTGGGACCGCGTGTGCACCTGCGTCGGTGAAATTACCCCCGAAGGGGTACTGGCGAGAAAGCGCCCCGAGCTTCGCGCGTGCGGGCTCTCGGACCGCAAGACGGAGTACATCGCCGACCTCGCCCAGCACTTCGCCGACGGGCGCATCCATGTCCACAAATGGCCCGACATGAGCGACGAGGACATCATCGCCGAGCTGGTCGAGGTGCGCGGCATCGGCCGCTGGACCGCCGAGATGTTCCTCATCTTCAACCTGCTCAGGCCAGACGTCTTTCCGCTTGACGACCTCGGGCTGCAGAAGGGCATCCGCGTGTCCTATTTCAGGGGGCGGAAGGTGTCGATCCGGACCATGCAGCGCCTGGGGGAGCAGTGGCGGCCCTGGCGCTCGGTCGCGACCTGGTACCTCTGGCGGTCCCTGGATCCCGTCCCGGTGGAATACTGATTCGAAAGGCGGAGGTAGAATCGCCCCCCGGGATGAAGACCACCTTCCTCGAGTTCGAGCAGCCCATCGCGGAGCTCGAGCAGCGCATCGAGGAACTGCG
>DATLDY010000245.1:0-16613 GCA_035525655.1 Burkholderiales bacterium
CTGCGCTGGATCGGCTACAGCCATTTCGAGCCCGACGAATGCGGCGCCGTGAATGACTGGCTCAAGGTCGCGCCGCAGGCGCAAGTCGCCTGCAGCACCGTGGGTGCGCGCGTCATGATGAGCGACTTCGCCGACCGCCCCGCGCGAGCGCTTGCCGATGACGAAGTCGTCGACCTCGGTCGTCACCGCGTGCGATTCCTGTCTACGCCTCATGTGCCGCATGGCTGGGATGCCGGCGTGTTCTTCGACGAGACGGAGAGGTCGCTTTTCTGCTCGGACCTGCTGTTCCAGCCGGGCAATCCGGCTGCGCTGGTGGAATCCGACATCGTCGGCCCGGCGAGCCAGGCGATTCGCGATCGCCTCACCGGCCCGATGTCCCACGACATGCCTTACACGCCTTACACCGACCGGACGATGCGCAGGCTCGCCGCGCTTCAGCCGCGAACGCTCGCCGTCATGCACGGCTCCACGTTCCGCGGCGACGGCGAGAAGGCACTCCTCGGCCTCGCCTCTACGCTTCAACAAACCCTGGCTACCGCGACATGATCCGCTCGCTTTTCTTTACTGCCGCTTGCGCGTTCGCTGCGCTGGCCTGTGCGCAGCCCTATCCCTCCAAGCCGCTGAAGATCGTCGTCGGCTACCCACCCGGCGGCTCCGGCGATTTCCTCACGCGCCTTGCTGCCGACGAGATGGGCAAGGAGCTCGGCGTGGCGGTGGTGGTGGAGAACAAGCCCGGCGCCGGCGGCAACATCGCGCACGAATTCGTCGCGCGCTCGCCGAACGACGGCTACACGATCCTGAACGCCACGCACATGGCGATCAACCGCGCGCTTTATAAGGAGCTGACCTACGACGTCGACAAGGACTTCGCCGGCGTCGGCCGCATCGCCACCGGGCCGACGCTCATCTGCATCAACAACACCCTGCCGGTAAAAGACCTGCGCGAGCTGATCGCCTATGCCAAGGCAAACCCCGGCAAGCTGTTCCACGCCGCTGCGGGATACGGCTCCGCTCCCCATTTGGCGTCCGTATTGTTCGAATCGGTGGCGGGCATCAAATTCACGCACGTGCAGTTCAAAGGCGGCGGACCGGCGACGCAGTCGCTGCTTGCCGGCGATACGCAAGTCAACTTCGCCACCGCCCCGACCGTGATGGGCTTTGTGCGCGCCAACAGGTTGAAAGCGTTGGCGGTGTCTTCCAAAAATCCCTCGCCGGCCGTTCCGGGCGTTCCCGGCGCGGAGCAGGCGGGATTGCCCGGCTACGATTTCACGTTCTGGTTCGGACTCTTCGTTCCCGCCGGCACGCCGCCGGCCGCGATCCAGCGCCTGCACGCGGCGCTCGGCAAAGGCCTCGCGAAGCCCGAAGTGCGCGAGAAGATCGCCGTGCAGGGAATGGACGCCACGCCTTCTGCCTCGCCGGCGGCGTTCGATGCCGAGTACAAGGCGGAAAGCCCGTATTGGGAAAAACTGGTGCGCGAGTCGGGCGCGAAGGTCGAATAGGAATTTCATCGTCGTCCCCGCGAAGGCGGGGACCCAGTTGAGCATTTCACGGGAAAGAGCAGGCATTGGAAGATCTTGAATTTCTGAACTGGGTCCCCGCCTTCGCGGGGACGACGGATACGAAGGCGATGGAGTAGATGCCGCCCGTAACCCAATGGCTGCTGATCGCCAACGTCGCGGTCTACGTCCTAGAAGCCTCCGGCATGCTGAACGCGGCCGCCTTTGCGCTGTGGCCGCCCGGCAGCCTCGACTCCCGCTTCGAGCCCTGGCAGCTCGTGACGTATAGCTTCCTGCACGCGAACCTCGCGCACATCTTCTTCAACATGTTCGCGCTCTACATGTTCGGCGGCGAGATCGAGCGCCTCTTCGGCTCGCGGTTCTTCGCGCTGTATTACGCCGCCGCCGTCGTCACCGCCGCCATCACCCACCTCATCGTCACCGCGTGGATGGGCGCCGCGCCGGTGCCGATGGTTGGCGCCTCGGGCGGCATCTACGGCCTGCTCCTCGCCTTCGGCGTCTACTTCCCGCACCGGCGCGTGATCCTGCTCTTCCCCCCGATCCCGCTTCCGGCTCGCGTCTTCGTCTTCGGCTTCGCCGCGCTCGAGCTCATCATGGGCATCACCCAGACCGCCGCCGGCGTCGCCCACTTCGCCCACCTCGGCGGCATGCTTGGCGGCTTCCTCATGATCCAATACCGCCGCGGCAAATTTAAATTCTAGAAAGCCCAATGAAAGTCATCGCACTGGAAGAGCACTACATGGATCCCGAAGTCGCGCGGCATTTCGCCGAAGGCGGGCCGGAGGCGAAGATGCCGGCGCTGCGCGATCGCCTGCTGGACGTGGGCGAGCTGCGCATCCGGGAGATGGACGAAGCGAAGATCGACCTGCAGATCCTCTCGCACACTGCGCCCGCGACGCAGCGCCTGGATCCGGATAAGGCGCCGGCGATCGCGCGCAGCGCGAACGATCGGCTGGCCGAGACGGTGAAGGCATCGAAAGGCCGCTTCCTCGGCTTCGCATCGCTGCCCACCGCGAACCCGAAGGCCGCGGCCGACGAGCTCGAGCGAGCGGTGACGAAGCTTGGCTTCAAGGGTGCGATGGTCCATGGACTGACGTCGGTCGGGAACGAGCGACTATTTCTGGACGACAAGCGCTTCTGGCCGATCTTCGAGCGCGCGCAGGCGCTCGATGTGCCGCTCTACATGCACCCGGCCATCCCGCATCCGGCGGTGGTCGAGGCGTACTACAAGGACTATGTGAAGGACTTCCCGAGCATCCTCACGGCCGGATGGGGATTCACGGTGGAAACGGCCACGCAGGGACTGCGGCTCGTGCTCTCCGGCGTATTCGAGAAGTACCCGGACCTGAAGATCATCCTCGGCCATCTCGGCGAAGGACTGCCGTTCCTCCTGTGGCGCATCGACATGACGTTCGGCCGCCAGGGAAATCGCACCACGCCGTTCCGCGAAACCTTCCGCCGCAATTTCTGGATCACGACCAGCGGCAACTTTTCGACGCCCGCGCTCCTTTGCAGCGTGATGGAGATGGGCGTGGATCGGATCCTCTTCTCGGTCGACTACCCGTACGTGGCTAATCCGCCCGGCATGCGCTGGATGGAGGATGTGCCCCTGTCCACCGAGGACCGCGAGAAGATCCTGAGCGGCAATGCCAAGAAGCTCCTGAAGATCGGCGGCATGTAAATTGCAATAGAGGGGGCATGCCGCCCCGTTTGCTCGCCGCCGCCGCCCTCGCGCTCGCGACGCTTGCTGCGCCGTTGTTTGCAGGCGCGCAGACGGCGGATCCCAACTTGCAAAACTTGCTTTCCGCGCTGACCAGCGGCAGCGAAGTCATGCTCGTCACGCCGCTGCGAAGCGGCATGGTCCAGGTAACGAGCTTCCAGCCGGGCGGACGCCTGTCGGCGCCGGAAGCGGTGACACTGATCGAGCAGGCGCGCACGCAGCTCCAGGCGCTTGGCGAGCCGCAGCCCACGGCCGAGGAAATCGCGCGCATGCTGGCCGGCGGGCCGATCGAAATCCCGAGCGGACGCATCCACGCGCCCGGGCTGCTGGCCACCGCGGGACGGCCCGCGACGATCCGCAGCCAGGTCGTCGCGGCGGGCACGCCGCTGCCCTCGACAGCCGGGCCTTCGGCCGCTGCCGGCGGAACCGCGCCGCCGTCTGCCCGGGTGGCAACGCGGGAGCTCGCGCTGCAGCAGCTCGCGGCGCTCGGCATCCTCAATCCTTCCGAAGACCAGATCCGCACCGCGCTTGTCGGCGGGCCGATCATGACCCTGAACGGCGTGTACGAGCTGCCAGGGATTCTTCCCCGATAGGAAACACATGAAACGAGCCCTTCTCCTCGCCGCCGCTCTTGCGTTCCACGCCGGCGCGCATGCCCAGTTCGTGCAACAGGTGCCCACCGTCAGCGCCGTGCCCCCAACCCTCGAAGTGATGCGCCTCGCGCCGCAGCTCGTCGCCTTTGCGGGCGGCGACGCCAACTTCGCGGCGCTGGTGAATGGCCTCGCGCTCGGCCAGCCGGTCACGCTCACCACCCCGCTCGCCAACGGCGGCTCGCAGGTCGCCTCGTTCACGCCGACCGGACCGATGAGCGCGCTGCAGATCGCCCAGGTGCTCGAAGGCGCGCGCCAGTCGCTCATCTCGCGCGGCATCGCCACGCCGACGGCGCAGCAGCTCGCCGCGACACTGGTCGGCGGCAGCCTCAACACGAACCTCGGCCCGACGCCGGTGACCGGCGTCATCGCCCAGCAAAGCCCCGCGGTTGCGGTCCAGGGCAGGACGGCGCCGAACGGTGCGACGAGCGCCGCGGGCGGCAGCACGGCGCGCGGCAACACGAGCGACAGCCTGTTCCCGCGCGGCATCAGCGATACGCCGCCGCAGTCCACGCCCGGCGTGACGGCGCCGGCGTCCGGACAGAACGCGACGCGGGTCGCGCCGCTTACGCCGGCCGCGCCGGGCGTGCCGCGCGCATTGCCGCCGGTCAGCACGGGATCGCGTTAAACAACGCCAATGGGCAGCGTGCTCTACCTCGATCGCGGCATGCGCCGCCGCGGCACCAACGGCGCTTCGACCGCGGCGAAGGCGCAGACCGGCAATGGCAGCCCGTCGATCCTGCGCCCGGGCTACAACGTGTGGGGTGTGGCCCGCGCCGAGCGCGTCGCGTTCCTCGTCGACGCCTGCGATTACTTCCGCGCGTTCTACGAAGCGGCGTTGCGCGCGAAGCGCTCGATCGTCATTCTCGGCTGGGATTTCAACAGCCAGACGCAGCTGCATTTCGATCCGGTGCCGGCCGGCGGGCCGCCGGCGCTGCTCGGCGAATTCCTGAATTACCTCGTCCATCGGCGCTCGTCGCTCAACGTGCACGTCCTCAACTGGGACTACCCGATGGTGTTCGGCACGGACCGCGAGTTCCCGCCGCTCTACGGCTTCGGCTGGACGCCCGCGCGGCGCGTGCACCTGCGCTACGACGACACGCACCCGGTGGCGGGCTCGCATCACCAGAAGATCGTGGTGATCGACGATACGGTCGCTTTCATCGGCGGCATCGACCTCACCGTGAGGCGCTGGGACAGTCCCGAGCACACGCCCGACGATCCGCGGCGCACGGCGTACGGCAAGCCGTACCCGCCGTTCCACGACATCATGGTGGCGCTCGACGGCGAGGCGGCGCGCCAGCTCGCCGCGCATGCGCGCGACCGCTGGGCGAACGCGACCGGGCAGAAGCTGAAGCCGGTCACCTTCCGCGGCATCAGCGACAACGATCCGTGGCCGGCGAGCTACCAGCCCGACATGCAATCGGTCGAGGTGGGCATCGCACGCACCGCGCCGCCGCGCGGCGAGCAGCCGGCGATCAGGGAGGTGGAGAAGCTGTACCTCGACATGATCGGGACGGCGCGCCATCACCTATACATCGAGAACCAGTACTTCACCGCGCCGCGCATCGCCGCGGCGATCGAGAAGCGCCTGCAGGAGCCCGACGGCCCGGAAGTGGTCCTCGTGCTCCGGCTCCTGTCGCACGGCTGGCTCGAAGAGCATACGATGCACGTCCTGCGCACGCGCCTCATCGAGCGCCTGCGCAAGGCCGACCGCTACGGCCGCTTCAACGTCTACTTCCCGCACGTGCCCAACCTCACCGAAGGCTGCTGCGTCGACGTGCACTCGAAGGTGATGGTGGTCGACGACCGCATCGTGCGCATCGGCAGCTCGAACCTCTGCAACCGCTCGCTCGGCCTCGATACCGAGGCCGATATCGCGATCGAGGCGCGCGGGCGCCCGCAGGTAGCGAACGTCATCCGGCGCTTTCGCGACCGCCTGCTCGCCGAGCACCTCGGCGTGCCGGTGGAGAAGCTGCGCGTCGAGATCGAGCGCGTCGGAAGCCTGCACGGTGCGATCAAGGTGCTCATGCATGAGGGCCGCTCGATGCGCGAGCTCGACTCGCTGCCCGAATGGTCCGACGCCGTGGTGAACGTCGCCGCGGTCGCCGACCCGGACGAGCCGATCGCCCTCGAGGCGCTGCTCCTCGATCGCCACCAGGACGAGCCCGACAAGCCGGAGAAGCCGGCGTGGGGCAAGCTCGCCGTGCTGGCGGTCGTCCTCATCGGCCTGACCGCCCTGTGGCGCTGGACGCCGCTCGCCCACACGGTGAGCGCCGACACCATCCTCGGCTGGGCCAAGGATTTCGGCAGCCGGTGGTGGGCGCCGCTCGTGCTGATGGCGTCCTATACGCCGGCCTGCCTGGTGATGTTCCCGCGGCCGCTGATCACGCTCGCCGCGGTGATCGCCTTCGGCCCGTGGATGGGCTTCCTCTACGCGCTCACCGGCATCGTCGCTTCGTCGGTCGTCACCTATTACATCGGGCGCCGAATGCGCCGCGATACGGTAAGGCGGCTCTCCGGGCCGAAGCTCGATCGCATGATCGAGGTGCTGAAGAAGTACGGCCTGCTCGCGATGACGCTGCTGCGCCTCGTGCCGATCGCGCCTTTCGCGGTGGAGAGCATCGTGGCCGGCGCGATCCGCATGAAGGTGTGGCACGTGATGGTGGGCACGGCGATCGGTCTCCTCCCCGGCACGCTCGCCACCACGATCTTCGGCGACGCGATCGAGACCGCGCTCACCGGCACCGGCGACGTGAACTGGTGGCTCGTCGGCGGCGCGATCGGGCTTCTCGCGGGCGGCATCGTCGCGGTGAAACGCTGGTTCATGCGCATGAGCCGGCGCATCACCGCGCAGGATGCGGCGACGCATGAGTCGGCACGACGACAGCCTGGCTAACTGGCAGGCGCTCTCGGACGAGCTTCCCGAGAGCTGCCTGCGCATCGCCTCCTACAACGTCCACGGCTGCGTCGGAACCGATGGACGCAAGGACGCCGCGCGCATAGCCGATGTGATCGCCGAGATGGGCTGCGACACGATCGGGCTGCAGGAAGTCGACTATCGCCTGGACTACATCGGCCGGCGCCTGGGCATGCAGGTCATCCCGGGGATGACGCTCGTGAAGCACGACGGCCCGTTCGGCAATGCCTTGCTCACGAAACGAAAAGTGCTGGAGGTGCGCCAGCTCGCCCTGGGTTATGGCCGGCGCGAGCCGCGCAGCGCCCTCGATGTCGACCTCGAGGTCGAGGGCGAGCGCGTGCGCGTGATCGTCACCCACCTCGGCCTCTTCGCCGCCGAGCGCCGCTGGCAGGTCCGCAAGCTCCTGGAGATGGTGCGCGACACGCAGGAGCGGCTCGTCATGCTGGGCGACATCAACGAGTGGTTCCCTTTCAGCCGGCCGCTGCGCTGGTTCAACCGCCTCCTCGGCCGCTCCGTTGCCGAGCGCTCCTTTCCGTCGCGATGGCCGCTTTTCGCGCTCGATCGCGTGTGGGTGCGGCCGCGCCCCACGCTGCTTGCGCTCAAGGCACACCGCACGCCGCTCGCCGCGCGCGCCTCGGATCACCTGCCGGTGAAGGCGATCGTTGCCACGCGAAGCCGCGCCGCGTCAGTAACCGGTGACAGCGCTGAGAGGAAATTCCCGATAGAGGCGCGACGGGCCGCCGCGTAGTCGGAGAAAGAGCGACACGCGAGCGCGGCGCTCGCCGCTAGCGTCAGTTCCGCAGACCCGCTAAAAGTGATGCATGCCGTCAAGCTTGGATACGCAGAACTGGCCGCAGCTCGTCGCCCAGCCCGGATCGCACGACCACTTCGTCCAGGTTTATAGCGACCCGCAATTCCTCGCCGACGCAGTAACGCGATACCTCGCCACCGGACTGCGCCAGGGCGAGGGCGCAATCGTGATCGCCCGCCCCGAGAACCGCGCGCGGTTCGCCCAAGCCCTCGGCCGCGAGCACCTGTATCCCTCGCCCGCCCTGCGCATGCTCGACGCCGAGGAGACACTCGCGGCGTTCATGGTCAACGGCACGCCGGAATGGACCGCCTTCCACCGCACGTGCGGCGGCGCCATCGCCGAGATGCGCCTGCAGTACCCGACCGTGCGCGCCTACGGCGAGATGGTGGACATCCTCTGGCAGCGCGGCGAGCGCCACGCCGCGATCCGGCTGGAAGAATTCTGGAACGAGCTCGGCCGGCTGCAGACCTTTTCCCTTTTCTGCGCCTACCAGATGGATCCGCTGGATCCCGAGTCCTACGGCGGCGCGCTGGAGAGCGTGTGCCGCTGCCATACGCACCTGATTCCGGCGCGCGACTACGCGCGCTTCAACGATGCGGTCCGCGAGGCGGCCAAGGATGTGCTCGACCAGCCGCTCGCGCAGATGCTGCTCAAGCTCGCCGCCAACCACCGCCCGCACACCGAGATGCCCCTCGGGCAGGCCGCGCTCATCTGGTTGAAGCAGAACATGCCGCGCACCGCCGACCGGGTGCTCGACGAAGTGCGCTCGAAACTGAGCGCCTAGCCGCCGCCTTCGGCCCGGTCCTTCAGCATCCGCTCGCGCCGGCGCTCGGCGCGCGTGGAAATCGGGCGCACGGTGCCGCCGACGGCAGCCGAGGGCTCTTCCTCCTTGCCCTTGTCTTTCTTCGCCTTGGCGACGCGCACCTTCACCTTGCTGAGGTTGGCGAACTCTTTCGCCGATAGCTTGCCGTCGCGGTCCCGGTCACCCCGGTCGAAGCGCGACACGACCACCGGGTCGCCCGCCGCTTCGGCCATGGACACGTAGCCGTCGCCGTTCAGGTCAAGGGCCTTGAAGTACTTATCGATGGATGCCTTGTCCGCCGCCTTGTCCGCCGCCTTGTCGGCATAGGCCAGGCTGGTAGACAGGACGAGGCACAGGGCTGCGAGGGTTCTCATGCCACGCAGGAGTGCAGTTTCCGTGCCCATACATCTGGTTACACATTGATGCAGCAGCGCGGGGCGCCGAAGCCTACATTGGCAGCGTGAGAAGCCTCATCCGCACCCTGCTCTGCCTCCTGCTCTGCCTCGGAGCCCTGAACGCGCACGCCCAGCGCGCCTTCAGCCAGGCGGAGCTCGATGCGATGCTCGCGCCGATCGCGCTTTACCCCGATCCGCTGCTCACCCATGTCCTGACTGCCGCCATCTACCCGCAGGACGTGGCCGCCGCCGGTGCATGGTCGCGGGCCAATCCGAACCTCATCGGCGACCAGGCGCTGCGTGCGGTCGAGCCGGAGATGTGGCATCCGAGCGTGAAGGCGCTCGTCGCCTATCCGGACATCCTCGGCCGCATGGCGGAAAGCCCGCAGTGGGTCGCCGACCTCGGCGAGGCTTATTCCGGCTCGTACCCGCTGATCAACGGCACCATCCAGCAGCTTCGCGCTCGCGCCGAGGCGAACGGCAACCTGCGCACCACCGACCAGCAGTACGTATATCGCCAGAACGACGCGATCTACGTGCAGCCGGTCTATCCGAACGTGGTGTACGCGCCGTACTACAACCCGTACGTCGTGTACGGGACCTGGTGGTGGCCGGCGTATCGCCCGGTGTACTGGCGGCCGTGGGTCGCGCGCCCGGTCTACGTCACGCGCATCGTGCATCCCGTGCGCGTGGTGCAACCGGTGCGCGTGATGCCGCAGCCTGTGCACGTCGTGCGCCAGCCCATCGGACACGTTCGGCCTTCGGGTCCGATGCCCACGCCGCGGGCCGTCGAAGTTCGTCCGTACCGCGCCGTCCCCGAGTCGCGCCGCGCGCCGATCATCCAGAGCGCGCCGGTGGTGCATTCCGGCCCCGTCATGCAATCCTTCCGCAACAGCGTCGGCGGTCATCAGTCGAACGGCAACGGCGGCGGCGGTCATCGAGGAAACAACGGCGGTCACGGCGGCGGGCGGCACAGGGGCTGAAGTAGACTTCCTCCCCCCGGAGGAAGTCGATGATCATCGAGACCCAGGACGACGTCACCGCGGCGGTGCTGCACGAGATGCATCGCACGCCGAACGCGCGCACCAAGGAGCTGCTCTCCCTCTTCGTCAAGCACCTGCACGCCTTCGTGCGCGAGGCGAAGATGACCGAGCGCGAGTTCCAGGACGCGATCGGCCTCGTCAACGCCATCGGCAAGCGCACGACGCCGAGCCACAACGAGGCGATGCTGCTCGCCGGCGCGCTCGGCGTGTCGAACCTGATCTGCCTGATGAACAACGGCGCGCGCGGTGCGCGGCCGACGCAGGCCAATAATCTCGGGCCGTTCTATCGCGCCGACGCGCCGCGCTGCAAGGACGGCGATTCCATCCTGCGCTCGCCGACGCCGGGGGCGGCGCTGCTGTTCCGCGGCCGGGTCACGGACATGGAAGGTAAGCCGATCGCTGCCGCCGACGTGCACATCTGGCAGTCCTCGCCCGCCGGCCTCTACGAGAACCAGGATCCGCAGCAGGCCGAGATGAACCTGCGCGGCATCTTCACCACGCAGGCCGACGGCTCGTTCAGCTTCCGCAGCGTGAAACCCGCCGGCTATCCGGTGCCCACCGACGGCCCCACGGGCGCGCTGCTCGCCGCGCAGAAGCGGCACAACATGCGTCCTGCACACCTGCACTTTCTCATCCACAAGGCCGGCTACAAGACCATCGCGTCGCAGGTCTACGATCCCGAAGACCCGCACCTCGAGACCGACTCGCAGTTCGGCGTGACGAAGGCGCTGATCGGCAACTTCGTGAAGACCGGGTCGGGCTATGAGCTGCAGTTCAGCTTCGAGCTCGAGCCGGGCGAAGCCTGGCTGCCGAAGGCCCCGATAACGGAAAAAGTCGCCGCCTAGTGCCGCGCATCGTCCGCGAGACGCTGGTCTCGATCCGCGATCTCCTCATCGCGTTTGGCCCGTTCATCCTGCTCGGCATCGCGCTCCTGGTCGGCGCCTACATCCTGCTCGACCCGACGCCGCCGAAGCGCGTGGTTCTCGCCACCGGGCCCGAGAACAGCGCGTATGCCGAGTTCGGCAAGCGCTACGCACAGGAGCTGAAACGCTTCGGCATCCAGGTCGAGCTGCGCCCGACGCTCGGCTCGCGCGAGAACCTGGTCCTCCTGCGCGACCACAAGCAGGCGGTCGATGTCGCGTTCGTGCAGGGCGGCGCAAGCGAGACCATTCGCACCAAGGAGGAGGAAGACGCCGAGCCGGTGATGTCGCTCGGCAGCCTGTTCTTCGATCCGGTGTGGATCTTCTACCGCGACGACTCGATCAAGGACTTCGTCTCGCTCACCCAGCTGCGCGGAAAGAAAGTGAACGTCGGCATGCGCGGCAGCGGCGCGCCCGGCATCGCCATGCGCCTGCTCGCGGCCAACCAGATCGAGCGCGAGGAGCTGACGCGCTCCACGCTGGGCGAGACCGAGGCGGTCGTCGGGCTCCTGGAAGGCAAGCTCGATGCGATCATCCTCGTCTCCGCGCCCGAAGCGCAGATGGTGCAGATGCTGCTGCAGACGCCCGGCGTGCGCCTGTTCGAGTTCGTCCACGCCGAGGCCTATGCGCGCCGTTATCGCTACATCAGCCCGGTGATCCTGCCGCGCGGCGTCGCGCACCTCGCGCTCGACGTGCCGCCGAAGGACATCCAGCTCATCGCCACCACCACGTCGCTCGTCGCGCGCGAGGGCGTCCATCCGGCCATCATCCAGCTCTTCGTGCAGGCCGCCACGCGCCTGCACAGCGCGCCCGGCTGGATCGCGCGCGCCGGGCAGTTCCCGAGCGCGGAGCACAACGAGTTCGCGCTCGCGAAGGATGCCGAGCGCTATTACCGCCAGGGACCGCCGCTCCTGCAGCGCTACCTGCCCTTCTGGCTCGCCAACCTGATCGACCGGATGTGGGTCGCGCTCTTTTCCATCGTCGCGATCCTGATCCCGCTCTCGCGGCTGGTGCCGCCGCTGTACCGCTTCCGCGTGCGCTCGCGCATCTTCCGTTGGTATCGCAACCTGCGCGCCATCGAGCACGAGCTCGACGAGAACGAGCGTCCGCGCGCCGAGCTGCTGGCGTCCCTTGAAAAGCTGGATACCCGCGTCGCCACCGTCCGCGTGCCGCTCGCTTATGCCGACGAGCTCTACTCGCTGCGCTCGCACATCGAGCTCGTGCGCGCGCGCCTTCGCGCACCGTCCTGAGCTCTCCCAGCCGATGACCGGAGCCCTCTTCGTCATCGTCGTACTGTCGGTCGCAGCGCTTTTTGCATACGCCGGCGTGACGCGGGCTCGCAGCCCAGCCGTGGTGGCAGTCGTCCTGCTCTTTTACCTGGTCGTACCTGCAGTCCTCGCCAGCCAGGGCGTACTCGATCGCTACTCGCCGTTTCCGCCACCGGGCTTCATCCTGGGCGGCCTGATCACGCTCTGCACCCTGGTTCTCGCCTTTTCCGCCTTTGGTTCGCGCCTGGCGACCGGCGTTCCGCTCGCCGCGCTCGTCGGCTTCCAGGTGTTTCGCGTGCCGCTCGAATGGGTGCTGCACCGGCTCTACTCCGAAGGCGTGATCCCGGTGCAGATGACTTACGCGGGGCAGAACTTCGACATCGTCAGCGGCGTCCTCGCGGCTGCGCTGGCATTGTGGCTCTGGACAGGCCGCCGCTCCGTGCGGCTGGTTGCCGCATGGAACATCATCGGGCTGGTGCTGCTCGCCACTATCGTGGGGATCGCGATCCTCTCCAGCCCGGTCCCGTTCCGGCAGTTCATGAACGATCCGCCCAATCTGCTCCCGAGCACACTTCCGTATGTGTGGCTGCCGACTTTCCTGGTCCAGGCGGCCTTGTTCGGGCACCTGCTGGTCTTCAGGGCGATCAGGGTTAAGCGCGCCGCCGCCTTTTCCTGAACAATAGCGGCATGTACTCCGAGAAGATCACCGTCCGCGTCACCTCCACCGGCCAGACGCTCGAGGTCGTGGTCCTCAACAAGCGCCCCGAGGCCATCGAGATCGTGCTCGGCGAAGGCGTCCACAACGTCCGCTGCACGCTCTCGCCGACTAGAAACGCCATGGCGTACGCCGGCAGCGCGATGGGCCGCGAGCTGGTCTACGAGCGCAGCCAGGAGCAGGTGAAGGCGGATATGCAGAAGGCGGTTCGGCTCGATCTGCCCAAACGGCGCTAGGATGCGCTCGCCCGCCACCCCGGCGGGCAAAAGGAAAACGAGAGGGAGATGGCCATGAGCAAGTCCGCTTGTGTAATGGCAATACTGGTCCCTGCATTCCTGCTCGCAGGGTCTGTCGCAGCGCAAGACAAGAAAGCCGAGAAGAAAGCACCGGTCCGCGCGGCCAAGGTGCTCCTCGACAACGACAAGGTGCGAGTCACCGAGTCGGTGTTCAAGCCCGGCGAAGAAAACCCGATGGAGCCGCGCGGCTATCGCATCGGCCGCGTGCTGAAGGGCAGCACGACCATCGAGCGCCGCCACAAGGACGGCAAGGTCGAGAAGATCGAATGGAAGGAAGGACAGGTGTACCAGTCCGGGCCCGACAACGCTTCAGCCAAGAACATCGGCAAGGGCGAAGTCGTTCTCTACACGGTGACGCTCAAGCAGGCGAAATGAACCCGCGGCGCCGTCTGCTGCTCGGCGCCGCCTCGGCGCTTGCGCTGGGAGTCAATCCGGCCAGAGCGCAGTCCGGCGCCGCGCACCGCATCGCTTTTCTCTCCGGCGGCACGCAAGCGGATGCCGCCGGGTTCTTTCCGTCGCTGGTGGCCGCTTTGGCCGACTATGGCTATCGCGAGGGGCAGAACCTGGTCCTCGACCGCGGCTTTGCGAACTACTCGGCCGAGCAGGCGGCGAAGCTCGCCGCGGCGATGGCGGCGCAACGCCCTGCCGTGGTCGTGGCGAACGGCAGCGGCATCGGCGCGGCGGTACGCCTCTCGCCGGCGATACCGGTGGTGTTCCTGCACAGCGGGGATCCGGTGGACGCCGGCCTCGTCGACAGCTACCCGCGGCCCGGGCGCAACGCGACCGGCGTTTCCATGATGGCGCTCGACCTGATCGCAAAGCGCGTCGAGCTCCTCAAGCAGATCCAGCCGCAGCTGCGGCGTCTTGCTTTCCTGGCGAGTCCGGAGCATGCCGGTCAGCGCCACGAGCTTGCCGCCTCCCAGGCGGCGGCAGCCCAGTTCGACATCGCGGTGAATTACTACGAAGCGCGCACGCCCGCAGAGCTCGCCGGCGTTCTGCCGAAGGTCGCGGCCGACAAGCCGGACGCGGCTTTGCTTTTCTCCGACGCGTTGATGGTCGGCCAGCGCCGGCCGCTCGCCGAGTTCTTCCTGCGGCACCGCATCCCGAGCGCGGCCGGCTGGATCGCCTTTCCGGAGGCAGGCCATCTGCTTTCGTACGGGCCGGAGCGAGGGGCGCTGTGGAAGCGACTCGCCTACTTCGTCGATCGCATCCTCAAAGGCGCGCGGCCTGCCGACTTGCCCGTCGAGCTTCCCGCGGTGGTCGAGTTCGGCCTGAATCGCCGCACGGCGACGCAGATGAAGCTGCACATCCCGCCTGCAATGCTCGCGCGGGCGGATCGCATCATCGATACGGCCCTTTGACGCGGATCGGCTGATCTATACTCGCCGCATGGCGAAGCTGCGGCACATAGCGGTCGTGGTGAAGGATCTCGAGAAGGCGGCCGCCTTCTACGAGAAGGTGTTCGATCTAAAGCGGGTCGGCGAAGAGCACCTCGAGATGGGCTCAGGGGTTTATCTCAGCGACGGCGTCATCAACCTGGCTTTGCTGAAATACAAAGGCGAGTCGGGCTCCGGGCTCAAGGACGCCGGTAACTTCGTCGGCGCCCACCACTTCGGCTTCCAGGTCGACGACCTCGAGGAAGCAAAGAAGCGCGTCGAGGCTGCGGGCGGCAAGTTCTTCTACACGCTTGGCAAGTCGAAGGAAGAGGCGAACTTCGAGGTCAAGTACAAGGACCCCGACGGCGTGATCTTCGATTTGTCGGAGAAGGGCTGGCTCAAATAAATAGGGACAGACCCTATTTAAAAAATAAATAGGGTCTGTCCCTATTTAAGTTCCGGTCGGGACGTGGCGCGCGGTGCGCGTGCGCTGGTCCGTGAGCCACTGCGAGCGCGCGGCGATCGAGTAGAACAGCGCGCGCAGCTTCGGCGGCCAGAAGGCCGGCATCCCGAACAGAAGCGAAATCCTCTGCGTGTGGTTGGTCAGCGGGCGCTCGGCGCGCTCCCACGCCTGAAGCGCCGATGGCACGTCGGCGTGCCGATCCAGGAACACGGCGAGCGACAGCGCGTTCATCATCGCGCACCCCGCGCCCTGCCCGATGTTGGGCGGAATGGCATGGGCTGCGTCGCCGAGCACGGCTACCCTGCCCGCCGACCAGCGCTTCAGGCGGATGTACTCGAAGCGGTCGTAGCGCGCGACGTCGCCGATGCGCTCGATGAGCGGCGCGAGGTGCGGGAAGGCCTGCTTCCATAGCGCCTTGTCGACCGGCACCGCGCGCGCCGCGGCGTCGGTGTGCAGCGCCGTCATGGCGAGATAAAGGTGCGTGTCGCTGCACGGGTTGTAGAGGAAGCGGCGGTTGCCGGACCAATACTCGATCGTGCGGCCGTCGGTGGCCTCGTCCGGCGAGACCTTCGGGATTAGCAGGCGGATGGCGCCGTCGGGAAGATAGCGGCGATGGGCGACCAGATCGAGCGCATCACGGATGCGCGAGTTGACGCCGTCGGCGGCGATGATGAGATCCGCCCGCGTCGTTTGCCCGTTAGCAAGGGTAAGCACGCCATCTGCGGTGGCGCCAATACCTTCCGAAGCGGTGAGGATCTCGGCCCCGGCGCGCCGCGCGGCGCCCGCGAGCGCGTCGACCATGCGCTGGCGCAGCACGCCGTACACGCGCACATTCCACGGATGCGTCGAGAGCAGCCGATCGTGCTGGTCGCGTGTCTCGCGCACCAGGTGGCGTGCGCCGCCGCGGATGGTTTCCGCGCCGGCGCCGAGCGCCTCGAGCACGCGCAGGCCGTTCTCGTAGAGATTGATCCCGGCGCCCGCGGTTCGCAGGCGATCGGCGCGCTCGTGGACGCGCACGCGCCAGCCGCGCTGCGCGAGCGCGCATGCCGCGGCGAGGCCGGCGAAGCCGCCGCCGACGATCTCAACGCTGCGGGGTGCGCTCATCCCGGGGAGAATAGCCGACATGCTCGATGAGCGAATCGCACAATTTGCGCCGCGGAAGTCGAAGACCATTTCGTATCGCGAGACCGGCGCCGGCCAGGCGCTGGTCCTCCTCCACGGCATCGGCGCGAGCTCGGCGGCGTGGCTCTTCCAGCTCGAGACGCTGAAGGGCCATCGCCTCATCGCCTGGGATGCGCCGGGCTACGGCGAATCCGATTTCCTGCCGATGGAGGCGCCGCGCGCGGCCGATTACGCGCAGGCGCTGCACGAGTTCATCGAGCGGCTGCTCCTCAAGGATGTGATCCTCGTCGGCAACTCGCTCGGCTGCCGGATGGCCGCGGCCTACGCGGCGGCACATCCGGAGCGCGTGCGCAGCATGATCCTGCTGGCTCCGGCAGGCGGCTATCGGGGCGATGAGCAGAAGCGCGAGGAGCGGTTGCGGGAGCTCGACGAGCTCGGGCCGGAGGGCCTCGCTGAACGGCGATCGCCGACGCTGCTGGCGAAAGCCTCGCCGCCGATCGCGCTCGAGCTGGTGCGCTGGAGCCAGCGCCGCATCCGGCCGCAAGGCTTTCGCCAGGCCCTGCACTGCCTCGCGCAAGGCCACTTGATCGAGGAT